>RDZR01000006.1 GCA_004294095.1 Verrucomicrobiota bacterium
GAGGCGCGCAACCCGCAAATCACCACGGGAACAAAGTTGTTAGAAAACGTCAAAAAGACGCAACTTTCAAACCAGATTTTCATGGATGAGAACCTCCACGGTTGCCACTTCGGCATCGAGATGGAAACCGGCACCGGAAAAACCTACGTTTACCTCCGCAGCATTCTCACCCTACACGAAGAATACGGCTTCAAGAAATTCCTCATCGTCGTCCCCAGCGTCGCCATCCTCAAAGGCGTCGAGAAAACCCTGGAACAACTCCACGGCCACTTCAAAGCACTCCACAACGCCGACCTCTCCAAACACAGCTTCATCTACAATTCGAGCAACCTTGGTCGCCTGAAAACCTTCGTCGAAACCCACGACCTAGACATCTGCGTCATCAACTATCAATCCTTCAACAGTGCGAAAACCCTGATCCAAAAAGAACAGGAACTCGGCGGCGAAATCCTCTGGGAGCGCATCAAGGATCTTCACCCCATCGTGATAATCGATGAACCGCAAAAGGTGGAGGGATCCCAAAAGAAACCGACGAAAGCCCGCGAGCAAATCTCAGAACTGCAACCACTCTTCGAACTCAAATACTCCGCCACTCACCGGCAGGAAATTCCGTTCAACAAAATCTACTCACTCGACTCCTTCCAAGCCTACGACCGAAATCTCGTCAAGCGCATCCGCGTCAAAACCGTTTACGGCCAAGTTCCCAAAGACCGCCCTTATGTCCGCTATGTAAAGTTTAACAAAGACCTGACAGCCGTCATTGAAATCTTCTACCAGGAACAGGGCAAGCAAGCCGGTAAGATCCGCCTCAAAACATTCCGCGTGGAAAATAACGCGGACATCCACGAACTGTCTGGCAACCTTCCTCAATACAAGGGCTATCGCATCAACGCTCAACCTCACGCCACGCGCCCCCTCATGTTCACCACCCCGAGTGGAGATCGGGAACTGGATCGCGGCCAGAGCAACGAGGAT
Source organism: Verrucomicrobiota bacterium (assembly GCA_004294095.1). Lineage (GTDB taxonomy): Bacteria > Verrucomicrobiota > Verrucomicrobiia > Verrucomicrobiales > Akkermansiaceae > Luteolibacter. Next base: position 976 of record RDZR01000006.1, read on the forward strand.
ATTTCCCAAGAGGAAGCCAAACGAATCCAGATCCGTATCGCCGTCGAATGCCACTTCGAAAAGCAGTTCCAACTGCTCGACGCCGGCCACGACGTGAAAACCCTCACTCTCTTCTTCATCGACGAAGTCGCCAAGGTCCGCGACGATTCACGCGATGACGGACGCGGCGAATACCTCCGCATCTTTGACGAGGAATACGAAGCCTACCTCAACCGTGCCGAAACCCAATTCAAACTTAACGAATACCGCTATCTCTTCCCCAAGGACATCGCCACGATCCAAGTCCGCGAAGGCTACTTCGCCCGCGACAAAAACCAATCTATCGCGGAACTCAAATTCAGCAAGAACGGTGAACCTCTCACCAAATCTCAAGAAGACATCGACCGTGGAATCGAGCTGATCCTGGAAAAGAAGGACGAACTCATCACCTTCGCAGAACCTCTCGCCTTCATCTTCTCCCACTCCGCCCTTCGCGAAGGTTGGGACAACCCTAATGTGTTCACCCTCTGCACCCTCAGGAAGTCCCACAACGACATTGCCAAGAAACAAGAAATCGGCCGCGGCCTCCGCCTGCCCGTGGACATCCGCGGCAAGCGCATCAGCGACGAAACCGTCAACGTCCTCACTGTCATCGCCAACGATCACTACGACCAGTTTGCCGAGGCACTCCAGAACGATTTCAACGAAGAAACCGGATTCAACCGCGAGGAAGTAACGGCAACGATCCTACAGAACACCCTGGTCGCCGCTGGCCTCCCACCCGAAAAAATCAACGCGGAACTCATCAATGCACTCCGGACGGAGTTGATCCGGAAGAAGATCATTTCTGACAAAAACCTTCTGCTTAAAGACGCCACCAAAACCCTGGAAACCATCAGCTTCGCCCATCCTGTCCTCGCAGAGCATGCGATTAATATCAAAAAGCACTTCGCCGAGGCGATGCAGCAAAAGGGCAGCCGCAAGCTCAAGATCGAAAACGGCGACAACGAACCCATCGTCAACGAACTCTGCAAATACGTCACCGAGTCGGATTTCAAAAAAATCCTCGACCGCCTCACCGAACACTTAACTACCCGCACCCTCTACAAGTTCCAACTCGACTCCAAAGCATTCATCGCCGCCTGCATCCGCGAGACGAACCAACACTTCGCAGGCCAGAAGCTCGAATACACCACCACCGTCAGTGGCGGCACACTTGGCTACGATTCCAGCGGCAAGGCAGTCACCAAACAAGACAACCTCGTCCGCGAGGAAGGAACCGAATACAAGATCATCAGTCCGGCATACCGCAAGACCGACCTCCAGATCGTCGATCACATCATGTATCACACCATGATGCCACGCCTCGCTATCCTCGAAATCGTGCGCGGCTTCCACAACCGCGAACTCCTCAACTCCCAGGACAAGCTGGAGGAATTCACTCGCCTAATCGCAAAATCACTCACCCGCGCCAAGGCCGAAGGCGTCCACGCCTACGAGATCATCGACGCCTACAAGCTCGACTCCACCGAAATCCTCGCCGCCGATGTGATCGACGAGGACGCGCTCGCCGCCAACATCAAGCGGGTCTATCAGACCAACGCCACCAAGAAGAAAGCCGTCCACCCATACTACAACATGGACAGCAACGGCGAATACGACTTCGCCGAACAACTCGACCACGACGACAGCGTCGAACTCTTCACCAAGCTGAAAAAAGGCGGCTTCATCATCGACACCCCCCACGGCCACTACTCCCCAGACTGGGCCATCGTCTGCCGCCAAACCAACGGCCACCTCCGCCTTTACTTCATCATCGAAACCAAAATGGCCAAGGAATGGGAAGACCTAACTGACGTAGAAAAAGCCAAAATCAAATGCGGTGAACTCCACTTCAAGGCCGTCTCCAACGAAATCAAATTGGACTGGGTCAACAGCTACAAAACCTTCAAAGCGAAAATCGTCTAAACCATTCATGCCAAAGACATGAGCGCAACGACTCCCCCCCAGTGTCATTTTTCAGTGGCTCAAACGTAGGAAGTATTGCGGTCTGCAAGATTTGGATTTGAATGGACGTATGCCGCTTATGAAAAATTGCTGTTGGAGTTTGCTTCTTTTTTGGCCGTGCATCGCTGCTGGATGGGCACCGTCAATGGAGCCGCCAAAGCTGCCGCTCGATGCGTTTGTCACTGAGGGCGGGCTGGAAGTCACCGTTTGGGCGGCATCCCCGGCGTTGTTTAATCCAACGAATATGGACATCGATGCCGCTGGGCGCATCTGGGTGACCGAAGGAGTCAACTACCGCCGTTTTGCCAGCCGGCAACCGCAGGGAGATCGTATTGTGGTGATGGAGGACCGCGACAAAGACGGCAAGGCAGACCACTCCCAAACATTTTGGCAAGACCCGGAATTGGTCAGTCCGTTAGGCATCGCCGTGTTCGACAATGTGGTGGTGGTCTCGCAGCCGCCGCATTTAATAAAACTCACAGATACCAACCGCGATTTGCGATTTAATCTAGCAGATGGCGATGTGCGGGAAGTGCTGCTTACTGGTTTTAACGGCCGCAATCATGATCATTCATTGCACTCGGTGACGGCTGCTCCGGATGGAAGTTGGGTTTTTAATCAAGGAAATGCGGGGGCGATTTTCACCGATCGCTCGGGAAAAACATTCCGCATTGGTAGCGCATACTATCAGTTAGGTGGCGGTGAATGGCCTTTTGATACCAAGGCGATTTCCGGAAAGCCGAGCGACGACGGATTTGTTTACGTTGGCGGATTTGCTGCCCGCATGCAGCCTGATGGAACGCAGGCAGAAATCATCGGCCACAATTTTCGCAATTCCTATGAGCAGACGATCACTTCGCGCGGATCTGTTTTCCAAAATGACAATGATGACCCACCGGCTTGCCGCACCACTTATATGTTAGAGTATGGCAATGCAGGGTTTGCTTCGCCCGATGGTCTCATCGGTTGGGCTGCCGAGCGGCGAGCCGGCCAGAGCATCCCAACTGCAGAATGGCGGCAAGATGATCCAGGAGTCATGCCATCAGGTGATGTCTATGGCGGTGGCTCGCCGACGGGAATTGCGTTCTATGAAAATGGCGCGCTGGGCGAAGCATTTGAAGGCACTTTGCTGAGTTGTGAGGCGGCGCGGAATGTGATTTTTGCCTATAAGCCAGTGCCAGGAGGTGCGGGTTACACGATGGATCGCCGGGATTTTATGACATCGAATCGCGAGCAAGAATTTATCGGAGCGGACTTCACTCGATCTGATAGAAAAATTTCTGAGGTCAAGGCCGATGAATCTGCGCGAGTCAGCTTCCGCCCGGCAGATGTCTGCGTGGGGCCGGATGGCGCATTGTATGTGGCGGATTGGACGGATCTGCGTGTGGGCGGTCATGATACGTTTGACGAGGCCGCATCGGGAGTGATCTATCGAATTGCCCCTAAGGGATTTAAGCCAGAAGTGCCAGCCATCGATCTAACTACGTTGGATGGAGCTGTTAGAGCGCTGGAATCGCCCGCAGTCAATGTGCGTTTCCTTGGTTTTCGCAAGTTACAAGCAGCAGGCGCGGAAGCGTGGCCGCACGTTGAGCCAGTTCTTGCGAATCGCAATCCATGGATCGCTGCGCGCGCAATATGGCTGCTCCCGTATCTTGGAGACCCGGCAATCAAGGCATTGGAAAAACTGTTAGAGCATGCCGATGCGGAAGTGCGCTTGACTGCGTTCCGCGCGATCCGTCGCTCCGGCGGGCGCATGGAAGCGCTGCCGTTTGCGCGCAAGTTGGCTCAAGATGCATCACCATTGGTGCGCGCGGAAGCGGCGCTCGCGATGCGTTTTTTGCCGTTAGAGCAATCCCGCGATGTGCTGTTAGATGTGGCGGCTCGCTTTGATGGGAGTGATCGCACTTATCTTGAGGCACTTGGCTTGGGAACCGGTAAGAACCATGCGGCATTTTGGAAAATTTTGTTAGAAAAACAAGCGCCTGCGGAGCAAGCAGCATGGACTGATTCATTCGCGAGGATCACGTGGCGCATGATGTCTGAGCAGGCAATCGATCCACTTAAAGCGCGTGCGATAGATGCCGGCCTAACAGAAACACAGCGCGCCCTAGCGATCGACAGCTTGGCATTTATTTCATCGCCAGCATCGGCCGCGGCACTGATGGATATTGCCGAAGGTGATTCGCCAACGGCGAAGCTGGCGAAGGATTGGATTGCGAGCCGTTCTGAGGGAAGATGGGCATCGATGAATTTGCGCCCTGAGTTGCTCAAGCGCGGGCTGGTATTGACCGAGCAGCCATTGGTGCAAGCCACCTTTCCACCAAAACCGACTTCGCAAAGTTTCAGCACGGAGGATGTGCTAAAATTAAAAGGTGACCGAGATCGCGGGAAATTGTTAGCCGCACGTTGTGCGATGTGCCATCAAATTGATGAAGTGGGTGTCGAATTTGGGCCGAGCCTCAAAGGTTTCGGCAGCCGCCAAGCTGCGGAGGTGTTGGCAAAAGCGATTGTTGATCCCTCGGCGGATATTGCTCACGGCTTTCAGGGAATTTCGATCAAGGTGGAGGGTGAAAAATGGATTGATGGTCTGCCTATTTCTGATGGAGATCCGTTAGTGATTCGCTCGATGGGTGGGCTGAACCAAAGAGTTCCTTTAGCAATAATCAAAGAACGGTATGCGATGGATCGCTCGCTGATGTTAAGCGCGGATCAGCTCGGTCTCAAAGCTCAGGACGTGGCGGACATCATCGAGTGGATGAAGTATTATTAAGCGTGGCCGGTGGGCAGGGATGGTTCTCTGTAACATCACCTCAACCCCTTTCGAGCACGAATTTCGTAATCGCCGCACGGCCGCTCTGCTCAACAAGACGTATCATCCAACGGCGCGTAATGTCTCACTTTGGATTCGGGCTTCCTTTCCCTGCGTGGATGGCCTATGTGCCTTTTTAAAAAATGATCGAGATCCCAAGATTTAGTGCATCCGAACTTAAGGACATTGTCCATCTCTTCGGGCAAGAAGGGGTTCCGTTCCATTACAGGGGACTCACTACCAGCGTCAGTCGATATGGTGGCGTGACTGAGTATATTCTCATCGTTGACAAGGAGGATTTCGATCAGTGCATCGATCTATTGATGGAATATTTTGTGATAAACACAGTTCCGGATCAGCCCTTTGTAGGAGTTTGCCCCGCATGCGAGGCTAGAATTGATGGGTTGTTTGAATGTCCTGAGTGTGGACTGTCAATGCGGGTAGGCACACTTTCGCAGACTAAAAGTCATCCATTCTATGCTTTCCTGCGAAGCAATGGCCTGCTGCCACAAGAAGAACCAAACCCCGAAGATAGGTTTGAGCGATAGCCTGAAACCTATCGGTTCTTGAACGAGCCCGGAGGCCCAAGGCTTGAGCCGCGAGATGCGCTCAGGGATTCGCTGCATGAGTTGATGCCGTGGCTTTATTTCTCGAAGAAAAAATCAAATCAGAGCGTGCACGTGAGGCAAATTCTGGTTGGATGATTCCATGCCACCTAAGATCAAAACGGTTGTTTCCATTTCAGTTGAGAAATTCTATGAAACCCACGCTCAAGCACTAGGGCTCTCGTTACAGAGTGAGAAAATTGGCTTTGAGCGCTTGATCAGTGAACCTGCGATGAATCGTCCGGGCTTAGCTCTCGCGGGATTTTTTTCCTACTTTGCCAAGAAGCGCGTGCAGGTGTTAGGGAACTCTGAATTGTCCTACCTGAAAAAATTGCCGGAATCCCTGCGCGTGGATCGTTTCCGCAGAATGTGTGATCGGGATTTTCCGTGTTTGGTCGTCGCGCGAGATGCGACGTTGGAGAGCAGCTTGATGGCGGTCGCCACCGAGCGCGGCATTCCAGTGTTTGGCACGTCTCAGGTTACGATGAATTTTCTGAATGCTGCAACAATTCGGTTAGAAGATGAATTCGCCCCAACAGTCACGTTGCACGGCTGCATGGTCGATATGCGCGGAGTCGGCGTGCTGATTATCGGCAAAAGCGGGACGGGCAAAAGTGAAACTGCCATCGGGCTGTTAGAGCGCGGTGCATCGTTAGTCGCCGATGATATGGTGCGGATCAAATACGTTGGTGGGGAATTGGTGGCGACTTCGCCCGACCTATCGCGAGGCTACATGGAGATCCGCGGGATTGGGATTATTAATGTGGCGAATTTATATGGTCTGGCATCCATCCGCCCTGATAAACGGTTAGATTTGGTGGTCACACTGAAGCCGTATTCGGATTTAAATGAAGTGGACCGTGTGGGCATGCTGCACAAAAAGTATGAAATCATGGGGCAGGAAGTGGTGCATGTGGAAATTCCGGTGGCACCCGGACGAGACACCGCGCGCATGGTGGCGATTGCCGCACTGGATCAACAATTACGTAGGCTTGGCTACAACATGGCCGATGAATTTAATCAGAAGTTGCTGAGTCATATGGCCGAGGGAACGCCTCGCTAACAAAAGAATTTCACTCCTCCATGATTTCTAACCGATCTGGCCAGGGCAGCGAGATCGGCTCTTCGCTACCTTGCAAATCGAGGCTATCGAGCACATTGGTCCGGCGCTGGATGAGTCCTTCTTCAAAACGGGTATTCTGGAAGCTGGGCATTTCTGTGTGATAAGGGTCATCGCCAATCAGCGCTGGAGATTTCGGGCGAATCGGCACGGCATCCATCGCGGGTAAATTGGTCAATGCCATTTCAGGATTCGCCGCACTGCCGAGGCCGCCGGAATGCACGCTGCAAAATGGCAGGTTTTGGCTCCCTTTGCGGAAAAAATCATTCACGGCTGTGGAGCGCGTTTTGACCACGCCGGTTTCCAAATCCTCCACTTGTTCGTGACAAAATTGTGTGGCGCGCTGGCCGGATACGGTGCAAATCGGGATTTCCTCAACCGTTGCAGGAGGCACCAATTTACTTCCACCGTAAGCATCCGCCGCGGCATTCATCGATGCTTGCCAGACGGGCATTGCAAGATCGCGGCTGAATGCACCCGGATAGATCGCGCCTTGGTTGCCACCGAGAAATCCAGTCCACACGCTGCAGGTGATGCGCTTGTTGTAACCGCTGAACCAGGTATCGGCAAAGTCGTGAGTGCTGCCGCCTTTGCCAGCGCCGTAGAATGGTTTTTCTAACAGCCCGTCGAGAGCGCCGCGCGAGCTTCCACGATAGAGTGAGCCTGCCATCATGCTGTGCACTTGCCACGCGGTGGCATCATCAATCACCGCTTTGGTAGAAATTTCCGAACGCGCCCGAATGAACTCAGTGCGGCCCGCGGCATTCTCGATGCGATCGATGTAATGCAAAACGGACGGACCCGCGCGGCCGCCTAACGGAAAAGATGACATGGCTCGTGTGAGTTGCTTAAGCGGAACTTCCTCGAAGCCGACTGCGAGGCGTGGTAGCAATTCCGCGCCGGCTAGAGGTAGGCCAAAATTCACGGCCGTATCGACCAGTTTTTGCAGTCCGTAGGAATTGGCAAATCGCACGGATGCCGCAATTTTGGATTGCTCGAATGCTTGGCGCAGAGGCATTTTCCCTTGGTAGGTGGGCGCGGCAACTTCCATGCCCCATTCGCCCAAAATTCCCTGCATGCCGCCAACCATGACCATGCGGTTGTCCATTGGTTCATCTTCTAACAGCGTGGCTGGGGTATTGCCGGTGTCTGCTGTTAGACCGGCTGCATAGAGAAATGGAAACAATGCAGTGCCAAGCGGGCGGCGGCCTAGCTCGATAAAATCATAGGGCACTTGGGCGTAATTTCTGCCGCCGACGTGGGCGAGAACTTCGCCCGTTTCGTGATCGATCATGAGCACCGCGCCTTGCAGGTAGTTGAGCGATTGGCGGTCGCTGGTTTTGGCATTGGCAAACTTCGGGTGGCGATAATCCGGATGTTGCTCGGCTTGGTTGAGCGAGGTTTCCAACGCTTGCTCGGCAGCGTGCTGCACATTTGCCATGATGGTGGTGTGGATTTTAAAACCACCTGCGGCGAGTGCTTCCGGCCCAAGTGCGTTGCCGACGGCATCGGCAATGCGTTCGTAGAGGTGAGATGTGCCACGTTGCAAAGGCCGCGGATTAAGCACCAACGGCAGAGATTGCAAACGAACCATCTCGGCAGTTTTCAGCATGCCTTCCTCACGCATCCGTCCTAACACATAATTTCTGCCCGCACGATTGGCTTCGAGATTGTTGAGTGGCGAACGCGCGTTTGGATTTTTAATCAAGGTGACCAATGAGGCAGATTCGCTGGCTGTTAGATCGAGCGGCTCCTTGCCATAATAGCCAAGCGAGGCGGAGCGGATGCCGTAAAATCCGCTACCGAAATAAATGCGATTCAAATAAAACTCAAGTATCTCACGCTTGTTGTAGCGCTTCTCGATGCGTATGGCGAGGAACGCTTCGACCAATTTCCGCTGGATCGTGGTTTCTTTGCGCCGCACGGCTTCTTGCTTGAGCGGGTAAGCATTGCGGGCGAGCTGCTGGGTGATCGTGCTCGCGCCTTGGCTATTTCCCTTCAAATTAAAAATCACAGCGCGAGCGACACCCATGTAATCGACCCCAGAATGGCTGAAAAATCGAGAATCCTCACCCGCAGTGAGTGCTTGGATGAAAATTTCTGGGACGTCATCAATCGTCACCAAGCTGCGATTTTGCACGAAGATGCGGCCGATCTCTTGGCGGTTTCGATCGAAAATGATGCTCGGAATTTCCAAATCGTTGATGCGACTCAGGTCGTAACTTGCTGCTCGCTCGCGATACGGCCGCGCAAAGAGATCAAACACAAAAAGAGCGATTGCCGCGCATAGAACGACTAGGGCAATCGAGATAAACCAAAAGCCTTTGCGCTTGAAGAAAATCTTCTTGCGGCTCTTGGTGGGGTTTGTAATTCGCTGATTTGCCATGCCTGATTCAGAATGTTCACCGATCGCATCATCTCTGGGGCGTGGCAAGGACTATCCAATCAACGAGCAAACGGCAATCACTTCGTTGCATGACTTTTTACGCGGAGAAATCGGCGAGCGAGGCGCGCTGGCATTTTCCAAGGTCATGGAGCACGCGCTCTATCATCCTGAGCTAGGCTACTATGCTCGCGGTGAATCATGCGTGGGCAGAGCTGGCGATTTTTTTACCAGCGTGAGTGTGGGACCTGCTTTCGGGCAAATTCTTGCACGGCGATTCCTGCTTGAGTGGTGCTCACTGGGCAAGCCGCGACGTTGGACAATCCACGAATACGGCGCGCACGATGGCACTTTGGCACACGATCTGTTAGATGCTTTGCAGCAAATTTCCGCAGAGGCGTATCAAGCGCTCATCTATCAGATTCACGAGCCGTTGCCCATGTTGAAACTTCTCCAGCGCGAAAGACTCATGATGCATCAGACGCTCGTCTCTTGGCCAGATGCATCGTCTCAGATTGAGCCGCTGCCGGGAGTAATTTTCGGAAATGAATTGTTAGATGCCTTGCCATTTGAGCGCATCGAGTGGTGCGATGGGAATTGGCATCTATGCCGAGTTGGGTTGGACGCGGCAGGTGAGTTCGCTTGGCAGCTTGGCGAGCCGCTCATTGCTGATGGCGATTGGGAAATCCTCGCAAAGTTGGGTTGCGATTTTCCTCATGGATACCGCACTGAAGTCCGCCATGGGCTGGATTCTCGATTTTCGAATATGCTTCGCTGGCTCTCTGCGGGCACGATGCTGTGGCTTGATTATGGATTTGCGCGGCCCGAGTATTATCATGCCGACCGCACGGATGGGACGTTGCGGACTTTTCAAAAACATCAGGGCGGCGAAAATCCGTTAGATCTGTTAGGCGGCTGCGATATCACTGCTCATGTGGATTTCACGGCCGTCGCGGAGTCAGCATTACGCCTCGGCTGCGTGCTGGCAGACTTCCGCAGCCAAGGCGCATGGCTCACGCACCACGGGCGCGAGTGGCTGCTCGCTCACGATGGCCACGAGCATGGAAAATGGTCCCGCCAATTTCAAACTCTGACTCACCCAGCGCAAATGGGCAGCAAGTTCCACGTCATCGAATGCTCATGGCACCATCCGCGGCCAGCCATCTCTGATCCAAGAATACTCGAGAGACTTGCATTGAGTGCTTGCTCAACTGGCAGTTCCCACTAAGCTCGCACGCACGACGCCGGGGTGGCGGAATTGGTAGACGCGCTTGACTTAGGATCAAGTGGATTCATCTGTGCAGGTTCGAGTCCTGTCCCCGGTATTTTTCGTCGCCATCGAGCTGCGCCCATGGTGCAGGTAGTATGAATTTTTTGAAAAAAGCAGTCTTTGGAGGATTTCCCTTGCCAAGTGGCCGCCATTTTAATACCCACTGCGCCCCTCGTTGCCATTCAATCACCAACGAAAAACTCAG
>RDZR01000007.1 GCA_004294095.1 Verrucomicrobiota bacterium
GGCATAAGCCATGCTTGTTTTATTTTATTTCTGCGATGAAGGTCGCTCACATTTATGGATTGGGTTCCGGCTTTAAGGCAGCTAAGAGCATTTGTCGCAGTGGTTGAGGAAGGTAGCTTTACGATGGCTGCGCGCCGGATTTTTGTCACGCAATCTGCCGTGAGTCATTCCCTGCGGACTTTGGAAGAGCAGCTATCGTGCCGCCTGCTGGATCGGAGCGGAAAGCGCGTTTCGGTGACGCCCGAGGGGGCGATTTTGCTCAAGCGCTGTAAGCGAATTCTATTTGAGATCGACCAAGCTGGCAGAGATCTCGATGGTCTGCGGCGCTGGGGGCAAACGCAAATTCGCCTCGGTGTGCCGCATAGTTTGTGCAATTTCCTGCTGCCATCGGTGCTTCGGGAATTTCGCGATTGCTTCCCGCGTTGCGAAGTGGTGATTGAGGCAGGCGATACCACCTATCTGTTAGATCGCTTTGCGATAGGCGAGTTGGATTTGGTGCTTGGCATCAGGCCACGAGGACATCCCGACGAAGGATACCGCAAACTATTCTCTGATGAATTGGCTTTTGTGCTCTCGCCATTTCATCCGTGGGCGAATGATCCGTCATTGATCGATGAATCGATAGCGACCCAACAATTTATCATCTACGCGAAAGCGACAGATACGCATCGCTTGATTGAAGAGTGGATGGAAAGTAAAAACTATCGCAGCAAAAAACCGCTGATCATTGGCGATATGCAGGCGATCAAGGAAATGGCTCGGGTAGGCATCGGCATTGCCATCATCGCACCATGGATTGCCAGCACGGAAATCAAAGACAACCAGCTCAAATTGATCTCCATCAGCGAGCCAGGAATTTGCCGTGAGTGGGGTGTTTTTTACTCTGTAAAACGAGAGCCGAGTTTGGTCGAGGAAGCGTTCATCGGCTTATGCGAAATGGGTTTTTCGACGCTGGGCGGCGCAACCGGTGTTTCTTTGGAATGAGAAAATGATGCAAAAGTTTTCACTGCGAGTTCTTCAAGAAATCTAACAGATCTTTGCGCGATTGCTGCAAATCCGCGTCGTTCAGATAGAACATGTGGCCGGCGGAGTAATATTTTTTTGCGATATTTGGGCGCAAGGCAGCTGGCAGATCAAATAAATGGCGAATCGAATGATCCATGCCCTCAGCAGGCGTGGCCATATCGAGCAAGCCACTCATGATCAGCACTTTCATTTTTGGATTATCCCGCATCGCCTTGCCGAGCTCATTGCTGACGTTGACCACTTCATTCGATGCATCCCATTTCCATGGTTGGACATCGCTTGTTAGAATTTCATAAGGCGTGTCTTCTTGATAGCCGAGATCGCGCCCAAGATAATCTAACATCGCCGTGGAGAATGCTCCATATGCGAGAGAATAAGATGGATCGTAGTTGGCAAAAGATGAAGCAAGGTCCACTGCTCCCCACGCCACACGAGAGTCAAAGCGGCCAACGACTTTCCCTTCGGCTCGCAGTAATTCTGCGCGGAACTTGGATGGAGAAATGCGCAGATTTGCCTTCAGCCATTCTTCGCTGGGGATGCTCGTTTGCCGTTCTAAGGCATTGGCGATTTCGATGGCCTCATTTTCTGATAGATCGATTCCACGCCGCAGTGCCGCTGCGTAGCTCGTTTCTGCAAATGTCAGTGCCTCGCGCCGGAGCTGCTCGGCATTGCCTTTGATTTTTCCATGAAAATGAGCGGTGCTCACATAGGTCGGGAAAAACACTTCGTAGGGCAAATCCAAACCAGGCGCATCTTGAATCGTATTGAAATCTAACAGCGATGAAAGCAGAATGACTCCATTCAAACTCATGCCGTAGCGGCTTTGCAATTCATTGGCCAGCGCCACCGCACGGATGCCGCCATAGGATTCACCTAACAGAAATTTGGGAGATGCCCAGCGCTTGTTCTCAGTCGTCCAACGGCGGATAAAGTCACCGACGGATTCGACGTCTGCATTCAATCCATGAAAGTCCGATGCTTTCTTAGGATCAGCGGCGCGGCTGTAGCCCGTCGATACCGGATCAATAAACACCAAGTCCGCGACATCCAGTATGCTCGCCGAGTTATCTTTGACGATGACCGGAGGCTGCGGTGGCTCGATACCGATTTTATCCAACGCCACAATTTTAGGCCCTAAAAATCCCAAGTGCAGCCACACGGACGAGGATCCTGGGCCGCCGTTGAATGCGAAAATGACGGGTCGATTGCGGTTATTTTCGTCCGCGATGCGTTGATAGCTGACGTGAAAAATGGACGCTGTTTTTTTCCCCTCCACATCGTTAAGATCCAGCTTTCCAGCGGTTACGCGGTAAGAAATTGGATTGCCTGCGATCGTTACTTTTCGCTCATGGACGACGGGTGGAGTTGATTTCTCAGCAGCGGATGCCGGTTTTTCTGCCTCAGCGGCGGGCTCTGCCGTGGCCGAGATGCCCGTCATCAACGACGTGCATAGGATCCCTAAAAATATGGTTCTCATGACTGTGGGGTGATCTCTCGTTGAAGGCGTAAGCGAAGCAAATCGGTAACTTGTTTTGGATTTGGCTTGGGAGTCGCAGATTTCATGACTTTCCCAGTTAGAAAATTCAGCAACTTCTCATTTCCTGCTAGAATCGCTGCCACTTCACTTGGATGCTCTGTGATTGCTTGATCGACCCACACTAACAGATCATCTGTTGATGTGGCTTTAAATCCTAGCTCATCTGCAATGGCCGCAGGATCGCGCTCTGGATGATCTAACATCACTACAAAAACTTCCTTGGCCTGGCTCGCCGCCAATAATCCATTTTCTGTTAGGTTCAAAAGAGCGCGAATTTGTGCCGGTCTAACAGGACAGTCCGCAATCGATTGTGTGCGCTCATTGAGTGAGCCTAACAGCGTGTTGATGATAAAATTCGCCACTTTTTTCCCGGGTAGTGATTCATCCACCGTCGCTTCAAAAAATGTGGCGAGATGCTTGTCCGACGAGAGCACCAAAGCATCATAAGTGGTGACGGCAAATACGCGTTCATAACGCTCGGCCATCGCATGCGGCAGTTCCGGCACGAGTGGCCGTATTTTTTCCAAAAGCGGCTCAGTTTCGATCGGCAATAAATCGGGGCACGGGAAATATCGATAATCATGAGCGTCCTCTTTCGTGCGCATCAATTGCGATTCACCGCGATCATCATCCCACCGGCGAGTGGACTGAATTTGCAAAATGCCACGGTCCAGATCATGCGATTGACGTTCGATTTCAAAATGAATCGCGCGGCGGATGGCGGAAATGGAGTTGAGGTTTTTCAGCTCCACTTTAGGGCCAAGCGGATCTGTTAGATTCTTGCGAATCGATATATTCACATCGCAGCGCATTTGGCCTTTTTCCATATCCGCATCGGACACGTCGCCTTGTTGCAGAATCATTTGCAAGGAACGAATGTAAGCGAAGGCTTCTTCTGCCGAATCGATTTCCGCCTCGGAAACAATTTCCATCAGCGGCGTGCCAGCTCGGTTAAAATCGATCAGCGAGCTATTCCCGACGTGGGTGGATTTCGCAACGTCTTCTTCGAGGTGGATGCGGTTGAGCCGCACAATTTTCCCCGGTTTTGCGATTTGATTGCGAAAATCTGTCGGGTAGCAATGAGTGTAAAGGGGCACGCCACCACCGAGGCATAATGGCAATTCCATCTGCGTGGTCTGGTAGTTTTTTGGCATGTCTGGGTAAAAATAATTTTTCCGATCCCAAGTGGAAATCGGTGGCGAGCTACAACCTAACATCAAGCCTGCGAGCAGGGTTTTTTCGATCGCCAAACGATTGAGGACAGGCAACGCACCGGGCATTCCTAAACACACTGGGCACGTGTGACTATTCGGCTCCGCAGCAAAAGAGGTCTGGCAACTGCAAAACATCTTCGTCGCAGTTTTTACTTGGGCGTGCACTTCTAGGCCGATGGTAACGAGGTATGGCATGAAAATTCGTAGAGTAGGGGATGTTGTAAATTCTGTTAGGGCTGATGTGTTTCTAACCACTGGCGGATTTTTGGATCTTTGCTCAGCTCGATCACGAATGGATGCCTCAGCAGCGAATCGAACTTTCCTTCGAGTGCAAGGGTCTCCAATTCTTCGTCATCAATCAAAATGGCACGTGGAATGGGCTGCCCAGTTGCTGGATCTTTTTCTTCATGAAACTTCCCTTGTGCATCACTACTGATGAATTTCACCAACGCAATCCGCATCGGGTCTGAAACGGGATCAAGCACGTTGAGCCATTCTTCTGGGATCGTTTCAACAACGGATTTCTTCATCTGTTGCAGCCATTTCGGTTCCTCGCTGTGTTTTGCATTTCCTTGCTTACTGGAATAATCGCGAATTTCCTCCACGCTGCCAAAGGAGTGGATGAAAATCGCACCTAACAATAAAAGCACTGCGGTCGGAATCACTGCAAGGCAGAGGCTGGCTAAGATCTTGCCGAGAGTCCAAGACGAACTTGATGTGTCTTTTTTGCCGAATGGCGCTAAGCAAATTTTCCCTACCCGATGGAGAAGGAAAAAACTAACAAGCCAGACGATGATCGGCAATGCGTAGGGATAACGATTGAGAGGCTCGCCAAACCACACCAGTGATTCCTGCGGCGCTGCTATCCAAACGCGATGTGCAATCCAACTACTCGCCAATAGCACACAGGAAAAAAATGCGAGTCTCAGCAGCCCACGCAAGAAGGCAAAGGCAACGCATGTAGCAAAAATAATCAGCGCAGCAGTGCCTAGGCTAACTTGGGGTAAGGAATCAAAGGACATGGTCTAACTGATAGCCTTTTGCCGCAACAGGTGATCGGTCAGCACAAGAATCGCCATCGCCTCGACGATTGGCACCGCGCGTGGCAAGACGCAGGCATCGTGGCGGCCTTTTCCCATTAGCTCGGTGTTTTCTCCTTCGCTGGTCACCGTTTGCTGCGAGCTCATGATCGTCGCCGTCGGCTTGAATGCCACGCGGAAGATAATCGACTCGCCGTTAGAAATGCCTCCCTGGATGCCACCAGAGCGGTTGGTCATCGTGCGCACGCGATCATCCACCATGTGAAAGGCATCGTTATGATCACGGCCGGTTAGTAAAGTGCCACTGAAGCCAGAGCCGATTTCAAATCCTTTCGTCGCCGGGATGGACAACATCGCTTTGGCCAAATCTGCTTCTAATTTGTCAAAAATCGGCTCGCCCAATCCCGCCGGGCAATTGCGAATTACACACTCGATTACACCTCCCACCGAGTTGCCATCCGAACGAATTTTTTTGATATGATCGATCATCTGAAGTGCCATTTGCGCGTCGCCCGTGCGCACGATGTTGGATTCGATGTCCTCGGGAGAAATCGTTTCTGGATCGACGTTTGCCTGTAAGTGTTGGATCGATTTGATCCATGCGATGACTTGCATCTCGGGGTATTGGGCTTTGAAAATTTGCCGCGCCACTGCCGCCGCCGCCACGCGACCAATCGTCTCGCGAGCCGATGAGCGCCCGCCACCGGAAGCCGAGCGGATGCCATACTTGGCGTCGTAGGTGAAATCCGCATGGCTTGGTCGATACTTTTTGGCCATTTCGTCATAAGCACCTGGACGTTGATCGGTGTTGCGCACTAGCAGTGCAATCGGGCAACCAAGCGTCACGCCATCTTGCACACCGGATAAAATTTCCACCACATCCGCCTCTTTCCGAGGCGTGACGATTTCTGATTGCCCGGGCCGCCTGCGATCCAGCTCACGTTGAATCATCTCCAACGAGATCGGCACTCGCGGCGGGCAGCCATCGATCACCACGCCCACGCCACCGCCGTGAGATTCGCCAAATGTATGAATGCGGAATGCGTGCCCAAATGTGGATGACATGGCCGAATCTTAACGGCGCGCCGCCACGGAGCAAGCGGGAAGGCGTCAATCATCGAATCGGCAATTGCCAAGCGTGCGGTCTCTGGTTAGCACTTTCTCAATGGTCGTTTGGTCAAAACTTTCAGCTGCAAAATGGATGGACGCGTGGGAGGAGCGCTTCGCCGGAAATCCCAATTTAGTCATCGAAATGATTAAAGGCGGGAAATCCATTCGTGTTCGCTTATTTTGTGAAACCGCAGCTCAGGCCGATGCCGTCGTCGCTCAATTTGGTGGATCTGTTAGAAAAGTAAGCCAGACGGATTGGACGCCAGCGGTGGCACCTCCTCGCGCAGTGAAAGTGCGAGATGCTTTTTTAGTCACCTCGGAAACACGCCAAGCCGAGTTGAAAAAAATCAAGCAGGCAAATCCCAAGCGGGAAATCATCACCATTCCTCCAGAAATGGCCTTCGGCACTGGCGATCATGCGACGACTTCCACCGTGCTGCGCATGCTGGTGGACATCGGGCGCGAGCGGCGCTCCAGCACATGGTCCGCAGCTGATCTGGGATGTGGCACCGGGCTGCTCGCCATCGCCGCTAAAAAGTTAGGTGCCAGCGATGTCTTTGCATGCGACTACGATCCCTTTTCCGTCGCCGCCACTGAGCGCAATCTAACACGCAATGAAGTTTCGGAAATTTCTGTTAGGGAACAAGACGTTCTCAAATGGAAGCCGCGTAAAAAAGGCTACGATGTGGTGCTCGCCAATTTGTTTTCCACCGTATTGATCGAGGCTTGGCCGGTGATCGCACAGTCGTTAGGAAAAAATGGCGATCTGCTCGTTTCCGGCATTCTAGCAGATCAAGCATGGGAGGTGTTCAAAGCCGCTGCGAGCAATGGCCTTGGCTTCACGCAAGTGATCCGCAAAGGCAAATGGGTGAGCGCGAGGGGAGGGCACTTGCAAGATCTCATCGCGGCGCAGGCTGATCTTGCGGCACCGATCTAACAGTCTGATAGACGGACAAACTAGATGCCGGAATCGTAATTGGCAGCGGACCGTTCATCTCGATCATTTCACCTCGGCTGGTATCTGCGGCTTGATTCCCAACCGTCAGCGCGTGTTGTAGCTTTTTCTGATCGCTCACAACCGAGGCCGGTAGTTTCAAAAAGTTCAGCTCACGGGCCTGCGCCGAGGCATTCATCGCCACCAACGCCACATCGCCATTCGCGGCTTGCCGCAAAAATGCGAATACACCATCATCTTGAGTTTTCCCTCTGCTATCGACCCACAGTGGCAACCAAGCACCATCACGCAAGGCAGGTAATGCTTTGCGAAGTGCTGTTAGATGGCTAATATCCTGATACGATTGCGATCTGCGGATTTCCTCAATCGTCGGGCCGCCTTGTCTTTTGATGAACATCATGCGGCCTGTTTCACCATCTTCGCCGATTTTTCCATCGTCGTCTAACAGCGAATATTCAGTGCCATAGTAAAGGCAAGGAATGCCCGGTAACGTGAGTAAAAGAGCTTGTGCAAGGCGATTGCGAGATTCGCTCACACCCGCCACGCGGAAGCGATTTAGCCCATCGTGATTTTCGATGAACGTGATCATCTTTTGCTGCGCATTTAGCCCGTCCGGCCCCGGATTGGGATTGTAAAATGGCCGTTGATTCGGCCCCATCGCGGAGCGTGTGAGTAGTGCTTTCTCGGTGCTGGCAGGCGACCCAAATTTTTTCCCGGAGTGCCTGAGATACTCGCGAGCACTGAAGCAAAATTGAAAATCTAACACGGAATCGAGCGACGGCTCTTTGCTCGTTGGCCAATCGCTCCGCCATGTGTAGCGACCTAACACATTCGGATCGCCATCGTAGATTTCACCAAATAACAATTTCTCTGCCACAGCCGAGCCCAGCCTTTTTCTCAAGCGTTCAGTAAACGCATCCCAAAATGGCTGGTGCACATGCTTCACCGTATCGATCCGCAAGGCATCGACGCCCACTTTAGTAAGATAAAAATCATAAATGGTAACGAATTCATCGACGATTTGGTCAAAATACTCGCCCTGCGGATCGGTCCAAATGTCTCTCAGTGAAAAGAAATCGCACATCACTTCCTCGCCATCGCGCTTGCCGAGACTGTTGTCTGAGAATCCTTTTCTACCGTAACTCGTCAATTGAGAGAGCACGCCCGTCGTCGGGATCTTTGCGCCTAACAGTTCACGTGGTCCATCGGGTTGTGGCCGCCTGAAATTCCATTTTGCGATTTCCGCCCACTTCGCATTGTCATAAAATCCGTTGGTTTTGTATGGCTGAATCCACTCGCCTTTGGTCTCGATATCGAAGGCGTTGTTACTATTTGCATCGTAGTAAAAAATCGGCCCTGCGTGATTGAGCACCACGTCTTGCACAATTTTGATTCCCTTTTCCCGCGCAAGCCGCACCAAGTCCTGGTAGTGTTTCATCCGGCCTTCGGCATTGTCCTCATACGTCTCGCCGGTGAACGACGTGCGGCTCGTCAAGTGTGGATCAATATCTAGCCAATCTTGCGTCCAATAGCCATGATAGCCGGTTTTCGTGCCGCCTAAATCATAGCCAGAGCGCCAAACATTTTTGAGCACCGGCGTGAGCCACAAGGCGGTCACTCCCAGATCGTTGAAATAGCCGGAATCCAATGCGCGTTCCACCCCACGAAAATCTCCGCCCATGTAACGTGCGATGTCTTTCTGCTCGGGATCATCAAGCTGCGGATCACTTCCAGCCGGAATATTGTTAGATGGATCGCCATCGAAAAAACGATCCGTCATCATGAAATACATGACGTCTTCTGTCCACGGCCGCGCCTGAATCCACGGCGATAGCAATGCGATAACGAGTAGGATTTTTCTAATCACACCCCCCTATGTTCATTCAGCCGCATTGGTTGCGTGAAAATTGTCCGCGCGCTCGGCTTACTTGCTCACATTGAAACGAAATTCAATCACATCGCCATCTTTCACCACGTATTCCTTGCCCTCGATCCGCACTTTTCCCGCTTCTTTTGCTGCTTGTTTGGTGCCAAATGAAGCCAAATCATCATAATGCACGACTTCGGCAGCAATGAAGCCGCGCTCAAAATCAGTGTGAATCACTCCCGCTGCTGCTGGTGCTTTATCGCCTGCATGAATCGTCCATGCCCGCGTCTCTTGAACGCCTGTGGTGAGATAAGTGCGCAAACCTAACAGATGATAAACGCTGCGGATCAAGCTCGAAACACCAGAATCACTCACGCCCATTTCTGCTAGAAATTCCACCGCCTCTTCCACCGGCATCTCACTGAGTTCTTCCTCAATCCGCGCCGAGATCACCACCGCTTCCGAACCGCTGTGCTCACTTGCAAAAGCTCTCACTCGCGAAACCAACGGATGCTCATCCGGCGCCGCAACTGCCGCTGCAAGCTCATCTTCTAACACATTGCATGCATAAATCGTTTTCTTCGAGGAAAGCAGGAAAAATCCACTCATCAATTCGCGCTCATCCTCGCTCAAGTCCAGCGTCATGGCTGGCTTCCCTTGATCGAGGTGCGGCATCAATTGATCGATTAGTTCGACTTCTTTTTTCGCTTCTTTATCGCCGCCCTTGGCCTTCTTTTCGCGCGATTGCCGGCGTTTTTCTAACGATGCCATATCTGCTAGAATCAACTCGGAGTGAATGATCTCAATGTCTCGGATCGGATCCACCGAGCCTAATTCATGGATGATGTCCTCATTTTCAAAACAACGCACCACTTGCACAATCGCATCCGTTTCGCGGATGTTGGCCAAGAATTGATTGCCAAGGCCAGCACCCTCGGAAGCTCCTTTGACAAGACCCGCAATGTCCACAAATTCAATCGCCGTCGGAACTAATTTTTGCGAACCAGAAATTTTCGATAGCACCGCTAAGCGTGTATCCGGCACGATCACCATCCCCACATTCGGATCGATCGTGCAAAATGGATAGTTCGCCGCCTCCGCTTTTCGCGAACGCGTTACCGCATTAAACAGCGTCGATTTTCCAACATTCGGCAATCCCACAATTCCGGCTTTCAGCATGGCGGCGGCAGCGTGGGTGACGACCATGGCCAACGACGAGAAAAAAACGCCCGCGCATTCAAATTTTCATTTTTCCCATGATCTAAGCATCCAGCGGTGTCGCATTTTTGAGGTTCTTCCCGCGAACTCAAAGAACTACATTACTAATAGAAGAGCCCCGCCGTAGATGAGCTAAACCATGGGAAAAAAGAATATTTTTGATTCGTGTTTCATACGTGATACGTTTTTTCATGTCTCAAACCGCAGTAATCCACGCTCGTATTGACCCAGCGACGAAGGCCGCCACCGAAAGGATACTTGCAAGCATCGGATTAACCCCGACGGAGGCCATTCGTTTACTTTATAGACAGATCGCAATGCGCGGGGAGTTTCCTCTCGAATTGAGAACACCCAATTTCGCCACCGCGAAAATCCTTACCAAGGTTGACCACGGAGAGGATGTGGAGACTTTTGATAACGTCGAAGATCTTTATGCATCTTGGGAGTGATGAGAGTAATTCAACCCAGTTCGTTCATGAGGGACGCCTTCGATGTCATCGGCAAGGCTAGTGACTCCACAGATGTCACCGTCAATGGCCAACTTGCGACCCGCCGCGACGAATATTTTCATGTAGAAATCGAAATCCAAACCGGAAGCGGCGCATCCCATACCCCGTATCGTGTGGAAGCCACTAATTCCAGCGGCACCACCACTCGCAACGGCGGGAAATTTTTACCCGCCACCCCAGAAAACTACATCGATGATTTCGATGGAAATCTCACCTCAGACGGACGCTTCATCTACACCTGGGACGCTGAAAACCGACTGATCGGCATGCAAACACACGCGAGTGTGCCCATCGCCGCTCGGCGTAAACTCGCCTTTGCCTACGATAGCATGGGCAGGCGCATCCGCAAAACCGTCATGTATCCAAGCACCAACGGCGGTTGGCAGCATCACCATCAGATCGATTTCATCTACGATCTCAACGGCTGGAACCTGCTCGCCGAGCGTTCCAGCGGCAGAGCGAACGCATTTCTCCGCACCTACACATGGGGCACCGATTTGGGTGGGCAGGGCGGTTCACCCAGCCGTGGTATGCAATCCGCAGGCTTGTCTGCCATAGCCTCGGCGACGGCAGGGGGAGTTGGCGGCTTGCTATTCACCACATTTCATCTCAGCAACACGACGCTCGCCAGCGGCATGGACCTCAACGGCAACGTCACCCTGCTAATCAACACGGCCACCGGCCAACCTGCCGCCATCTACGACTACGGCCCCTTCGGCGAACCAATCCGCCAAAGCGGAGAATACGCAACGCTCAACCCATTTCGCTTTTCCACCAAATACACCGACAACGAAACGGGCTTGCTCTATTACGGCTACCGCTACTACGA
>RDZR01000049.1 GCA_004294095.1 Verrucomicrobiota bacterium
CGTAACCGCTGCAACGGAGCGAGGGAATCCGATGACAGCGCTCGCAGATGAAATTGAGGCCAAGCGTTGGATCACATCCTATGCGAAAAATGTGACTGATGACTCCGCTGGGAATTGATAGACGACGCTGGCGATGCACGTTTGGAGAACCTTGCCACCCTCAGGCGCAACACGATTGCGAGGCGGCAGGAGCAGGCGGTTGGTCTCAAGACGCCGTGCCCACGCCACTCCTAGCGAAAATCCTCGAACTGCTTACCAACCACCCAAGCCGTAGCCAGTCGCGGGAAGTCACTTCTCGCGTGAAAGTCTTCTGCTGTAAGGAATTACGCGCTGCACGGAATCAAAGTTCAGTTTAGGGGCACCGATTTGTTGGCCGATTCACCAATGAAAACGCAAAATAAACTGACTCGCCTTTATCCGAAATTTTAAAAGTTATAGGATAATAGGATTAATCCCAAAAGCGAACGGTTACTGTAGGTCCGATGAAAGACTGCAATTAGGTCAGCTTGCGCTTGAGCGGCTGGAGCGTTGGGCGATCCATTTTGAGCAATGCTTTGCGCATTTTCGCCAGAGCGGAGTTTTGGAGTTGGCGGATGCGCTCACGGGAGACGCCGAAATCACGGCCCACATCCTCAAGCAACATCGGCTTGAGACCACTGAGGCCGAAACGGTCGTCGATGATTTTCCTCTCGCGCTCATTCAAGAGTGAAAGCAGACTGGTGAGTTCTTTCTGAAGATTGCGATCTGCGAGTGCATCGAGCGGATCTTCCGCGCGCTCATCGGCGATGATGTCACTGAATTCCGTGGAATCGGACTCGCTGATAGGAGCATCGAGCGATGTTGGGCGCTGGGCGGCTTGCTTGAGCATCGCGATTTTTTGTCTTGGTAAACCAAGCTCTGCGGCCAACTCATCATCCGTTGGCTCGCGTCCTAATGCCTCGGCGAGGCTGGTGGAAATTCTGCGCATGCGGGCAATTTTATCAACCATGTGGATCGGCAAACGAATCGTTTTTGATTGATTGGCCAAAGCACGCTTGATCGATTGTTTGATCCACCATGCGCCATAGGTCGAAAGTTTCCCGCCTTTTTCTGGATCGAAGCGCTCGACGGCTTGCATGAGGCCAATGTTGCCTTCTGAGATCAAATCGCTGAGTGAAAGTCCATATCCGGAATAATCTTGGGCAATTTTGACGACGAGCCGTAAATTCGCCTTAATCATCCGATTGCGGGCCTTCTCGTCACCTGCTTTGATGCGCTCTGCGAGATCGATTTCTTCTTCAACCGTAAGCAATGGAGTCTTCGCGATGTCACGCAGATAAAATTTCAGGCTGCTGTCTGATTCGTAACTCATGTTGGACATGTATGTTCTAATAACGAAAAAACAAGCCCCCAATGTTTATTTTTTTGAGAATCTTAAGTTATTTTTTCCAAATCTTGCCTAAATGAACTCGACCAATGCATGTTTAGGCCGTGACCACAAAGATGATTGAGACGCGCAACCTGCATCGGAGTTATCAAATCGGGCGGCAATCCATCGAGGTGCTGCACGGCATTGATTTGGCTGTCGAGCGCGGGGAGCGCGTTTTTCTCTGCGGTCCGAGCGGAGCTGGGAAATCGACTTTGCTCTATACCCTGGCCGGCTTGGAACGCCCGCAACAAGGCGAAGTCATCATTGATGGAAAAAACATTTACACCATGGGGCGGCGCGCGCAGTCGCAATTTCGGCATCACACGATCGGTTACATTTTCCAAAATTACCATTTATTACCCGAGCTGACAGCTCTCGAAAATGTGGCCATCCCGGGAGCCATCGCTGGCCGGGATGCCACAGATGAAGCGCGGGCGGCTTTGGCCAGCGTGGGATTGGAAAATCGAGGCGAGCACTTGCCTGCGGAATTGTCTGGCGGCGAGCAACAACGCGTGGCCATTGCGCGTGCAATGGTCAATCGCCCGCAAGTTTTATTTGCCGATGAGCCGACTGGAAATCTCGACTCGGCCAACAGCGCAGAAGTGATGCGTTTGTTGATCGATCTGGCGCAAAAAAATGGCACGACTTTGGTCATCGTCACCCACGATACTCAATTGGCGAAATTAGGAGATCGCACGATGATCATCCGGGACGGCACGATGCATACCGCGGATTGATCAATTCTGATTAGAAAAGCGGCGTAGCACACGCTCAGGCAGCGGAGTGGTCCTCATGAATTCCTGAGCTTCGGCAGGGCTTTGTTCCATCCAGCGGCGCAAAACTCGCCCATACATGCGGTTGCGCTGGCCTTCATCGCGCATGAATTGGATGTTCCCTGCGGCGACCCTGATGTCTTGGCGCATGGTATTCCAAACGACCTGCTGCACCGTGTAATCGTTAAGATCGCTGGCGTATCGTTGCATAGTTTGCTGGGCCAATTCGGGAGATTGCCGAGTTTGAGTGGTGAGAATACCACGCAATGCATGTTGCCGGGCTTCACCCGTAGGTAATTTTTCAAAACTTGCGATCGCTTCCGTCGGCTGACCATCCGCGAATTGGCTGTAAACATTATCGATCGTTCGGTTCGTTGCCTCACTTGGATTGGCGACGAGAAATTGGATGGTGTTTTCTCGATCTTTGGCAGCGAGAAGCGGTGCTGCGCGTTCGATGGCACCATTTTTCAACGCTGGATCGGTGAGGAGATCAATCCACTGTTTGGTCGCAGCCGGTCCTTGGCGCAACAAATGGGGCAAAAGTGCATCCAACGCATTGCCACGAGCCACGCTCTTCGACATGCTCGAAAGCAAATTGCTGGCAGCATTAAAATCAGCCGCCGCAAGCGAGCGAATGATTCCGGCGTAGTATGGATTTTCCGAACCATCCGTCGGCGCATTCGCATTTGCCCATTGCAGGGCAGCGGCGGAATCGTAACTCGCCCAAGCACCTAACAGAGTGTCAAAACTTGCTTCATCGAGACTCTTCGTTTTGGCGTAAGCCAGAGCACCCTGCGGATCGATATTTGCCCATGCGGAAAGCATCAATTCATACTCCGTGCGGCGCTCATCGGTGAGTTCCAATTCGCGGAATTGATCAAGCAAGGCCGCGAATTCCTCGGGGCCAAGTTTTTCTAACATGGCAATCAAAGCAGTGTATCGCTCGACCGCGTTTTCATTGCTCATGATCGCTTCGAGTCTCGCTTTGCTGGCTTTGGGCGATGAGGCGACTGACTCATCGCGCGAGGCGCGGCGTTGAGAATCATCCATTGCGCCATCGCCGCGGCCGCTACTTGCCTTGGTGTTCTGAGCGAGCGAAGCGTTTGGAAAATCTTCAGAAGGTGCGTTGCGCATTCCGCTTCCCAGCATGTAGCCGATGCCGCCTACGACCATAATGGCCGCGGCCATCGGGATGGGTGATACTTTCATAGTTGGATAGGTAATTCCGAATCTTCGCCGAGCAAGGGCTAACCTGCAAATGCATGCGCTGGGAAACCACGAGTGCCCAGCCCGCGCACTAGCCAAAGCCGCCCCGCGTGCTCCTCCACCACCGATTTGTGAATGCCGGTGGTGATGTAAAGGTCCGTCAAATCCGCGCCGCCGAATGCGCATGCCGTGGTCTCCAGACATGGCAGCTCGATGCGATGCAATTCTTTACCCAATTTCGGGTCGAAGCATGCCACACAGCCGCCATGGCAAAAGGCGATCCACAAGTTGCCCTCGACATCGATCGTCATTCCGTCTGGCGAAGCATCAATGTGCTCAGTGGAAATCACCACCTGCGGATCTAACAGCATGCCATTTTCGTAACGAAATGCCAGCACGTCTTTGCGCGGAGTATCGATGTAATACACAACCGTCCCATCCGCAGACCACGCAATGCCGTTAGAATTTGTGACCGGACCAAACGCCTCATGAATCGTC
Source organism: Verrucomicrobiota bacterium (assembly GCA_004294095.1). Classification (GTDB taxonomy): domain Bacteria; phylum Verrucomicrobiota; class Verrucomicrobiia; order Verrucomicrobiales; family Akkermansiaceae; genus Luteolibacter. The sequence continues at coordinate 3,886 of RDZR01000049.1, forward strand.
AAATTTGGATCGAGACGGTATAACTTCGCAGTGCCAGATTTTTTTGTTAGACTGATAGAACCTGCAAAAAATCGCCCATCGGGTGAGCATTTCCCGTCATTGAAACGATTTTCTGGCAAATGGCTTTCGGGATCCACGATGGGAGAAATTTCGCATGCATCGATGTCCAAAAAGGAAATTCCATGATCGCCGGCAATGAGCAGTCCGCCACTCGCTCGTGGCACCACCGTGCCAACTCTCGCACCAACATCCCAACTGCTTTCCCGCGAATATGCCGGATCGTAGCGGTGAACCAAGTGGCCCTCGATATCCACATAATACAAACTACCTTTCCACCAAATCGGCCCCTCACCCCACTGGCTACGAATCGCCCCAACCGGCTCCATGTGAATCATGTGCATATGAGATATTTAAACTTCATCCATTTTCCAGCGCAAATTGAGTAAGCTCATGCTTTTCATCGGCGGCAAAAATGAGTTAGTAAAAGCCATGCGCGATGAGGCGAGCTATGATGTGATCAAAATATGGCTGTTTGCGGGCAGCTGCATTTTGTTAGCCGCAGTGCTCTCTCCGTTTGTCTGGCAAGGTGGACTTGCGTTGGCAGAAGTTTCTTCAAACAAAGAAACCAATGGCATTCTTTCATGGCTTGGTGAGTTATTTCAAAAAGCAACGTTCACCCAAGTATTTCAAGCCACTTTAGGCGTTCTAGTTTTGTTAGGTTTGCTGCCATTGATCGATGTTCTGCGCGGCTATCCGCGCGTGGGACACGGCCAGTTCATTGTGAAAAATCAAGCAGCCACGTCGCATCTTCTGTTAGGTTTCATGGGCTCATGCGGATTGTTAGGTGCATTGAGCATTGGCATGATGACGCTCGGGCACTGGCATTGGAATGCGAGCCTCAAGCTCACGGTGGACTTTTGGTTTTGGGCGCTTTCCGCGGCGGCATTGAGCGCAGTCATTCAAGAAGGATTTTTCCGTGGAATGGCGATGGGTGTTTTTTTACGAGCGATGAGTCCAGCCGCAGCATGGGGCATGACGGCTGCATTTTTTGCACTGTGTCATTTTTTAGTCACGCGCCCTGCTGTTTGTCTGTTAGAGCCTGATGGGTTCAGCATGGGATTTACTTGGTTAGGAAGCCGCATTGCCGATTTTGCCGATTGGAAAATTTTTCTCAAAGAATTTATGCCGACCTTGTTATTGGGTGGACTGCTCGGTTATGCTCGCTGGCGCACCGCCTCATTGATGCTGCCGATAGGAATTCACGCCGGTTGGCTATTTGCCTCTTCAGTGCACGCTCGCGGAGTGATCGAGCAGCCCTCGAATTTCCCATGGCTCGGCTACGCCGCACTGGTGCTCACCTTGGCAATGGCATTGGATTTTTTACCTGTTAGAAAACCAGCCCATGCCGCACCCAAAGTTTAGTCTCGATGGATTTTGCGATCTGGGGGCGAAAGTGTTAGACCAGCTCTATCCCTCGTGGTGCGTTTTGTGCGAGAATGAACTTTCCGGTGGCCGCAGCATTTGCGACTCATGCCATGATTTGTTGCCGCCGATTAGCGCGCCATTTTGCCAAGTTTGCTCGGAGCCATTTCAGGGGAAAATCGATGGTGAATTTAAGTGCCCAAATTGCGCAGATCTGAAGTTTGCATTTGATTTTGCAAGGTCTGGCATGATGCGCGATCCGCAGACGTTAGAGATCATTCATCGTTTGAAATATGGCAGAGAAATTCACCTCGCCAGCGAGCTTGCTAGGCTCGCGGCTCAGGCCTTTCTCGATCCGCGTTTTGAACTATCTTTAGCCGAAAAATGGCCACTCATTCCGGTGCCACTGCACTACCGCAGGATGCAACATCGGCACTTCAATCAAGCCGCAGAAATTGGCCGATCCCTGGCGAAATTGGCCGACTTGCCATTGCTTTTTGCGCTCAAACGAGTGCGCAACACCACCACTCAAACGTTACTCTCACGCAAGCAACGTCTCGATAATTTACGCGGCGCTTTTGCCCTCACCAAAAGCGGCAGCAAGTGGCTTTCCAAACAACGCAGCGGTGCCATCCTCATCGACGATATTCTGACCACCGGCTCAACGGTCGATGCCTGCTCCAAGCAATTGCGCCGAGCGGGCTTCAGCCATGTGCACGTGGTGACCGTCATGCGCGGTTAGGCCACTTCAATCAATCAAGCTTGGTGATTAAAACTCGCTTAAAAAAGAAGTGGCAGCAAACGGCTGTTAGAATCAAAGCGAGCAGCGGAAGAAGGCCAGAGCGCACATTATCTCCAACGCCCCAAGGTTGTAAAAAATGCGGAGTCTCGCCAGTTTGGTAGAGTTGGTTGAAACTCTTAAAGGCCATCACCCAGCCGGCATGTAAACCAATCGCAACCCACAGCAATCCGGTCTTCACTCGCGTCCATGCCAAAATCAATCCCACGGCAAACAACGTCATCAAATCTGTCACAAAAAACACCGGATCCATGAAGTGATAGAAAATTTTTCCTAACAATTCAAAGCCAGCGAAAATGTTGCTCGGATCTGCGATGATTTGCCCTTTGGGTGGTTGTAAAAAATGCAAAAATGAAAACACGGCGGAGGAGCCGATGCAGGCCCAAAATGGCTTTGCCGAGCGCAGCCAAAAGCCTAACAGAATGCCACGAAAAAGGAACTCCTCGATGAAGGCTAAAATCGGCGCGGTGATGAGCATGTTAGATAAAAGTTCATTCCAATCCACCGGCGGCCAATCTGCATGGAAAACGCCCGCAGCCGCCAAGCTGATTCCTAACAGCCACAAGATGCCCGCCGCGAGCAAACAACCAACAAATGATTGCCACATCGGATTGACTTTGATGAAGGCTGATTCCACCGCCAAAAAATCTAACCATTTTCCAGAATTTTTCCCAAGGCGCTTAATCCGCCAGATCAGAAATGGCAGCAGGGCGAGAATGGAAAACGCCAAACATCGGCTAAAGTAGCGGCCCGGCTTGGCATTCTCGCATGACTTTGCCAGCGATTCGATCACCCTCGGATAGTCGTTGATTGCGGCCTGCGCCACCAGCCATTGTCCACCACGAAAGGCAAAAGGCATCAGCAGGGCAGCTAGGAAAAGCGCAGCAAACACCCAAATGACGACTGCTGCGGCTTCCGTTTTGATCCATCTCATGCTCCCCCGCTTATGCAGGACCGTCTCGATTTTGTCCACATTCCAAAACATCGGAGCGATAAAATTTCTTTGATTTATCGAAGCTGATGCGTGCATGGTGAGACATGGCAGAGAGCGTCCAAGTCGAACCGATCGCGCTACTTCCGACGGAAGCAGGCTGTGCCGTCTTTTTAGGCGATGGGAAAAAAGTCATTGTGATTTACATCGATCCCGGCGTGGCCTCATCGATCAACGCTGCTCTCACTGGAGAGACGCCGCCGCGCCCACTGACCCATGATTTATTTCTGATGACGCTCAATGCCTTCGGTGCCAAAGTGACTCGAGCGATGATCGTAAGTTGTGAAAATCAAATTTTTCATGGTCGCCTTTTCCTAGAAGCTGAAAATGAAATCATGGAGCGTAAAATCATCGAAATTGATGCCCGTCCATCGGATTGCTTGGCGTTAGTCGTGCGCTGTGGGGCGCCTTGCTACGTTCTAAAATCTCTGTGGGATACCCTCGATGACATGTCGCAAAATTTGTTAGACTTACGCAATCAAACAGGAGATTCCTAAGCAAAATACCCCGCAGATAGGCGACGAAATTTCACTACTTGCGCGATTGGAGTGTGGATATAATTTGGAAAGTTATGACTCCACTCACACTTTCTGAACTCCCCAACTACTACTCAGAGGAGATTCTTCTTAACCCGCATTTAAGGGAATTCCCCGCCTTCGATCTTGTGCGTTTGTTGGGCACGGTGTTTGAACCCACCCGCGGCTGCAATGTCTGCGTCTTGATTGATTTTGATGAGCCGTGCGATTTAATCCGTGATTTCAATTTCTTGGCACTGCCTGGCTTTGAAGTGCAAAAAAATGCACACCGGTATTTCTATCAGGCATTGCGCGATGGCGCGATGAAAAAACTCGGCATGACCGGCGGCGAGATGTTTGCCTACCGCTGCACTCACGGCTCGAATCTCGATCTCAGTGATGAAGTATGGAATGACCAAGGCCAGCAACTTTCGTTAGATCGCGATATCTATTCAAATTACGATCTCATTCTTTGTATTTCCACCTATTCAGCAACCGCCCCACTCACTGCCAAGTGCAAGGAATTCAACTTCCGTGGTGCCACGCTGCATGGATTGAATGATATTATTTTGAACTCAGGCTTAGCCGTCGATTACCACGAAGTCTCGCGCGATGCAGAGCGGCTCAGACTGGCGATGACTGGCAGCGATACGATCGAAATCGATTTTGCGTTAGAAGACGGTCGCATTCTAACAGCCTCGCTCGACCTCAATGGCCAAGAGGCGCAAAAATCTCATGGTCTTTGCCTCGGAAAATCTCCCGATATTGCCAACTTACCGGCCGGCGAAGTCTATTTCGTGCCTTGCGATGCGCACGGCCAATTTCCAATGAAATATGCAGATGGCACACTCGGTGTGTTAGATGTCGAGAATCGCTGCATTGTGCGTTCTACCCTGATTTCCGGAAATCCAGAAACCATTGCGGAACACAACCAGCGCCTTGCCGATGATCCGATGACGGGCACGCTCGGCGAGCTAGGATTCGGCACGCAAGTTCTCCCCGTTTCAGGCGCGGATATTCAGGATGAAAAAGTGTTAGGAACCTGTCATTTAGCCACTGGGCGCGATGACCATCTCGGTGGTGATATTTTGCCATCCATGTTCAAAAAACATGAGAACTCAACTCACGACGATATTCTCTTCGCCCCGCACAAAACGCCGAATTTTAATCTCCGACAAGTCCGCATGATTCGTGGAGCGCAGAGAGAAATTCTGATAGAGAATTTTAGTCCATCCGCCTATTTGATGGACGCGTTGCGCACGGGTCGTTGATTTCTAGCAAGTCGCGCAAACAACTCGTATGCGCATCTTTGTTGAGTCAACCTCAGAGCACTAATTTTGTGTTGTTCGCAGCATGCATTATGCTACGAATGGGCCATGGATTTTTTCCGATGCTCGTTCTTGAATGTGGCTATTTTTGCGCCGCTTTTCTTGGCTGCCGCAATTCTAACAGCAAGTGCAGGGCCGTTGCTGACGATCCAAGATTTGAATGAGCGCTCGTTAGAGATCGAGTTGATCGCGGTGGAGCGTGATCAGTTTCATTTTTACCGAGTTGGAGAGAAGCAGCGCTTCACCCTGCCATTTACCAAAATCAACGAAGCATCGCGCCAACGCATCCGAGAGGAAGCGAAGCATCTGGCTGCCGAAATGCCGGATTTTGAAACCAATGTGGTCATCGGAAAAAGGCGCAACGATCGCGGCAGCTACTACATGGAAAATCAGACGATCAGTTGCACGGTCACACTCACCAGCAATGATCGCCACCGTGAATTGCCAGCCACCAAGGCCCGTGTCCTTTTTTTTGGCCAAAACCAGATGGAGCCTGAAATTTACATCGTTCTATCCGTCCAAGATTTCAACGTCAGCCTCAAGCCCACGGAGAGCAACAGCTATGAGTTGAAAACCTTCGTCACGCGCTATGACAATTGGAAAAAAGGTGATGGAAACGTCGGTGGTTACATGTTTTCAGGATACCTCTTGGTTTTTCTAAACGAACGCGACGAGGTCATCTATCATTTCACCAACACCGGCTCAGTGCGCACCGCGGTGGAAAATAAGCACGAGCATTTGCAAGCGGTCTCACGCTATGCCGTGAATACCGGATTGGATGCGGCATTGCACATTAGCGAGAAAAATATTCCACCCATCAAATGAGCGACCGTCAGCCTTTTTTCGCAAAAATTTCTTTGCCTAGAAGGCGATAAATCATCGCATCTTTGCTTGCTGTTTTTCCTGTAAAAAAACAGAATGAGCCTCTTGCGAGACCGCTGTGGCTCGCGGCCTAATTTCTTTCATGTCTAACGATTCCATCAAACCCATCAACGTCGCCGAAGAACTTTCCCAATCGTTCTTAGAATACTCGATGTCTGTGATCATTTCGCGCGCGTTGCCAGACGTGCGGGATGGACTCAAGCCATCGCAACGACGCATCCTCTACGCGATGAGGCAGTTGGGAGTCAGCCCGGGAAAGGCCCACGTCAAGTGCGCAAAAATCGTCGGTGAAACGATGGGTAATTTCCATCCGCATGGCGATATGGCGATTTACACGACTTTGGTCAATATGGGCCAGCCGTGGACAATGCGCGAGACGCTCGTCGATGGCCAAGGGAACTTCGGGTCCGTGGAAGGAGACGCCGCGGCATCCATGCGTTATACCGAGGCGCGCTTGCATCCACTCGGCTTGGCGATGATGGATGATTTGGACAAGGACACCGTCGATTTCGTGCCAAACTACGATGGCTCCCAAGAAGAGCCGTCGGTTCTCCCATCCGCATTTCCCAACTTTCTCGTCAATGGCGGCACTGGCATCGCGGTGGGCATGGCGACGAATCTCGCGCCGCACAATTTGGGCGAAGTGATCGATGGGATTTGTGCGCAAATTGATCGCCCGGAAATTGAATTGCACGAGTTGATGCAGTGGATCAAAGGTCCAGACTTTCCCGTGCCGTGTGAAATCCGAGGCATCCGCGGCATTGAAGATTATTTCCGCACCGGGCGTGGCTCAATGCGCCTTCGCGGGAAAATGGAAATCAGCGAGAATGATAGCGGGCGCGCGATCATTTTGATTACAGAAGTCCCCTACGGAGTGAACCGCGCCACCTTGCAAGAGCGCATCGCAGATTTGGTCAATGAGAAAACTCTAACAGGCATTTCCGGAATGCGCGATCTATCCGCCGAGGATACGCGCATTGAAATTGAGTTAAAACGCGACGCACGCCCGCAAGTGGTGATGGCACAACTCTACAAGCTGACGGCGATGGAGACATCCTTCAGCGTGAATATGCTGGCGATCCATAAGAACCGCCCAAAACAACTTTCGCTCAAAGAATCCATCGATGCCTACATCGAGCACCGCCGCGAAGTGGTGCTGCGCCGCACCAGGTATCTCCTTGCGAAAGCAGAAGAACGTGCGGAGCTGTTAGAAGCGTTTTTGATCGCTCTCGGTCACATGGACGACTTCATCAAAATCATCCGCGATTCCAGAAACCGCGATGAAGCCCGCGAGCGATTGGGCGCACTTTCCTTCCCCGTCGCCACCGCGCAATCACTCGGCGTCTTGATCCGCTCACAGCCGTCCATCCATGGAGAAAGCTACTCTTTCAGCGAGCGGCAAGTGAACGCCATTCTCGAACTCAGGCTCTATCAGCTCACCGGCATGGAGCAGGATAAGGTGAAAAAAGAGTATGACGAAATTCTGTTAGAGATCACCGATTTTCTCGACATTTTAGCCAAAGAGCAACGAGTGCTCAGCATCATCAAAAATGAATTAGCGATGATTCGTGAGAAGTATTCCACGCCGCGCCGCTGCCCTATCGTTGCTGAAGTGGGCGAAGTCGCGATGGAATCGTTGATCGCCAATGATGCGATGATCGTCACACTTTCGCATCGCGGTTACATCAAGCGCACGCCATCGAGCGAATATCGCTTGCAAGGCCGCGGCGGCAAAGGCCTCAAGGGCATGGAAACGAAATCGAAGAACCGCGATGAAGAGCAAGACTTCGTCGAACACCTCTTCAGCGTGCAAGCCCACGACTATCTGTTATTTTTCACCAACACCGGCCGCATGTATGTCGAGCGCGTGTATGAATTGCCAGAAGGCTCACGGACATCGATGGGGCGCAGCATTCAAAATGTGCTCAATTTAAAGCCAGAGGAAAAAATTGCTGCCTTGCTGCGCTTGGAACGAGCCGTCGATGAATCCGGAAATGATGTGACCTTCCGCGAAGATGCTGGCTACATTTTCTTCGCAACACTCACCGGTAAGGTCAAAAAAACCTCGGTGCACGAATTCCGGAATTACCGCAAAGATGGCCTCAATGCCATCGTGCTCGAAGAGAATAACGAGCTTATCGGCGTGCGTCTAACAACAGGCTCAGATAACATTCTACTCGTCACCCGCTTGGGCATGAGTGTGCACTTTGATGAAAAAGATGCTCGCCCGCAAGGACGCGTCTCGATGGGCGTGCGCGGCATTCGTCTAGCAGAAAATGATTTCTTAGTCGGCCTCGCCGTCGCAACTGCCGGTGCAACGATCCTGATTGCCGCAGAGAATGGGCTCGGCAAGCGCTCTGCATTTGAAGATTACCGCAAGACGTTCCGTGGCGGAAAAGGCGTGAAAGCGATGAATCTAACAGATAAATCAGGCCCGCTGATTGGCGCGGTCACCGTCACGGAGCAAGATGAATTGATGCTGATGACTTCGAGCGGGCAGAGCATACGCATTCGCGTGAGTGACATCCGCGCGACTGGACGCGTCACCCAAGGCGTCAAGCTACTTTCGCTCAAAGAAGGGGAAAAACTTCAGGATATTTCCATCGTCATTCCGGATGGCGAAGATGATGGACCCGCCGAATCGGCGGGTGAGGCTGAAGTCTCCGAATAGGGAATTTTTACATCCAAAAGATAAATGGCCTGAGTTTCATTCCTCGCCCTAGTTTGCCATGTCATGATTGTTTCTATGAAGCGGGTGCTCCACCTCATCTTGATTTTTCTGTTAGGAAACTATTCCGTCAGTTCTGCTCAAGATGTTTTGGAGCAAGGATTCTATCAGCCGCCGCATGAAACCAAGCCGTGGTGCTATTATTATTGGCTGAGCGACCATGTTTCCAAAGAAGGCATCACTGCGGACATGGAGGCGATGGCCAAGGTGGGGATTGGTGAGGCACTGATTGGCAATATCTTCGTCGAGGAAATTCCGTTAGGCCCAGTGCCGATTTTGAGCGAGCAATGGTGGGAGCTGATGGAGCATGCCATCCGCGAAGGCACGCGCTTGGGCGTGGATGTCGGGATTTTCAACAGCCCAGGATGGAGTCAATCGGGCGGTCCATGGGTGAGCAAAGAGCAATCCATGCGATACCTCGCCTCTCATGAAATCGGCGTGACCGGGCCGAGCGATTTTCGTGGTAAAATCGCCCAGCCTCATCGCGATTTTCAGGATGTGGCGCTCATCGCCTATCCCGCGCCGGCAGATGAGGCCAAAGATGAAGAAACACCGCGCATCATTTTAGAACAAAAAGAGATCGGCGATTTATTGTTAGATGGAGATCTCGCAACTAAAGTGAAATTTCCGGATCTCACCACTCTGGCAGGCAAGCCAGTAGTGATCGATGTGGTTTACGACCAGCCGAAGACAGTTAGATCACTGCAACTAAGGCCCGCAGATGATCCATTTTTCGCAGCATGCAGAGTATTTGCAGAAGTGAATGGAGAATACCAATTGATCGATCAATTTGAATGCGATTGGCGCAATCAATCGCTCTCAGTCGGGTTCATCCGCCAAGCTCCGTTGGTGATTTCTTTGAAGGAAACAACCAGCAAGAAATTTCGGTTAGAGTTTGATGGGATTTTGTATGGTCACAAAAATTTCGTGCCCGCAGTGGGGGCTTCTTTGGCCGAGCTACATTTTTCATCAGCCGCGCGGGTGGATCGTTACATCGAAAAACAGTTAGGAAAAATGTTGGCCACGCCAGACCAACATTGGGATGGCTATCACTGGCGAAAAAGTGCAGAACCATCCTCTAACAGTTCCGTCATTGATCCCAAACAAGTGATCCATTTGCCCAAGATCACGACAGCGGATGGCTCATTTTCATGGCGAGTCCCAGCGGGCAATTGGATCGTGCAACGCAGCGGCATGGTGCCGACGGGCATGACCAATAGTCCCGCGGTTCCGCGTGGCCGTGGGTTGGAAATTGACAAGATGAATCGTGCGGCTACGGCTGGGCATTTTGCGGCGTTCGTCGGTAAAATCATCGAGCGCATGCCAGCAGCCGAGCGTCGATCATTGAAGCGCTTGGTCATCGATAGTTATGAGGCTGGAGCACAAAACTGGACGGACGACATGGCTTTGAAATTTCAAAAGAAATACGATTACGATCCGCTGCCGTGGTTGCCAGTCATGAGTGGGCACATCGTTGGCTCAGCGGATCAGAGCGATCGTTTTTTATGGGACGTAAGAAGGATGGTGGCAGATCTCATTTCAGAAGAATACGTGCCGGGCCTGCGTGATGCTGGGCACAAGCATGGTCTCGAATTATGGATGCAAAATTACGGGCATTGGGGATATCCCGCTGAATTTCTATCATATGGGCGCGAGACAGATCGGGTGAGTGGTGAATTTTGGGTCACCGGCGCGCTTGGCAATACTGAGTGCCGCGCGGCATCTTCACTCGCAAATATTTATGGGAAAAAATGGGTTTCCGCGGAGTCATACACGGGCGGACCATCATTTTTGAGCACGCCACAATCGCTGAAAGCACGTGGTGATTGGTCGTTTACTCAAGGCATTAATCATGTGGTGTTGCATGTGTATATTCAGCAGCCTAACAGCACCGTTCCCGGGCTGAACGCGCCTTGGGGCACGGAGTTCAATCGCCACAACACGTGGTTCTCCTCTGCGAGAGAATGGATGCTCTATCAGCAGCGCGTTTGTTGGATGTTGCAGCAAGGGCAGCGCGTGGCGGATGTCGCCTACTTCATCGGCGAAAATACTCCTGCGCTGAGTGGCCCACTCAAGCCGGAACTCCCGGAAGGGCATGATTTTGATTGGATCAATGCCGATGTTTTGCTGCGCATGGCGGATGTCGAAAATGGCGATTTGGTGCTGCCGCATGGCACGCGCTATCGTGTTTTGGTTTTGCCAGACACCATCAAGATGACGCCAGAGCTGTTAGCTAAAATTGAGACGCTGGTGAAAAAGGGCGCGACGATTTTAGGCCGCCCGCCGATACAATCGCCAAGTTTGAAAAATTTCCCTGAAGCGGACGCGGTCATTCAATCACTCGCGCAGACGATGTGGGGAAGTGAACTTAAGCCTCTCACGAAATACGGCATGGGGCGAATTTTTCACGACGTTTCTCTGGAGCATGTTTTCAAAGTGTTAGATTTAGAAGCGGACTTCAGTAGTGATGCTGAGCTGCGCTATACTCATCGCCGCTTGGGAGAGGATGAGATTTATTTCGTGAGCAATCCGACGATTGATTCTGTTAGAAGCGAGGTTCACTTCCGAGTGAATGGCAAAACGCCCGAATTGTGGTGGCCTCATAGCGGAAAAATCGAGCGCCCGGCAGAATTCACAAGCAGTGCTGGGCGCGTTACGATGCCACTGCAACTTGCCGCGAAGCAATCCGTGGTGGTCACGTTCCGTAAAGCCTCCAAGCAGCCATCGATCGTGAGTATTTCATCTAACAAAAAACATGATCTTCACGCAGTGATGGATGAGGGGGCGTGGCGTTTTTCATCGACTCGCGGTGGATCATATTCTCTCACAGATTCTGCGGGCCTAACTCACCAACTCACAATGCCGGATGCTTTGCCTCCTGTGACTTTGGATGGGCCATGGGATGTCACATTCTCAAGCACGGCGCACAGCCCGGAGAAAATGAGCTTCAATCAACTAAGCGATCTCTCAACGCATGATGATCCTGACGTGAAACATTTTTCGGGATCTATCATCTATCAGAAATCTTTTGATGTGAAAGAAATTCGCCAAACACTATTAGATTTGGGAAAAGTTTACAGTCTAGCAGAAATCAAAATCAACGGACGATCATTTCCTGTGGTATGGACGGCGCCGTGGCAAGTGGACATCAGCGATGCGCTCGTGTTAGGGAAAAATGATTTATCCATCACTGTGACCAATGCGTGGAATAACCGCTTAGTCGGAGATGCATTTTTGGAGAACGAAAAACGCAGCACTTCGATTGCTCTGCCCAGTGTCACGCAGGCGACTCCATTGGTTCCGGCAGGTCTGTTAGGTCCAGTGCAGCTCGTTTTTCCGGTAGAGAAAATTTTACCATTCTCACCATGAACCATGCGTGCTTGATTATTGGTTTTGGCTTGAGCACCATCTATCTGTTAGGTGAAGAGTCATCAATTCATGATCATGGCTGGGTTCACTTTTACGAAGGAAGTGAGCAATCTGGCGACCTCCCAGAAATGAAGAGGAAGAGCGTGCAAGCCGGCGAGATGATTACGTGGTGGGAAGAATTAGAGCCGCAAGAGGGTGTTTATAATTGGTCTAAAATCGAGAATGCACTTGAGAGCTGGCATCAAGCGGGAAAAAAGTTAGATGTCCGACTCGCAACGGCGCATCATCATCCTTTCATCACTCCGCAGTGGCTCTTTGATGATTATCACGTGAGACGAATAGGGCGCGGGCTTTGGGATGATTTTGAGGGGAAATCGAGCAACTACGAATGTGGCCCAAGTGCTGCTGTGACATCAGATCCCGCCTGGGTCATTTCTGGAAATTTCTCGCTCAAGACCACCCAAGAATCTAACAGGCCGTCATTGATTTTGGCCTTGGCCAAAGACAAGCCGTTGCTCGCAAATGCTGAATATGCTTTTGAATTTGATTACCGCACGGACAGTGAGCATAGCGCAATCATCGAGCTGTCTTCGTCTGCCACACGTTATTCAGAGAAATTTGAAATCGAGCTCTTGCCGGGCCAAAAAATGAGCCATGGACGGCGCATTAAGACTGCAAATCACAAAGATATCACCATGCGCATCTATGCAAAAGGTGAAGGCAAACTCTCCATCGATAACATTAATTTGATCCATCTATCAAAACAGATGACGAATCAAAAGTGCACTTTTGATTCCAAAGACGATCTTGATTGGCTGTTAGAAAAGGGTGCGAAATGGACCAAGCAATCGGTAATCATTGATGGCGGCACGCAGGACTCAATGCCGCAACTCGTCAATCATCCGGAAAATTTTCCACTCATTTCAGGCCATGGGTATGGGTTTTCTTTTCGCTATCAGGCAAATGCCGCGCTCGCCCTTCGTTGTCAGCTCGTGTTAGAAAATGGCTCGCGCGTGGTGCTGAGCGAGAAGACGTATCACTTCCATGAAGGTGATTCAGGGCAAGAGAATTTCTATTATGGTTCTTTTCTTGGCGAAGGAACACATCGTTTCGAGTTCACGGTGATAGGCGATGGAAAATTACTGTTAGATGATGTGCAATGGATCCGCTGGAGTGACCGCGTCACTTGCTTTCCAGATTATTTTCATCCGATTTTTATCGAAAAATGGAGCCGAATGGTTGCCGCATTTGCAGAGCGATTTCGCGATCATCCGGCGTTGGGTATCGTCAGCGTTGGCGGCTTTGGGCGATGGGAAGAGGTCATCTTGGACGATGATGGATATGGTGGGCTAGATGAGCAATGGCTGGCCCGCGGATATTCGCAAGAAGCCTATCTAGCGCACATTAGTCGCTGCATGGATTTATACCGCAAGCAGCTTGGCAATCATGCGCTGCGAATTTGCCTCGCGTATGGTCTCTATCATCAGACCAATGCAGACTGGATTTACCGCCGAGTTGCGCAAGCGGCGGTGGCTCGCGGCATTCACTTGAAGCAAAATGGCTGGAGTGAAAAATGGGATATGTGGAATAAAAATACCAATGCCAGCTATCTTTGGAATCGTTATCGAAATCATCCTCACATTTCTCTCACGCTAGAAACGGGAGGCCATATTTCTAAGGGTGGCCCAGGTAGCGGGCACCCGATTTCATTTTTAAATCGTGGCCTCATCGACGGCACGGACTTCATGTTTTTTTACGCGAGTGACTTGATTCAGCCGCAGGTAGATGAGCTAGCACCATGGGCTCAGGCTCAGTTAGGCCAGCCATTGATCACCAATTTTTACTGCCGCCTAACCGATTTGAGTGATCGTTATCTTGGATCATCCAAACTCGTGCCACATCGCAATGCTTGGTTAGGTCTTCGCCTCGTTCATCCGGAAAATGAACCGCTCAACTATGGCAGCGACGGCCGCTACACTTACCTTGCGACGACCCATGCCATGCGCGCGCTGGTTTTTGATTTGGATGATCGCCAACAATACAATGGCCTGAGTGGAGAGACGCTGAGCGTCGAGTATTTTGATAGCGGCGATGATGCCTTCACCGTGAGCGTTTGGGATCCGCGAAAGAGCGCTCTTCAGAAAATTGGGACTGTGGAAAAACGCAATACCCAAACATGGCAGCTGGCCGAATTCTATCTGCCAGCTGCATTCGAGAGTGCGCGCAATGGCGGCGCGAATATCGAAAATGATGTCGTGTTAGACGCAGGAATCGATGGCGATGAAAAGTTTAGCAACGTCGAGATCCAAGCGGTGCCCATGCGTGAGTGGCAAAAGGAAAGAATGCATGCCGCCTCTGCGACTCAAAATTTTCTAACACTTGAAAACAAACTAAGTCATGAAATCCTGCTCAGCGCAGGCGAACAGATCGATTTTCTGGAAATCCCGATTCAAGTGAATGACCTAGCGCACAATGGCTTGACTGCTCGCGTCTTTGCGATGACTGCGAATGGAGAGATCCAAATCTGCCAAAAGGAATATTTACTTCCTGCGGATCAAGATTTGTTAGAATTACCACTGCAAATGATCAACGGCACCACTCGCATGCGGATTGAGCTTAGTGAGCCGCACGGTTCCGTTGGCTGGTATCTAGCAGAAAATAATCAGCCAGCGTGGTCTGCATATCGCTTGCGAAAATCCTCAATCCCAGCCACGAAAACTAGCCGCGCATGGGAGATCGACCGGCCATTTTCTGGAGTCGATCTCCAATTCACTAACAAGCAATCTCAAGTGCTCGCCAACGTGCGCATTCTCAAACTGATAGATGGTCAGAAGACAAGCGCAGTGGTCGCCGAGCTAACAGCTCCAATGTTGGACGGAGTGCTATCGTTGCAATTTCCGCCGCAGGGGGCTGGTCACTATCAATTTGAAGTCAACAATCTTGGCCCAGCTCAGATTGAACAAGTGAACGCTCACGCGCTGATCCCAATCAAGTCACCTCGCCTAACAAATGAAGGCGGAGGCGGAACGCCCATCCCAGCGAGCACGCAGAAGTTAAATTCATTGCAAGAAATTTCTAAAAATCGAGCGACAACGAGCTACAAGCTCACAGGAAACAACACCGCGATTGAGATCATGTTAGATAATCCTCATTCGGCGAGCAAAGAAGACACGCTCATCATTCCTTGGCGAAACTCCACATGTTCCGGGCTGGCACGTGTTTTATGGGCAGATCAGAACCAATCATTTCACGAGCAGCGCTCACATTGGATTGCTTTAGTGCAAAACGACACGCAAGTGCGAGATTACACCGCAGCCATTGGTCTCAGCGCAATGTGGCAAGGATCTGTTAGGAAAATACGGATTGAGCCGGCCACTGGCAATACCCGCATCGGCTCAATTGAAATGGGACCGCTCAAAATCTATGCGCCGTAAATTTTGGTGTAATACTCGGCAGCCAAGCGATCTGCATCGAAGAATGGCACGACGTCATTCATGGAATTGAGCATGATTTTCGTCCATGCATCTTTATCGCCATAAAACGTTGGCAAAACTTTTTCTTGGAGAATCTGATAGATCCCGTTCATGTCATGCATGTCTCGCTCTTCAGCGCTCAGCTTTGGATCCGCTGGAGGCACAATGAATGAATTGGCCCCATCGCGAGCGAACTCACAGACCCAGCCATCATAAGTTGATAGATTCACGGAGCCATTCATCGCCGCAGTCATTCCTGAGGTGCCGGATGCTTCACGAGTAACAACAGGATTATTGAGCCAAACGTCCGAGCCGTATTTCAGCAGTCTGGAAAGATCCAGCTCGTAGCCGACGAGCACGGCAGCATTTGGAAAATCACGGGTGACGTTGATCAAGTGATTAAAAGTATCAATCGCCGTGTAATCGAAAGGATATGGCTTGCCGGCCCAGATCATTTGAACCGGCCGATTGATGTCGTGAATCAATGAGCTGAACATGCGCACATCGCGCGCAATCAAGTCAGGCCGTTTGTAGCCGGCGAAACGTCTTGCCCAAACAATGGTAAGAACGTCTGGATTGAATAACTTGCCCGTCTGATCGGCTACGGTGCGAAATAAGCGTTCTTTGAGCTCGCGCTTGCGCTGGCGGAGTTCCGTTAGATAGCCGTTTTGCCTCGCATGCTCGAGGCCGTGATCCGCCCAATATTTTTTGTTTTGTGCATTGGTCACATGGCTAATTTCACAAATGTTTGGATAACTTTCCCACATATGTCGTGAAACTTCACCGTGAAGTTTAGAAACTCCATTGGCTTTTCGCGCCAAGCGAAGTGCGGCAAGTGAATGATTAAACTCATCACCTTCAATTCCTGTTAGACTGCGAACTTCCGGCTGTGAAAGAGCGCCGAAGAAAGAAAAATCATAGAGCAATTGGAACGAATGTTTTTCATTTCCGGCTTCTTCTGGGGTGTGCGTGGTGAAGATCAGACGTTTGCGCACTTCTTCTTTGTTACGAAATTTCTGATAGATTTGAAATGCAGCTGATAGGCCGTGCGCTTCATTGAGGTGCCAAATTTCAGGATCGACTCCGAGCTCATCGAGTAATTTCGCAGCGCCTGCACCAAGGATGATGTATTGAGCTATCCGGCGGAGGTGATCTTGATCGTAAAGACGATGCGTGATCGCACGGGACAGAGGATCATTTTCTTCAAGCTCAGTGCTCAGGAAAAACATGGGCACGGTATTAAAAACATCGCCCGGCAGGTAAAGTGCCTTCACCCAAACTGGATGACCATGGACCATCACCGTGAAGCGAATACCGGTGTCCTGAAGGAACGCGTATTCCATTTTACGGAATTGCACGGCAAGCTCGCCATTATCGCCACGCGCTTGGTTATAGTAGCCATACGTCCATAAAATGCCAATGCCGCAGAGGTTTTGCTTAATCGCGGCAGCCGATTTCATGTGCGAACCAGCAAGGAATCCAAGGCCGCCGGAGTAGATTTTGAAACTTTGATCGATCGCAAATTCCGAAGAAATGTAAACGGCGCTTTTTGAAAATTTCGGATCAATTTCGTAAGAATGCGCAAAGGGCGCAGGTAAAAATGAAGATGCCATCAGTGGGATGATTGGTGGTTCAGAGAGTGCAAGGTGGTAATGTCGCTCTTGCGTCGTTGGTTGTGTGGATATTGAATAAATTGTTGCGGATTGCATGCCAATTTTTGGCTTTATCGCAATCGCATGACGAATTCCCACTATGCGCGGGAAATTTCTCCGAGTTGGGCCTCGAGCTTCGCTGTTTCTTCAGCAGATTGGAGCACGTTTGATTGGTCTGCCGAGTCTGCACACGCACGCAATTCCAAGTGGAGCACTTCATTCGGGCCGAGCGTGACATTCATTTCGATCCCACTTTCAGCCAGCTCAAGCAGCTCAAAACTCACCGCCGGCTCAGATTGCACGCGAAATGCATCGAGTTGCGATGGGCTGAGCTCAATCGGCTTGCCGATGGCTTCCCACGATTCGAAGGCACTGCCCGCGCCGGCACGAATGCAGCTTCGCGTCAAAAGCCATTTTTCTGGAGAAAACTGAGGTAATTTCAGGCAAATTTTTTCGTTCCATGTCACTGGTGAGATCACTTCTGGCGGCACATCGTTCCACAAGAGAACATGAATCGAATCTCCCTCTTGGGTGGCGACAGCTCCGCAAAATGGTAGGAAATTCTCGGATTTTATCCCAAGTCGCGGCCCGCGGAGGCGTTCAAGGAAACGGAAGGCGTTGCCACTCGCTTTCGGCAAGCCGTGGATCGTCAGCAGACCATACGTGCTGCTGAATGGAGTCGATGGAATCGGCCCTTCTTCAAAAATATCGCTGGCTACCCAATAGGTGAAAGTTTCCGCCGCGTCGTCCAACTCGACCATTTGGCGTGCCACAAATGAGCCCGCATGCAAGCTGTCCACATATCGATTATTGCCCCATGTCACGTCCTTGGCCGAAGTGGCAAGCTGGGTGTTCCACTCCGTCCAATGAATCGGTAAATGCGGCATCGAGGAAGCCTCGACTGTGGCCTTCGCCGCACGCACGGTGTCTTGGAAAAATTGCCCAGCTGCGTGCGGGCTGCTCTCACGATCCGCATGCTCCACAAATTCATCTTGCGGATACAAATGAGTGCTCACGAAATCAATCGGCACATTTTCTCGCTGACAATACTCGATCAAATCCGCCAACCAATATGCCTTGGACGATGCGGGGCCGCCAATTTTCAATGCACCATCGACAGATTTCACTCCGCGAGCTGCGTGCGCATAAAGTTGGAAGTAGTCCTCTTTGTTTCCCGACCAAAAACCTGATAGATTCGGCTCGTTCCAGACTTCAAAATTCCACGAGCGGACTTCTGTTAGGCCATAACGCGCGACGCAATGTTCGGCAAATGCCGCGACCAAATCCTGCCACTCACTCCACACACGAGGTGGGGTGATATTCATCTGATAGAAAAACATCGTATCCGGCCCAGAGGCCAACGCCGCAGGCATCGGATTGAGTTCCACGAATGGCTTGAGTCCGATCGACAAAAGGAAATCGTAGATCTTATCCACATGATGCCACTGATAAACCAGCTTATCGCCGCAGCGCTGGACGACATTCATGTCATCGTGAAACAGCGCGTGAAAGCGGCAACTGCGAAAACCAACTTCCCGCTGCAACCACCTGAGATGGTCTTGTAAATCTGAGCGCATCAGATCATAAGCGCGCCCGACTGCGATGCCATTTTTCCACGGCCTTTTGAGCGGCGTGTGTCTTGTTAGAGAATCGATTTCCATGGTCAAATTGTTAGATAGATTTGCGAAATGGCAGAAAAATTTCTTCTCCGCCTACTTCTTTGATGGCTTCCACCTCGGCCATGAGCTCGCCCAAGCGGCCTTTGGGGTAGCCGCCATTTGATTTGAACCATGCAAAATACTCCCATGGCAAATCGATCATTAGCAGGCCATTGGGAGGAAAATGGTTAGGCCCGTATTTACCAAACGGCATGCGCGTCCTTGCGATTTCTAACAAAAGCTCACGAGCAAATTCGGCATCATGCGCTTGCTCGTCCATCTAGGTGTCAATTGACAGCGGCCGAGGCGACACCCTCTGCTTTTTTGATTTTGTCTTGATTCAATTTCAGAGCGGCTTCGCTCTGAGATTGGAACCAAGTTTGGTATTGCTCACCGGGCACCACTTCCATCGAGCCGATCATATTCGCGTGACCGTCACCGCAGAGCTGGCCGCACACGACGTATGTTTCAATCGTCTTGATCGGGGTGAACCACATCGGGATTTCTTTGCCGGGAATTGCATCTTGCTGGATACGCATCGGCACGATCGAGAAATTATGAATCACATCTTTGCTGCCAATGTTCAGCACGGCAGGCTCCGATACCGGAAGCCGAAGAATAGGACTGGTGAAATCATCGAGTGCGTTGGGATCCGTGTAATCGATGCCCAGATCATTGGTGCTAGAAATTAAATACGGATCGTGACGCCCAAATTTGTTATCGAGGCCAGGGTAGTGATAGGTCCAACCGAATTGCCAACCGACCACGCGCACGCGATTTGGATCGAGCTTTTGCACAGCATCCCACTCATCCACGCGTTGCTTCCACAATGGAAAGGCGAAGCCTAACAGAAGCACAGCTTCAATGATGATGACTCCGACTTCGACGTGGCTTGATAGATGGCTTTTGACTCCATGGTAAGATGCCTTGGGATGATTGCGATGCCAGAAGCGCACCACGCAATACAGGAAAAACAAAGTCCAGCCCACGAACAATGCGATCATGAACCAGTGCACCACGTCGATGATGTGATCCACATCGCCGCCATGGGCGGAATAATTTTCAGGAATACCGAGGAGTTTGGATGGGCTCATAAATAAAAAGAAAAAGTCTAAGCTTGGCTGCTAGGTGGCACGTAGTCATCAGACAGAGTGGGATCAAAGTGCTCACGCTCGCGTTTGATGATGCGGATCATGAAGTAGGCCACCCCTGCCAAAATTCCGAGAATGACGACTAACAGAAAAAAGATCGACCAACCCGCAGCATCACCGCCGCCTTCGATCATATTGATCCGGCACGTCGAACAAGCGATGGGAAAAAATGAGACCATGTTAGAATATGTTAGAGTTAGAGATGAAGCTTTGCAGCCTTGCGGTAAAAATAGACCCCGTAAATCGGCATGATTAAAAGACCGAGCACGCCAGTCACACGCATGCCAAGTGCCATGCCCGAACTCTCCCCCGCCAAGAAAAATCCCCACACCGCCAAGAATGCGAAGAGCAAGCTAGCGACTGATACGAAGATGATGTGGAAGGTCTTGAGTGTCATGGTTGAAATTTAACGTGCATCTCGCGCCAATCAACGGCCTGAATAAAATAATGGATCAAAAATCGGGTTATAAATCGCTAAAGCAGTCAACCCCGCCAGAGCAATTGCCATGATAATGCCAGAGGCGAACATCCAATAAATTGCTTTTTTCTCGTGATTAAAATGCATGAAGATCAACAACACAAAACCTGCTTTGGTGGCAGCAATCGCTAGGCCTAAAATGCAGTCATACACGTCGAAGCCGTGGCGACCGATATCCAGCGCAGGCACAGTTGCCACCAAATAGGTGATCACGGTGCCGAGGAACAAAATGAAGCCAACGATGCAATAAAGCCGGATGGACTTTTTGATCGCCTCTGGAGAATCAGCCATAACAGTTAGATTAAGTGGTTAGAAATTTTTTGAATGCGATTTACATCAAGTAAAAGATTGGGAAAACGAAAATCCAGACGAGGTCCACAAAGTGCCAAAACAATCCGCCGATTTCGACGCGGTTGGCAAGCCATTCAGGATTTTCATCAAACATTTTGCGCCCAAAAAACAAGTAATAAGCCAGCACGAGAGCGCCACCAATGACGTGCAATCCATGCAAGCCAGTGATGGTGAAATAAAGCGCGTAGTAAGTATTCCAAGTGGGAGTGAACTTGGATGCGAAGGCCACCTTTTCCCGTGGCAGAGAAAATTCTGGGAATGTTTCATCGCCGCGCTTGGCATAATCAGGGCCGAGAAATTCTTCGCGCATTTTGATGTCTGCATCGCCGCGGTCTTTACCTTCTGCGATCGCAGCAAATTCTTTCCAGCCTAGACGATAGCGTTCTTTCGCGATGGGTTCACGCTTCGGCTTGCCTTGCTCATCTCTGCCGTAACCATCGATGAGTTCTTTCTCAATCTTTGCAACTTGCAGCTTATTCCACTCCCACGCCTTTTTCACGAATGGGTTATTTTGCACCAGCCAGGAATCATCAATCGCCTTGATTGGATCTTGCCCTTTGGCCTTGGCTCGCATCGCCAAATGACGGAAGTCCACAGCATCCATGTGGTGAAAAACCATCGGGCTCGGCAATAGCGGGCCGGTGATCACGGTATCATCCCGCAGGCGCGATGAAGTGGCATCCTCTTTGATGTCTCTTGGCTTGAACTCAAACTTTGCTGGTGGATCGACATTGAAAGTGACGGTAGATACTTCTTCTAACAGCTCGAGCTTCGAGGCGTCCACATTCACGTCGCGGGTCAGTTCCCAGTCTTTTTTGTCAGGAAATTCTGCCTTCTTTTCACGCCATGCGAGGCGCAATGCGTCAGTGCGAAGCTCCGCATTATGAGCCCGCGCGGCGAGGTAGGCTTTTTTGATTTTGGCTAAAAGTTCAACCGAGAGTGGCTCATTGGCTTTCCCTATCGTCACTGCTGGTTTGCCAAATTCCGTCACCAAGTTGAGGTCGCTTGCTAACAAAATTTTCGCATTGCGGTGCTCGGCCTGAGAAATGAATTCCTCGACCCATGGTTTGTGAAAACGCACCGTGCTAAAGTTGAGTTGCTTGGCCTCGACGAAGATCATGTTCTCTTCGATTTTTTTCCCATGATGATTGAGCACGTAGCCTTTCTCATCTTTTTCATAGGCAAGGTGGCCTTCCACCACGGTGAAATCAGGCAGCCTGACCGCTTGGTGATGAAACTTGACGTTGTATTCAATGCCCTTGAGCACCATGAAAATGCCGGCGCATGCCACGGTGATGCCCATGAAAAGTTGGAACATCCTCCAATTTCCCAACTTCAAAGATGCCCACGCGAAGACGACCGTCACCGATGAGCCAATGAGCACGAACGTGTTGATCAAACCAGGCATCACCGGCAAGGTGCGCTCCGGCCATGGGAAATCCGCACCCAAACGCAGAAACACATATGCCGAAAAGAAGCCGCCAAAGAGCATCACTTCCGAGGCCAAAAACAACCAAATCGCTATTTTAGAATTAAAAAGACCAGTGTCTTTCCGAGGAGTGACGATGTAGGGAATTTCCATTGGGAATGATTTAGAGGAAAGAAATCTGTTAGAAAATCGATTAGTCTGTGAAAAATTACGCTGGATCTTTAGGATCGGTTACCGGCGCTGTCACCGCGACTGGCTTATGCCACTGAGGGATGAAATCTTCAGCGTGATCAGGACGGCTATATTCATAAGGTCCGCGGTAAACAACGGGTTCATCAATGAAATTTCCGTGGCCAGGAGGTGTCGGCGTGGCCCACTCCAGAGTCGTTGCGTTCCATGGATTATCACTCGTGACCTTGCGACCGAATTTCCATGAGGTGAACAAATTAATGATGAAGAAAATTTGGAAAAACGCCATCGCCCACGCGCCGTAGGACATGATCAAATTCATATCGATGTGTTGCGCGACGGTATTTGCGAAAACGTTAGCACTGTCTTGCGTTTTTGCCATGTAGGCATCGCCGCCATTATACCACCGGCGATGGAATCCGGCCATGCCTTGCATCAACATCGGGAAGAAAATCAAATTCATGCAAATCAAGCTCGGCCAAAAATGCAGGTGATTGAGGGAGGAATTCATATAGCGGCCGGTAATTTTCGGATACCAATGCAAAACACCTGCGAAGAAGCCAAATAGAATCCCGGGTGCGACAACGTAGTGGAAATGGCCAATCACGTAATACGTGTCATGCAAATGCAAACCCACCAAATTGAAGGCGAGCGGCAATCCAGTGAGACCACCAATGCCGAACATGGGAATAAACGCACAAGCCCACAACATCGGCGGCGTAAAGCGAATCGATCCACCCCAAAGCGAGATCAACAGCGCCGTAATAATCACCACCGATGGGATCGAAATCAGCACCGTCGTCGTTTGGAAAAACGTCGAAACCGCCGCGCCCATGCCCGTCATATACATGTGGTGAGCCCACACAATGAAGGACAGGAATCCCAAGACCAAGACCGAGTAAACCATCGATTTATATCCCCAAAGCGGCTTGCGCGTATTGGCGGGAATGATTTCTGCGACGCAGGCGAAGGCTGGCAGCAGCAACACGTAAACTTCCGGATGGCCCAAGAACCAGAACAAATGCTGGAACAGAAGCGGCGAGCCACCACCGGAAAGATCCGCCAAGCCTTGCGCACCGGTATAAAGCCCAGACGGCATGAAAAATGATGAATGCAAAACCCGATCCATCAATTGCATGATACCGGCCGCCTCAAGTGGAGGAAATGCTAACAGAAGCAAAAACGCGGTGACCAACATGGACCACACAAAAAACGGCAGGCGCATCCACGTCATTCCGCGAGCTCGCAGATTGATAATCGTCGTGATAAAATTCACCGAGCCTAACAGCGAGGATGTGATCAACAAAACCAGCCCAATGAGCCACTGAGTTTGTCCCGCCAGCCATTGGTTGACGATTTGCCCATCGGCAAAGCCGGCGAGGGGCGAATAATTCGTCCATCCCGATTTCGCAGCACCGGATTCCATGAAAAATGAAGCACACATGACCAATCCGCCTGCGAGGTAAATCCAGTAGCTCATCATGTTGAGCTTGGGAAATGCCATGTCCACCGCACCAATTTGCAGTGGAGTCACGTAGTTTCCGAACGCGCCAAAGCCAAGCGGCACAATGCCAAGGAACACCATGATCGTGCCGTGCATCGCACCGAACATGTTATAAGTCTCACCCGTGACTTTCCCATCTAACAGCCACCGCGCTTTCCAGCCATCGTTGAAAATAAAGCTCATCCACTCCGGCAGCGGCTGGTGCGGGTAGGCAATGCTCCAACGCATCACCATCATCAGATAAAAACCAAAGGCCAAAAACAACATGGCCGTGATGGCATACTGGATGCCGATCATTTTGTGATCCGTCGAAAAAACATACTTCCAGAGAAATCCTGGATTGTGATGATGATCATCGTGATGGGCATCTGGCCCATGTGCAGTTGAAGGGTGAGAACTCATGAATCCGTTAAAAATCTTTGGTAAAAACTAAATGAAATTGATGTTAGGGCGCTGTCGCTGGAGCCAACGAAATGGGATCCACCATGGTTTTAGGATCGAGTGCATCACCCGGCAGCATTTTGGTATGCTCCGCAGCGAGCTCCTCGCCCGTCACCATATTGCCAGCACCGGCACGCGCAGCGGAGGCTTCGATGGCGGCTTTGGCCATATCGAGAGTGATCACATCGCCCACGGAATTGCCGAAGTTGTTGCGGACGTAGGTCATCACCGTGGCGAGATCTTCTGGAGACATACCGATTCCTTGCGGCGGCATCACACCGTAAGTTTTGCCATTATCCACTGGGCCTGTTAGACCGTTGAGAATGATCATCGCAAAGCGCTGTGTTTCGCCAATCACCCACGGCGTGCCGACAAGAGATGGGTAAGTCGAGCCGTTGCCTTTGGCCTCAGATCCGTGGCAACCATTGCATTTGGCAGAGTAAATTTTCGCGCCTTTCGCCATATAAGCGACAAGTGCCTCCTTCGGCACTGGACCGGTGTCTTCTGCGCCCGGAGCTGGGCTACGTTCATAGCCTTCGCGGAAAGTGGCTGAATACGATCCGAAATTCGCGCCACCCAAGATGCCGCCGGCAATCAAAAACACCGCTCCGCCGACCACCAACGCCCATAAGGAAATTCCTTCTTTACCATTCGTGGCGATGCGTTTTTCGCGAGCACATGCAGCAACATCGCGGACGAGTCGATCGTGGACCTCGGTGACGTTGATCGAATCCTCAAGATCCGGTTTTTTATTCGGCGTTGACATGGTAGAAAGTAGAAAGTCGCGTTAATTTTTCAATGCCTACTTCGCCTCTTTTTTAGGCGGGCCAAAGTTGAGTGCTGCTGGCACAGGTTGATCCTTTTTCAAAGACATCAGGTAGGAAACTAATGCCTTCGCCTCCGGGCTTGGGGAAACCTGCTTACTTGGATCGTCGCCAAATGGCAGCGCATCCGTGGAGCGATTTCCTTTCACCGGTTTCTCAACAAATAAAAACTGATATGACGGGCAGCCAGACATGAAGCGCTCTGGCAATCGGCGCGGATCGTAGAGGTGCTTATACAACCACAGCTCAGGGCTCGTTCCCACCGCGTAAATTGATTCCACCCGGCGGCCTATATTGGATAGATCTGGCCCGAGGCGCATCACTCCGATTTGTGCGAAACGCTCACCAGAAAAATCATAGGCGTTCGTTTCGCGGCGTGTATCGCCACGGTCTGGATCTGCCTTCAAGCCGGCCCAATCCGCGCGATACATGTCATTGCCGGCATAGGTTGGGCGGATAATTTGGGTGTGGCATTGGTAGCAACCATTAGCCGCATAAACCTTTGCGCCGTCTTGAATACGGCCCGTGCGCTTCGGATAAAAAACGCCCGTTTTGCCGTCCACCGCTTCCGAGAACTCAAGCGGCGCAAGGCGGCTCATCGCCACCGATGGCGCGATCAAGATGGCCAACCATGCGACGCCAAAGCTGGCAAACAAACCTAAGATGAAAATGCGAAGACTCATGAGGAAATTGGCTGGTTTTTCATGTTAATGGGCGGCCGCGTGTCCAGGGCCGGCGTTATCAATATCCCCTTCTTCTCCATGCACACTGCCGGAATGATGCGGCTTAAGCAGCAATGTGGGATGCGAACTGCGGCGGCCAAGGCCCACCCACATCAGCGTGAGATGGATGAAATAAAAGATGTTAGAAAATAACAAAAAGCACCAAGTAATCGTCGTCGCCACTGCGTAGGGATACGCACGCGATGCAGCCGCCTGCCACGGCAACTGCCATGATTCTTCACCGATGCCTTGCTGCAAACCACCAAACAGAGCAACCAACGCCACCGTCACGATGCCATAGGCAGAAAACAGAAAATGAATTTTAATCAATCGGCTCGAAATCCACTCGCGGCGCGTCACCCGAGGCACAATGAAATAAATCGCACCAAACGTCACCAAGCCGAAAAATCCGTATAGCGCCAAAATTTCAAACCCATAATTGGAAAGTGAAAATTGTGTGAGTTGCAGCGTGCTTCCGGGTAAATTCAAAAAGACGGCGGCAAAGCCTAACAACAACATCGCCACCACACCCGCCGTCATGAATCGCAAGGCCGGGCTGCTTGATAAGGTCTGAGTATCACTCATGACCGTTTTCAAAAGATTCAGACCCGAGGCAAACAATGGCACGGCCAACAACACCGTAGCGGCTGCGCCCATCATTGGAATCCAATACGTGATCGGTGCTCCAGCCAATTTTTGCATGCCAGCCCATGGTGCAATCACCGCCAGCGACCAAAAGCCAAGCTGGGCCAACGAATAACTAAACACCGGACGGCCAGTGACTTTCGGTGCCAGATAAAAGGCCGCCGCTAGCGCAACTGGCGTGAAAAACAAAAAGATCAATGCCGATTTATACCACGCCGCCACTCCAGCCGCCATCACCGGGTGGCTCGGAAAGACATGCAAAAGCAGATTGGCCGAAGCAAAAATCCACGGGAACCAAATGATCGCAGCTAGCAGATACCATTGGGAAATATACGTATGCCCCTCCGGTCTGACACGAAACTGGATGAAGGCACCCATCGTGATGACGATAAACGTCGCTAACAAAACCGGCCATGCAAACACCGGAAACTCCAACCAAGGAATTCCAGTGCCGTAGCCAGCGAGAATGCCAATCACGCCCAACATCACTACCAAATTCCAGACATGCCCGGCAGCCAACAATGTGCCCGCATTGGTGCACGTTTTACGCGAGAGCCGCGCCATCAACCAAATGATCACCGCAAATGCTGCCTGAAATCCCCAACCGTAAATCAACGCGTTGATGTGCGCCGGTGCCACACGGCCATAGGTCAGCCAGCCGTAATCATTCAAAAAAGACGGCCAATGCACCTTGGTTGATCCGATGATGGCCAGCACCATCGATACCGCCAACCACGCCGCACCGCTGGTTAAAAAAAACATCACCGGGTGACGCAACGAACGGTCGATCCCCACGCGAAGCAAGGCATCTTGATCTGGGCCGGTGGCTGACGAAGTAGTCATGGAATTTCTAAAAAATGGATGATGGGGAAAAATTTTACGGCTTAACGAGTTCCTCGCGCTTGACTTGTGGCTTGCCCACTTCACTGCGCAACGCGGCTACTTGATCCGGCTTCACCGCCGATGCCTTATTGCCAAAACTATTGCGGACGTAGGTGAGCACCGCGGCGACTTGATCGTCCGTCTGGTAGGCAAGCGCAGCCATCCCGCCCGGAATGTTGTATTCCACGCCCTTGACCGTGATGCCACCGACCAATCCGCGCAATTGGATTTTAATCAAATTAGAAATCGGCCCGGCAACCCACTCGGACCCAGCCAACGGCGGACCAATGCCGCCTTGACCTTCCATGCCGTGGCACGCACTGCAAATCATATAGCTCGCTTTGCCCAACTCCATCACCGCTGGATCGATCGGCTCGTCAGCCGCAGGCGCGGCATCCATCGCTGTGGTATCGACGGCTGGTGCCTCGGCAATTTTCTTCGCAGTCGCCGAGCCCGGGACGATTTGCTCCGGCTTTTCGATTGCCACCGGCTTGCTCGCTAGCAAGGCGGCCGCCGCAGCTGGGATTGCCTTTTGAATTTCCTCTTGGCTGAGTGATGCCACTTGAGCGGCCTCGATTTTTTTGCGCGTTTCGTAGCGAGGCACCGCCGCAGCGTCTTCGAGGCTCGTCGGCTCAGAGCGATTGAAAAGCCAGACCACCGCAACCAACACGGCAAAGATCAAAAGTGTGCCTAGTCCCCACCAATAAGTGGCGAAGCGGAGGAATGGATTGTCGCGGGATGGATCCATGGGAAAATTGCGGAAAATCAGTTAGAAAGGTTAGCGGATTCGAGAATGCGAGGATCGCGGTTTGCATACACCGAGTGTTGGCCAATCGCGCGGATTAAGAAAAAGATGAACGCAGCACCAATGGTGACGAAGGCAAGAATATCACCCCAAAACGCGCCGGAAATGCTCACTTGGATGTCTCCAAAAACCTCGGGCTTGATATTCCCAAGCGAGACACCGCGCTCTGGAATGCTGATCAAATAATGGTCGAGCGCGTGCATGCACAACGTGTAAACCGCCACAATCGAGAGCAATTTCGGGTTTTTCTTCAGCCATGCTTGCAGCAAAATTACGAATGGCACCACAAAGTGGCCAAAGACCAAGGCAATCTGCGCGACGTTCCAATTTCCAGTATTCCGAATCAAGAAATACGATGTCTCTTCGGTAATGTGTGCATACCAGATCAGGAAAAATTGCGAAAACGTGATGTAGGCCCAGAATGTGGTGAACGCGAATAGCAATTTCCCCATGATGTGAAAATGCTCACCCGAGGTCACATGCTTGAGGTGGCCCATGCTTTTTAACCAGGTGCAGACAATGATGATCACCGCCATCGAGTTGAGCGCCGTGCCTGCAAAGAGATACACGCCCCACATCGTCGAGAACCATTTGAAATCGAGCCCTTTAAGAAAATCAAAGCCCGTGAACGTGATCGTCAGCGCGAAAATAATCAACGAATAGGTCGAATGAAAGCGCGCCCGGAACAAACGCTTAGTGCCCGGATTTGGATCTTTATCCTGATCCGTCGAAAGTTTACGCAAGCCGATGATCACAAATCCTAAGAAAAAGAAATAAAAGCCCATGCGCAGATACCAAAATGGCAAATTGAGGAACCAATACTTGTTGTAAAGCAAGTGATCCACATGGTGCAAATGCTCCTTGATATCGCCTTGAGCCGCACGCTGCGTATTCATCCACTCATACAAATATTGCTGCACATGCGGGAAAAATAACGGAATCGCAAACAAGAACATCCATGGAAAAGTCGATCCCAAATTTTCAAACGTGCGCCGCACCGATGTGCCCCAACCGGAGTTGGAAACATTGTGCAGCAGGGTCCAAAACACGCCGCCAATCGATAGCGTGAGGAAAAAGTAAAAAGCAAAAACCCATGAATACGCATAGCAGCCTTGGATTTTCTCCGATGCGAAGAATAAGGCATAAATACTCAGCAACGAGCCGAGCACCGCAATGGCCAAGGCCAGCGTTTTTACTTTGGCAACCTTCGAGGAATCCAAGTGATCGCCCTCGATGGCGATGTCTGCCGATGTGACGTGGTGATGAGCCATTTCGTTATGAATTTTCAGTAAAATTGATTATTTAGCGGGAGTTTGTGCGGCCTTCGCAGCTTGCAACGTGCGCACGTAGGCAACGATCGCCCAGCGGTCGCGCACGGGAATGTTCGCGCCGTAAGCACCCATTTGGCCCTTGCCGTGAGTAATGACCTCAAAGACGCGGCCATCCGGATACGTTGCGGATTGAAAATTGCTCAAATGGAAATTCGCGATGCCCGGCACGCCGTATTGGCTAGTGATGCCTTGTCCATCGCCCGAAGCCCCGTGGCAAATCGCGCAATAAATCCCGAAGCGTTCTTTGCCGCGCGCAATGAAGGACTCCGCATTTTCCGCCGTGAGCGCCAGTTCCTCCGGCATGCCAGCACCGTAATAATCACCCACATGGCCGCTGTAATAGTAGCCAGTTTGTCCGCCAAATTCGTATTCCGGAATGCCGCCCATTTCGCGCTTGCCGTCCTCATTGAAGCCACGCGGCTGAGTTTGCGCCACCGGCAATCGACCGCCTTGGCCATTGGCAAAAAAATCGCTCGGCTTTTGCGCCTTGAGCTTATCTTGCTGATCCATATCCGAGAAAATCTGCACCGGCGGCTTGCTGAAGTGCTGACCACGCAGCCCAAAAATGCCGACGACGGTTAGGGCAATCAGAGCGTAGATGATAAAAAAGTAGCGCATGGAAAGTGGGAAATTGTTCTGAGTGGCAACAAGGATTAATCTTCTTCTTCGACTAGCTCAATCTGCTTGCCGCCGATGTTTTCTAACAAATCACGCGTGCCTTGCGGGCTGAACTTTGGATCCCGCGCCTCAATCGCGATGAAAAATCCATCATCCGTCGCACGGTGAAATTGCTTGCTCGCAAAAAGCGGGTGATTCAAGCGCGGCAGTTGAATCAGGCCGAGTAGGCCAAACAACGTCGCAAAGCCGGAAAACAAAATCGTCAGCTCAAACATGATCGGGAAAAACGCCGGCACCGTGAAAATGTTCGCTGGCTTCGCCTGGACGATGGTCGGGTAAATTTCCACCTGCGTCACATAGGCCAACGCAAATGCCGTCGCCAAACCTGCACAACCGCCGCAGAAAACGAACCATGGCAGAATCGAGCGCTTCAGCCCCATCGCACCATCCAAGCCGTGAATCGGATACGGCGAGTAGCAATCCCATTTTTGGAACCCCGCATCACGGATTTGCTCCGCCGCCTTATACAAGGTGGATGCGCTCGAAAACTCAGCAAGATAGCCGTAAACTCGTTTGCGGGTGGTGCTCACAGGATAGAAAAAATGAAGATTGATTGGTTAAACATGAATTAGGACTTGGTTTCCACCAACTCGTGTTGATAGGCCGGAATTTTCACCACGCCTGGATCTGGATGCTCCTCGATGTCATCAAAATGTGGATCGGACTCAAGTTTGGTCCACTTGACTTCGGCGATGTTGATGCAGGGTAAAAATCTCAAGAACATCATGAACAATGCGAGGAATAAGCCGATCGTGCCCACAAACGTCATCAACTCAACCGCACTCGGGCTATAGGTTTTCCAATCTCCCGGCAGGAACATGCGCGCCAAGGTGGTGACGATGATCACAAATCGCTCAAACCACATGCCCACGTTCACACACATCGCCACAATCATGATGACCCATAAATTTTCGCGGCACGCCTTGAACCAGAACACCTGCGGAGACAGGACGTTGCAGCTCATCATCGCCGCATAAGCCCACCAATACGGGCCGGCGATCCGATATTTGAAGGCATCCATTTCATAAATCGCACCCGAGTAGAACGCGACGAATAACTCCATCAAATACGCATAACCAACGATTGTGCCCGTCAATAAAATGATCTTCGCCATATTATCGATGTGCTTCATCGTGATCAAATCCTGCAATCCGTAGATAAACCGCGCAGGAATCATGATCGTCAGCACCATCGCAAAACCACCGAAGATCGCACCCGCCACGAAATACGGTGGGAAAATCGTCGTATGCCAGCCCGGCACCACCGACGTTGCAAAGTCGAACGAAACGACCGAGTGCACCGAGAGCACCAGCGGCGTCGAAAGCGCGGCCAATAGCAAATACGCCATTTCATAGTGGCTCCACTGCCGGTTGCCACCGCGCCAGCCGAGGGCGAAAATGCCGTAGGCCCATTTACGCAGGCCCGGCTTGCAGCGATCGCGAATCGTCGCCAAATCCGGCACCATGCCTAAATACCAAAAAATCAATGAAATCGTAAAATAGGTGGAAACCGCAAAAACGTCCCACAGCAGCGGCGATTTGAAGTTTTGCCAAATCGCATTCGCATTCGGAATCGGCGCTAAAAACCACGCAAACCAAACGCGCCCAACGTGGAATGCCGGGAAAATCCCCGCGCAGATCACCGCAAAAATCGTCATCGCTTCCGCCGCTCGGTTGATCGAAGTCCGCCAGTTCTGTCGCGTTAGGAATAGCACCGCAGAAATCAGCGTGCCCGCGTGGCCGATGCCGATCCAAAACACGAAGTTCGTGATATCAAAGCCCCAGAAAACCCGATTCGACATGCCCCAAACGCCCACACCCGTCGAAACGAGATAGGTCAAGCCACCGCCCACGCCAATCATGGCAATCAGCGCCGACGGCAAAAATAACAACCACCACAAAAACGGTTGCCGGTTTTCCACCACCCCGCAAATGCGCTCGGTGATCCAATGATATGAGCGTCCGCTCAAAATCAATTTTTCACGCTCCAAAACAGGCAGCTTAACGCTTGATTGGAGCTTAGGGTGTGCGGAATCGGTCGTGGATGCCATGAGAATGAAAAAAGGAGAGAAAAAGTGGGATCAATCGGTGAATTTAGACCATGTGCACGGTGGCTTTGCCGACAAATGCCGCGTCCGGCATCTTCGGATTCGGATTTTTCACCCGCGCAAGATAGCTGGTGCGCGGCCGAGTGCCGATGTAGTGGAGCAAATCGTAATTGCGGGCAATTTCCTTGCTGCGCGCCATCGCAGATTTTTCTTTATCGAGTAAATTGCCGAAGGTGATCGCACCGGCGACGCAGGCATCCTGACAGGCGACTTTCACGGAATCCACCGGAATGCGCAGGGTGGTTTCGGTGACTTGGAAGGCAGGCGATGGCTTGCCGGATTCCAGCACTCCTTGCTTTTGGCCGCGCTTCTGGCGGATCACCGCATCTTTGAGGCGCTGCACGCAGTAGGTGCACTTTTCCATCACCCCACGCATCCGCACGCTGACGTTTGGATTGCGCTGCAAGTGCGGAGCCTCGCCCACTTGCTTGACCCCAAATGGGCCTTTGTAAAGATTTTTGGCGATGAGCGGGTTGCGCTTGTTGTAATCGAAATAATTGAAACGGCGGGCTTTGTAAGGGCAGTTATTCGCGCAGTAACGGGTGCCGATGCAGCGATTGTAAGCCATCACGTTCAGGCCATCCTCGCTGTGAATCGTCGCATTCACTGGGCAAACTGTTTCGCAAGGCGCGCTCTCGCA
This sequence comes from Verrucomicrobiota bacterium, assembly GCA_004294095.1. Lineage (GTDB taxonomy): Bacteria > Verrucomicrobiota > Verrucomicrobiia > Verrucomicrobiales > Akkermansiaceae > Luteolibacter. The sequence goes on from RDZR01000049.1 coordinate 36,880, forward strand.
GTGCACACAAGCCACTGGCTGCGGCACCAATTCGGGATTCCCAGCATCGAAGGTATTGTCCGCTTGAGTCGCGTAGTAGCGGTCCATCCGGATCCAGTGCATTTCACGGCCGGCCGCCACTTGCTTTTTGCCAACGATCGGGATGTTATTTTCCGCTTGGCAAGCGACGAGGCAGGCGTTGCAGCCAGTGCACGAAGAAAGATCGATCGACATCGCCCACTGGTGCAATTTGTCATTGATCAGCGGCTCGCCTTTCGTGTCTTCCGGCTTGTAAAGATAAATGTTCGGCGGCGCGTGAGAATCATTTCCCTGCTTGGGAACATCCGCGAGTTGCTCTTCAAAGCTGCCTTTATTCTTATCGACCATCGTCGAAATTTCACGCGCAAGTGCACGGCCATACATCGCGTGGTGCTCTTGCGTGAGTGCCATCGAGTAACGTTGATCTAGCACTTTGACTGTGGCACCCGTGGCGATGTAGGCGCTGGCCGATGTTCTCAACGGATACGCATCAAAGCCGGTATTCACCCCAACGAGGCCAACGTGGCCGGACTTGGATGTGTCGCGCTTGAGCTCGTCATCCGCATCGAATCCCTGGCCGTAGCCTAACGGAATGACGATCACATTTTCCGCTTGGCCAAAGGAAACCAGCACCGGAATTTTCAATGATTTTCCATTGACTGAAATCTCAATCATGCGCTGCGTGCGATGCTCGCCCTCACCATCCGGGCCGACTTTCGCATATTTCCCCTCGACGCCGACGAATTTCGTCTTCGGCTCCGGCACGCGTAATTCTTGGGTGATGCCGAGCGCCTCAGCCGTAGCAGGCGCGATCAATGCCGCATTGTCCCAAGTCGCCTTGGTGATCGGATCGGGAGCCTCTTGCAACCATCCATTGTCGATCCAACGTCCGTCATAAACCGATGAGTCAGTCGCAAAAACCACTTCCAAGGCGCTCGTGGTCGGCGCTGCTGGCACGACGATTGCTCCCAGCGCAGGAGTCAGCGAGGCGGCGGCATACGTCGATCCTGCAAAAAATCCATCGCGTAAAAGTTGTTTCCACACCTCATCGCCCGCACCACCGATGGCGCTGAAGGTCGCGCGCACCGCGTCATATGCAGGCGATGCCGCGCCGTCCTTGCCCTCGCCAAAAAGCAATTTGCCATCCGTCGCGAGCAAGGCGAGCAACAGCTCAAATTCCGAAATGCAATCTGGATAGAGCGGTAAAATCATCGGTTGCACCACGGTGTAAACGCCCGATGACGTGCGAGCATCCGACCATGATTCGAGGTAATGCGCTGCTGGCACATGCCACGTCGCCGCATGGGCCGTGGCATCCGTGCGCATGCCGTGATGGATCACCAGCTTGAGCTTGGAAAATAGTTCGCTGAGTTGAAAATCAGCCGGCGCGTCGTAAATCGGGTTGGCCGGAGTCAGCAGGAGTAAGGAATCGATCGCGCCACTTTGCACATCATCGCGGAGTTGCGCCAAGGAGCCGAGCCCGATCGCTTCACTCTGCAACGCAGCGAGCGGCTTGCCCTCGCCGATGTTGCCTAGCGCTTGATTGATGGCCACCGCGATTTGTTGCACGGCGGCGGGTTGCCGCGAGCCGGCGAGCACCAATGATTTTCCGGCATTTTCCTTGAGATCTTCGACGAGTGCGGCGACCCATGCGAGGTGCTTCTCATCGCTGAGAGCTGGCGCGGAAATGGCAATGCCAAGCCCCTGCGCCACCGCAGCGGCGATACCGGCCACTTGGCTCGGCGCGATCCGCAAGCGATGGTCCGCCATGCCGCCAGTTACTGTAAATGCGCCTTCCACGACATACAATCGGTTCATCGACGCCGCATCCGGCGCGGTGGTGTAATCGCGGCCTTCCGGTTTCCTACGATCAAAAAACGCCGCGGTCGGTCCTTGGCAATCGTCGCCCACAAAATCACAATCCAACGCTAAAATGCGGTCTGCATGACTGAAATTGGCCGCTAATTTCACACCGTCTGGCAGCGCGCTGGCCACGTCACCCGTGAGCGCTTCGTATTGGTAAAACTTGGCCGCGGAGAATTTTTTCTTCAGCTCTTCTGTTAGGCGAACACGCGTCGGGCTCACATCCGTGCCGTAAACGATGCCCAACTTGGCACTCGAATCTGCCGCCAATGCCGCAATCGCTTTTTCAAGCTCCGCCACCGAGGTCACTTTTTTCTGGTGAATCACTCGGCGCGAACGCGAGGGCGAGTAAAGATCGAGAACCGATGCTTGCGCAAAAGCATCCGTGCCGCCAGCATCCGGGTGCAAATGGTTAGGAGCCACCTTCGTCGGGCGCCCTTCAAAAGTCGTCACTACAAGTGGCGTCGCTCCGTGCGGGCGCGGCATCGAGGAGGCATAATACGTCGCTTTCCCCGGAATCACCCACTCCGGCGCTTTCGTGTAGGGAACAAGATAAGCTTCCGGGCGGCGGCAAGATGCCATGCCAAATCCAGCAAGCGCGGTGGAAGCACCCATCAATTTGAGAAACGAACGGCGCGATGTTTCCACATCTTCCCCATCTGCCATCTCAGCCGCACCTTGCGGGAACTCGCGCTCCAGCCATTGGCGGAAGCTCGCGGAGTCCTCAAGCTGGCCCTGGCTGCGCCATGAAACGGTCGTCTCATCAGCAGGAATGCTTGGGTGATTCAAAATGCGCTTACTCATGTTAGACTGCGAAAATGGGTGATGTGAAAAATGTTAATGGTGGCAAGTGGCACACGTTTCCTTGGGCTTGACGAGGTATTGCTCCTTGAGTTTGAGCCCTAAATCCTTGGCGGAGCTGATCCCGTCTTGCGGATTTGCCTTCAAATAATCTTCCGCGTTGTAGCTGAAATTATAAACCTCCTCTAACGGCCGCAGGTGCTTCTCTGGTGCGCGGTGGCATTCAAGACACCAGCCCATCGAGTGGCTTTCTGCCTGATAGACCACTTCCATCTGGTGCACATCCCCGTGGCAGCTCTGACACGAAATCCCGCGGTTCACGTGCGCGGAGTGATTGAAATAAACGTAATCCGGAGATTTGTGAATGCGCACCCACTCGATCGGCTTGCCATCGTATCCGGCAAACGTCGGATTCATCGAGCGATGCAGCGGTGCCAATTTCGGACTATCCCGCTGGACGTGCTGGTGGCAATTCCAACAGGTATTTCCCGATGGCACATTCGAGTGGCCAGAGACATCCACAAACGAATGACAATACCGGCAATCCAACCCTAATTGATCAACGTGGATCTTGTGTGAAAATGGAATCGGCTGCGCCGGCTGATAACCCACCACCTGCGCCTTCGGCGTCGCATAATACGTGATGGCTAATGCAACTCCCGCCGCGACAGATCCCGCGCAAACGGCAATTTTCAAAGGCAGAAAGTTAGACCAACGAGGAAAGATATTTGCCATAATCGGGCGATAAAATGCAGCTCATACTAGCTTGTGAAAAATTTCACAAGCGCACCGCAGCGCGTATTCATGATTCGTTGCGGCGGACCAAGAATGCCGATCACGGACCGTCTTGCAACACGAAAAATAGAAAAAAGGTGATTTTTTGGAATGGCTGAGAACAAATCTCAAAAAGATGAGTAAAGTTGAAATTCCCTCCCCTCACGCATGAAATGATTCGAAATCTAGCAAGCTGGAAGTTCGTCGCATAGGCCGCTTGCCGAGTGGCGGCTTAACCATCCAGCGATGAGGAACTCAAGCGGCCTATGCACCCCATTTCCAGCGAGGACTACGCACAATTTCCAACGCCTGCTCGGCTGTGTAGGCTTTGGCAGCATGTCCTTTCAATGTCTGCTGATGCCTGCTCCACAGCTTTTTCTCCTGTTCAGGCATGTCATACGGCTTTTGGTGGGCTACGTTTTGCCCAACGAGCATGGCCAAGTAGCCATTGATGCCGAACTGGCTCGATTCGTCCGTGTAGTATCCCATCGTCATCGAGGTCGGGCCGTTCTCTTCAAAAAATTCCACGATGCGGCCTGCCCCACCCACATCAGTGTGCTCGCGACAATGCCGCCAAAATGGCGTATCTAACAAAGTATTATACTTATAGTGGATCGCCAAAAAATCTCGAATATCGTCCCATGAGCGGTCGTTCAATTCATTAAATACTTGAACCATCGTAGGTGTCGGCTGATAGTCGCTTTCTAACAAAGTTTGCGCAAGTCGCCGGCTTTGCACGCAGATGATGTGCAATGCAGTGGCTTCTAACGGTTCCACAAATCCATTGGCATTGCCTACGCCAACGACGTTTCCAATCCACGAGCGCTCGGTGTGCCCTGAGCGGAATTTCACAATGCGCGGCTGATTGGAAATCGCCGGATTTTTTTCTAACAGCTCTGCTTGAGCATCTTCATCACTGATGAATTTCGAACTGTAAACATATCCTCGATTGATCCACTTTTCATGATCAATTTGCCAGCACCATCCAGCGTTCATCGTCTCCGCAGTCGTATAAGTCTTGATCGGCTCGTTCTCACGCCGAGGCCAGCCACCGATCACCGCCCGATCGCAAAATAAAGATTCATCAAAGGAAACAAATGGCTCCTCAAGCACCCTCGATAACAATTCAGAACGGAAGCCAGAAGCGTCCACAAACAGATCCGCCTCGACGCGCTCACCACTTTCTAACAGAAGACTTTTGATCTCCATTCCATCTCGCTCTGCTTCTGTCATCCTACCCTCGGTGACGTCCAC
>RDZR01000019.1 GCA_004294095.1 Verrucomicrobiota bacterium
AAATCGCATCATCGAAACGCACTTCAAATCGTTGCTGCAAAACGCAACAAAGAGCGCTGAGCGAATGATGACCGAGCTCAAAGACGTTGGGCAGCTGAGTGCATCAAAAGGCGAAATCACTGCCGTTGCCACCAACGTCGTGTTGACCGCAACGTTTTGGCACAGCTACGCCTACGTGATGAATCCCAGAAAACTAGACGAGAGCAACGCCATGGGCCAAGGCGTGTTTCAAGTCATGGCAATGATTGCGCCGTACCTCACCGGCGACGCAAGACTGCTATTCGAAAAATTGGCCGCAGAGTATCGATAGAACAGGACGAAAGACGAAGGACGAATGACGCGAAGGTAGGCCCACATCGATCCGCTTGCCAGCAGTGCAATGTGGCGGTGAGGCGGGGCGACCCATTTCGTCGTTCGTCATTCGTCCTTCGTCTTTCGTCCTTTTCTCGGAGAGAAAAAAATGGCTACTAAAAAATCGGCTTGGGTCGCATTCCCCCATGACAACGGCGCGTTCGTTTATGCAGGCGCAGCGCTCAAGAAAAATTGGGCTCGTTTGCACAAAGGCGACTGCGAACCGTTTCCCACAGACAAAGCCGTGGAAGAGGCTTGGCGGCTCTATCATGCGGGCGATTTTGGTGGCGCGGTGGAGGCCGGGCTGGCGGCGGGTTTAGACGGCTACAACGCCGCCAACAAGGCCGCCTGCATCTACAACAATTACCTTGAATCAGGCGACGCCAAAAAGCAGAAAGCGTACGAGGAAATCGCGGCGCGCTGCGAAGAATTGCAAGCTGCGCAAAAGAAAAACGCCAACGCGTTTTATCTGCACGCTTACGCACTCGGCCGCTACGGCCAATTGATCGGTGTGGCCAAAGCGCTTACGCAAGGCATCGGCGGTAAGGTGCGCACCGCACTCGAAACTGCGATCAAACTCGACGCTAAACACGCCGACGCACACATCGCACTAGGCACGTTTAACGCCGAAGTGATCGAAAAAGTCGGAGCCATGATCGGCAAAATGACTTACGGCGTGAGCAAAGACAACGCTGTGGCGATGTATCAACAAGCCATCAAGCTCAACCCAACGTCCGCCGTTGCCCACACCGAATACGCCGACGGCCTTTACAAACTCTTCGGCAACGCGAAGATGAAAGACGTGGAAAAGCTCTACGCC
>RDZR01000008.1 GCA_004294095.1 Verrucomicrobiota bacterium
AAATCTCAAATCTCAAATCTCAAATCTCAAATCTCAAATCTCAAATCTCAAATCTCAAATCTCAAATCTCAAATCTCAAATCTCAAATCTCAAATCTCATGAAATACGACCGCTTTGAAAAACTGCCAGTCTGGCAAGACGCAATCCGCCTTGCCGAGGGCTGTGAGGATTTTTTAAACACTGCAAAAAAACACATCACCTATTCCAAACGTGATCAACTCGATCGCTGCTCCCTGTCCGTCTCTAACAACATCGCCGAAGGCTTCGAACGAGGCACCACCAACGAGTTGCTGGCATTTCTCTACATCGCACGCGGCTCTGCAGGAGAAGTCCGCTCCATGCTTTGCTACTTCGAGCGGCGCCCTGCTCTAGCCGATTTTAAATCTCAAATTTCAAATTTAAAATCCTTAGCGGAATCATGCTCCCGGCAGTTACGCGGGTGGGCAGACTCGCTGCAAAACTCAGACATCAAAGGTCAACGTCATCTTAACGATGCCTCACGCAACAATTGGGATAAAAAACAAGCCAACGAAAAATCCGAACTCGAGTTCCAGAATATGATGAGGCAAGGCATGAAAAAATTCTCACCGGACCACCCCACACGCATGGAATGGGAGCGCCTCAATGGTCCTCTGGATTGATCTCAAATCTCAAAATCCATGAAAAACCACCTCAACACCCTCTACGTCACCCTCGAAGGCGCCTACCTCCGCAAGGACGGAGCCGCCGTCGAGATCCGCCACGAAGGGGAAAGCAAACTCCGCGTCCCGCTCCACAACTTGGAGGGCATCGTCACCTACGGCTGGGACACCACTGTTTCTGCGAGTTTGATGGCAGGTTGCCACGAGCACGGGGTTTCCCTTACCTTCCTAACCCCGCACGGGAAATTCATCTCCAGCTCCTACGGTGGAGTTTCGGGAAACATCCTCCTGCGCCGCGAGCAATACCGCCGCTGCGACAGCGAAGCCGCCGCCCTGCCCATCGCGCAAAACATGATCGCCGCAAAAATTCATAACACCCGCATGATCATCCAGCGCGCCGCCCGCGATCACGGCATGAAATCCCCCGAGCGCGCCCACGCCCTCACCCGCACCGCCGATTTTCTTGCCACCCGGATCGCCGCCGCCACACGCACCACGAACCTCGATTCCCTTCGCGGCATCGAGGGAGAAGCCGCCGCCGCCTATTTCGCCATTTTTAACCATCTCATCACTATCGATGACCCTGCCTTCACCCTAAACGGCCGCAGCAAGCGCCCACCGCTCGACCGCGCCAACGCCCTGCTTTCCTTTCTCTACGTCCTCCTCGCCCACGATTGCCGCTCTGCCTGCGAAACCGTTGGCCTCGATCCCCAATCCGGTTTCCTCCACCAACCCCGCCCCGGCCGCCACTCCCTTGCCCTTGATCTGATGGAAGAATTCCGCCCCATTTTCGCAGATCGACTCGCTTTGTCTCTCATCAACCGCCAGCAAATCCGTGCCGATGACTTCGAAATTCAAGCAAGCGGAGCGGTTTTCCTCAAGCCCGACTCCCGCAAAAAAGTCCTGACTGCCTGGCAGGAAAGGAAACAGGAAACGATCCTCCATCCTTTCATCGACGAGAGCATCACCTACGGCCTGATCCCGCAGATCCAAGCCCGCCTCCTAGCACGCCACCTCCGCGGAGACCACGATGCCTACCCAGCCTTCCTTGCACGCTAGGAAGGTATTTTAAATCTCAAATCCATGTATATCCTCCTCACCTACGACGTCTCCACCGTCACCAAAGCTGGACAGAAACGCCTCCGTCATGTCGCCAAAACCTGTCTCGACTACGGCCAACGCGTTCAGAACTCCGTCTTCGAGTGCAAGATGAATCATGCCCAATTCGTGCAATTCCGAGGTAAATTACTATCCATCATCGACAACGAAACCGACAGTGTTAGAATCTATCATCTTGGAAAAAACTGGGAGCAAAAGGTCGAGCACCATGGCAAAAACGACGACTACAACATCGAAGGCCCACTCATCCTCTAAGCTACCCCGCGAACCCCAAGCGGTCGCGCCATTTTCCAACGTAATATTAAGTTCTTTGACACCACCCAAAATAAGGTTCGCGGAAACAAGGCTTGAACCCCTTCTAAAACCTTGATTGAAATACCCCGCTATCGCCCCCTCACGCGAGGGGGCCGGATTGAAACAGTACGTGGGCGTGCTTAAGCCTTGATCCGGAAGATCGCCCCCTCACGCGAGGGGGCGCGGATTGAAACTTTGGCGGCGGGGTGGCTAGCTCGCCGTCGGAATATCGCCCCCTCACGCGAGGGGGCGCGGATTGAAACTGAGTTAGTTTTCATGGCAGGAGTAGGGATAGGATCGCCCCCTCACGCGAGGGGGCGCGGATTGAAACTATTGTGGGTGCGTATTCTGTGGCAGTGTGCATTATCGCCCCCTCACGCGAGGGGGCGCGGATTGAAACCGAGACGAATTGGGCTAGCATGGCGACGGTTGGATCGCCCCCTCACGCGAGGGGGCGCGGATTGAAATAGGGATAGCGTCAACTCAAATTGCGACAAATTTTATCGCCCGACCAAACTAGGGGCATCAGGCAGTTACCTCGGTCGGCCGGTAGGTAAGCGATCTAATGCCGAAGATAGATCACTGTTGTGTTTTTCGAGAGGATTATGCTTATTTCAACATGGATTTGATCAACGGAGTGATACCCACAATTTATGTAGTGTGCAGCGCACTTGAAATGAAAGTTGGGTTAAGATGAATTTTAGATGCACATCATTTGAATTTTTTCCTAAGCGTTGGCATTGACGTAGGCGATTGATCCGGCTGAACTTCTGCGCCGTCGTGCGCGACGGGTCTCACTCTGCCATGGATTATCAAAGAAAAATTGCCCATCATGTTGCTTCGATTCCACGCTCGGGGATTCGCGATTTCTTTGAACTCGTGCAAGGCCGCGACGATGTGATTTCGCTCGGCGTAGGCGAGCCGGATTTTGTCACGCCATGGCACATTCGCGAGGCGGCAATTTATTCGTTAGAAAAGGGGCAAACTTCCTACACCTCGAACTTGGGCCTGCTATCGCTGCGCAAATCGATCTCGCGCTATGTGGAAAATTTTTTCCATGTCGGCTACGATCCAGCGCGCGAAATTTTGGTGACCGTGGGCGTTTCTGAAGCGATCGACATCGCGCTGCGCGCCTTGCTCAATCCGGGCGATGAGGTGATTTTCCACGAGCCATGTTATGTTTCATACAGCCCGAGCATCGTCATGGCCCACGGCGTGGCGGTGCCGGTGGTGACGACTCAGGAGGAAGAATTTTCTCTCAAACCGGAAAAACTCGCGGCGGCCATCACGCCAAAATCACGCGTGGTGTTCATCAATTTCCCAACAAATCCGACGGGTGCCTGCGCCTCGCGCGAGGATTTAGAAGGCATTGCCAAACTCGCCATCGAGCATGATTTGATCGTCATGACCGATGAAATTTATAGCGAGTTGCGCTACGATCAGGAGCAACCACATGTCTCGATCGCCGCGCTGCCGGGGATGAAAGAACGCACGATTTTGCTGCACGGATTTTCCAAAGCATTCGCCATGACCGGCTTCCGTTTGGGCTATGCGTGTGCCCCGCAGCCGATCATCGAGGCAATGATGAAAATCCACCAATACGCGATGCTTTGCGCGCCGATCATGAGCCAAAATGCTGCGATCGAAGCACTCGAGCACGGCCAGCCCTCCGTCGTCGCCATGCGCGATAGCTACCACGAGCGGCGCGATTTTTTGGTCAAGCGGCTTAACGAAATCGGCCTCTCGTGCCACATGCCGGGCGGCGCGTTTTACGTTTTCCCGGATGTGCGGGCGACGGGGCTGAGCAGCAAGGAATTTGCCATGCGTTTGTTAGAAGAAGAGAACGTCGCATGTGTGCCGGGAAGTGCCTTTGGTCCATCCGGCGAGGGATTTTTGCGCTGCTGTTATGCCACGGCTTTTGAGGATATCCGGAAAGCCACGGAAAAAATTGAGTGCTTTGTCAATCGCCTACGATGAGCCAACCAAGCATCACGCGTGAGACCGATCCGGATGTGCTGACACGGGCGCATGTGATTCCATTTGCGGTTTTCATGGTGTTCATGATTTTGCTGCAAGGTGTCTCATCATGGATCGAGTGGAAGCATCCGGACGCGCCATGGTGGAGGCAAGATCCGGCGCAGCTCATCTATCCGATTCAGACGCTGGTGGTGCTAGGCATTTTGATTTTTTACTGGAAATGTTACCGCTTCGATTGGTCGTGGAAATGGTCTGCCGTGGGGGTGATTTTTGGGGCAATCGGCATCGGATTTTGGCTGCTGCCGACGACCTTGTATGATGCTTGGGGGATCAACGGAAAAACCGATGGCTGGTTAGAATTCTTTGGCGTGAGCGCGCGGAAAGATGGGTTCAATCCCGGAATTTTTGAGGATCCGGCAGCGTATGCCGCGTCTGTGAGCATGCGGTTTTTGCGGGCGGCAGTGATCGTCGCATTTTTGGAAGAAATTTTCTGGCGTGGGTTCGTGATGCGAATCATCTGCGATTGGGAGGGAAATTATTGGAAGCAGCCATTTGGGCGGGCGAATTGGCTTTCGTATTTGGTGGTGACCGGCCTGTTCGTCGCCGCTCACGGTGCGGACGATCGGGTGGCGGCATTTATTTACGGCAGCCTCACTTACCTGCTTTGCATTTGGAGTAAAAATCTCGGTGCCTGTGTGGTCATGCATGCCACTGCGAATTTCCTGATGGGCTGCTACATCATGGCCTATCAAAAATACGGCCTGTGGTGAGCGATTTCTGTTAGGCGCATTTTTCTTGGCACATCGGCGAGATTGGCTTGAATCCATTCACCTTGATTCAACCGTTAATTGATCCACCCGTGAGCCATTGGATATGGCTGATTCCTGCATTTCTGTTAGGCGGCTGCATTGGCTCATTTCTCAATGTGGTGATCTATCGTGTGCCGCTCGGGCTATCGATCAATGAGCCGAAGAGGTCATTTTGCCCGAGTTGTAAAAAACCAATTCCGATGGCGTTGAATCTGCCGATGATCAGTTGGCTATGGTTGCGTGGGAGGTGCCGTGAGTGTGGGGTGAAAATCAGCTTCCGCTACTTTGCGGTGGAATTTCTCACTGCGGTATTATTCACGGTTGCGTGGAGTTTATTCGCGCCAGATGCACTGCAAGTTGTGCTATTTTTATGGGTGGTAATCAGCCTTTGGGTGGCGATTGCGATGATCGATGCCGAGCACTTGATCATTCCGATTCGCATGACTTGGGCTGGCTCCGCCATCGGCCTACTCGCGTGCGCCGCGTGGCCTCAATTGCCCGCACTGGGCGGCGAGGCGGGAAATTTTTGGCACGGCTTGCGAGGCGGTGCCATCGGCTGGGCGAGCGGATTTTTCGGACTGTGGCTCGTCGTGGAATTAGGCAAATTAGCGTTCGGGCGGAGGAAATTTTCGTTCGATGAGCCAGTCGATTGGTCGCTGCAAGAAGCCACCGACGATCAGCAGCCGATCCACTTTGTGCTTAACGAGGAATCGATCTCATGGTGGGACATTTTTTCGCGCAAATCAGATTGCCTTAAAATCGAAACCACTGATTTATTGTTAGATGAAAAATCATGTGGCGATGGTCTGTTAGAAATCCGCGAGCATGCGATTACTTTGCCCAATGGCACACAGCACCGCATCGAAGACATCCGCAGCTTGAGTGGACGCACGCGCTCAGTCGTCATCCCACGCGAGGCGATGGGGATGGGAGATATTCATCTGTTAGGAATGATCGGTGCCTTCACTGGCTGGATGGGCGTGATTTTTACAATCTTTGCCGCATCGATTTATGCGATTATTTCTGCGATCATCGGCCGCGTCGGCTTTGGCAAGCAGCTTCCATTTGGACCATTTTTGGTGCTTGGGGCATTGACGTGGCTATTTGGTGGGTGGGAAATTTGGCAATGGTATCTTAATCTGTTAGGCCCGATGGCCCCACCATGAACAAGCCTGAAAACGAGTCCTGGCAGCATAGTCTTTTGTTAGCGCGGGCGATTCTGCGGGATCGCAAAACTCGGCGGCGTTGGCTCGCGGGAATCATCGCGGTGCCGGTGCTGATGTTAGTGCTCGGAAACTATCTCATCGATGGATGGCTGGCCCAAAGCGCTTGGCGTTTTTTCTTGTGGTGGAGTGCCTGTTTTCTCGGAGTGGTAATCGCAATGTGCATGGCTCTTTACGATGCGCTGGCTGTGATTCGTGAAGAGCGAAATAAAAAAAACTCAGACTCCTAACATTTTCCCCTGTCCCTTCCAATTTCTCGAACAGAAAAGCCGACGAATGAAAGACTGATAAAGATTTCTTGAACTGTTTCCAACAATTCACTATGACCACCGCAGCGCAGGCCTATGGGCCAGCCCGCATTCATGACACTTCTTGTAACTTATATCCTTCTCGCGCTTGCTGTTTCTTTTGTTTGCTCGCTGTTAGAAGCCACCCTGTTGACTCTTACCCCTGCCTCGATTGCCAATGCCAAGCAAAATGGTGCTGCATGGGCTGTGCGGATGGAGCTATTTAAAACAGACATCGATCGCCCGCTGTCTGCCATTTTGACGCTCAATACCATCGCACACACGATGGGCGCGGCCGGCGCGGGTGCGGAATATGCGAAATTGTATGGCGGCACCGGCGAAGCGATTTTTGCGGCATTTTTAACGCTCGCCATTTTGCTTCTCACCGAAATTGTGCCGAAGACGCTCGGTGCTCGTTTCACTTTGCAACTTGCACCTGTGGCAGCGCCGATCATTAACATCATGATTATTGGTCTGAAGCCATTGGTTTGGATTTCAAAAAAAATCACCCATATCATTGCGCCGAAGGGCGAGCATGACAATTCGTTGCACCGCGAAGAATTGCTGGCGATGGCCCGCCTCGGCGAGCAATCCGGCTCGCTGGGTGCTCGCGAGAGCCAGTTCATGCACAATTTGATGGAGCTTCATGCCATGAAGACGTGGGACATCATGACGCCGCGCCCAGTGATTTTTGCGCTGCCAGAATCGACGCTTTTGATCGATTTTGTGCAATTGATCGAAGATAAACCTTTCACTCGCATACCCGTTTATCGCGATACGCGGGATGATGTCGTCGGCTTTGTGATTCGTGGGGAAGCTCTGCTGGCACATTTAAAAGACGCTCATGATACTGCCACTTTGGGAGACATCATGCGACCTATCGCGGTGACTCCAGAAGACACGCCGGTGGATATTTTGTTCCAACGTTTTATCGCCGAGCGCCACCAATTGATGCTGGTGACCGATGAATTTGGCACGACCGTCGGCCTCGTCACGATGGAAGATGTGATCGAAACCATCTTCGGATTTGAGATCATGGATGAGCAAGATAAAGTGCCGGACATGCAACTTTATGCCCGCAATTTATGGCTCGAACGCGCCAAGAAAATGGGCATCCAATTGCCCGAGGAAGTCACTGAGGAAAACGCGACCGATCTGTTAGAGGAAGCACCGCAATCCGTCGAGAAACATTAATGCCCTTGTGGCTTTTGCCTCGGCTCCCACTCGCGGCGATCCCGCGAGCGCACCGAAAGCACCACCGGAATTCCGGGTGCCGGGTGAGCATCTCGGTAGCGATTGACGAGATACGCCTCGTAACTTGCGGCCATGAGCCGCTTGTCATTGACGAATAAAACAATCGTCGGCACCGGAATGATGCGGTGGTGCTGATCCAGCGCCGTCGTCGCATAATAAAGTTTGAGCCGCTTGCGCAGCTTGCGGTCTAGCGGTGGCGGATTGGCTTCCAATGCCGCTTGTAAGATGCGATTCAGCACACCGGTTCCAGGCACCGGATGCGCGGTTTTGCGGATTTTTATAATCCCTTGTAAAACCGTATCCACCGCCGTGCCATCTTTGGCAGAGCACAGCACAAACGGATAATCTGCTAGAAAAAATAATTCGCGTTTCAGGTGCGCCGTCGCTTCTGCCACGCGGGTATTTTTCTCAGCGCTTGGCAGATAGAGATCAAATTTATTGAGCGCGATGAGGCATGGTTTTTTTTCCTCAATGATGAGGTTGGCAATTTTCCGATCCATCGCAGTGATGCCGGCTGCCAGATCGATCACCAGCACGCATACATCTGAACGGCGGATCGCCTTTTCCGTGCGCATCGCCGAAAATACTTCCACTGAGTTATCGCGCTTCCCTCGCGGACGAAGGCCGGCGGTATCGATCAACGTAAATGCCTCGTTCTGATAGATCGTTGGCATGTCCACCGCATCCCGCGTGGTGCCGGCGATTTCCGAAACGATCGTGCGCTCGTCTTTTAAAATCGCATTGACCAAGGATGACTTCCCAGCATTTGGCTTGCCGACGATCGCCAGCCGGATTCCTTCCTGCACCGCTTGCTGATTTCCTTCCTCCTCATCCGCCACCAGCGGCGCGACGAACTCGTCAATCACATCACAAAGATGGCCAAAATTTCTGCCGTGCTCGGCGGAAACAAATACACTCTGGCCAAAGCCAAGACGGGCAAACTCCACATCCGCCTGCTCGTGCTTCGGGTCATCCACTTTGTTGATCACCAACAGAATCGGCGGCTTGGCCTTGCGTAATTTTTGCGCCAAAGCCAAATCCACCGGCGTCACTCCAGACTGCGCATCCACCACAAAAAGAATCAAATCCGCCGTTTGCATCGCGATGTCCGCCTCCATCGAGACTTGCTCATCGAAGCCATCTTCAATGCCACCGCCAATGCCGCCGGTATCAATCACGGTGCAGGCCACCTGCGTCGCCTTGCATGGCGCGGAAATGCGATCCCGCGTGACCCCTGGTTGATCAAGCACGATCGCAATTTTTCGCCCGGCGAGGCGATTAAAAAGCGCGGATTTCCCAACATTCGGACGACCGACAATAGCTACAACTGGCATCGCCATCAGGCGTATCGATCAATCATCCATCATGCAAGAGCAGACGCAGGAATCTGCAAAAATCAAAAAACTCAGGATAATTGAAGATTTTTGCTTGCATCTCTTCGCGAATTCCATCACATCACCGCCCCGCATTATGGCTAAGAAAAGTTGGATCGCGCGCAACGAGCGCAAAAAAGAAACCGTTGAAAAATACGCCAAGCTTCGCAAGCAGCTTAAAGATAGCAAAGATTACGTCGGCCTCTCGATGCTGCCGCGCGATGCCAGCCCTACGCGCTTGGTAAATCGTTGCGAAGTCACCGGACGCCGCCGCGCTTTCTTGCGCCGCTTCCGTCTGTCTCGGATCACTTTCCGCGAGCTTGCCTCGCACGGAATGTTACCGGGCGTGACTAAATCGAGCTGGTAATTTTTTAGCCATCGGCTAAATTTCTGCGCGATGCGACCATCCTCGTATCGCGCTTTTTCCATGCCCATTTACGAATACATTTCAGAAGCACCGAGTGATCCGGAACAATCGTGCCGGATTTGTTCGCGCGGCTTCGAACTGCGTCGACCGATCGATCGCGCTGCGTTGGTTGTTTGCCCGCTGTGTAAAAATCCGGTGAAGAAAGTGATTTCACGGATCAATACGCCGAAGATCACCAAACCGCTCTCGGTGACTGATGCGAAAAAAGCAGGCTTTACCGTGCTCGAACGCCGCGATCAAGGCGTTTATGAAAAGCTGTAGTGAGAAGGCTTGCCTCTTGACTTGCTAGAGAGCTGGCGAATTTTGGCGCGTCATTAACCGCCACAATATGTCGAACGACTCTTTTCAAAATGCCTACCATGGCTCGCTGATTTCCGATGCCGTGGCCATGCCCGTCCATTGGTATTACGACCGCGAAGCACTGCGCGCCGAGTATGGCGAGATCAGCGATTTTCTTGCGCCGAAAAATCCGCACACGGGATCGATCTTGTGGCGCTCACAATACCAAGCGCTCAACGAAAAAGGTGAGATTCTGCACGATCAAGCGCAGTATTGGGGCCAACGCGGCATCCACTACCATCAATTCCTAAAATCCGGTGAAAATACGCTTAACTATCAGTTGGCCATTGAGTTAGTAAAATTATCAGAAACTCTTGGAGGGTATGATGCGGACGCTTGGCTGGCACATTACATCGATTTCATGCTGATGCCCGGCAAGCACCAAGATACTTACTTGGAAGAATATCACCGTGGATTTTTCACCAAATACTCGCAAGGAAACACGCCGCGGAAATGCTCCATCCGCGATGAGCACATCGGCGGGCTCGCGCAAGTTCCCGCGCTCTGCTACGTCCTGCGCAGCGCCGATCTTGAGACCCAGCGCCGAAGAGTCAAAGAACACGTCGGCCTCACGCACGCGCACCCCAACGTGCTGCGCGCGGCGGACACACTGGTGAGGCTGCTTTACCGAATCCACGAAGGCGTCGCCCTACGCGAGGCGATTCAAAACGAAGCCGGCGATTGGCTTTCTTGTCGCAACGCGGAAAAATGGGCGACGCAACCCGACACACACGTCATCGGCCAACGCTTCAGTCCAGCGTGCTACATCGCCGAATCCATGCCCGCATCACTTTTTCTCGCATGGAAATATCACCATTCGTTCGAGGCTGGTATTTTCGCGAACGCGATGGTCGGCGGCGATAACTGCCACCGCGGCGCAGTCGTCGGCTCATTGCTCGGTGCGGCGAATGTGATTTCTAATTCGTGGACTAGTATCACGTAACGTTTATATTTTCGTATTGAACTGAAGTTGTTTTTCAGTTATTGGAAGTGCATGGCTCCTCGATACCGAATCACATTGACTCAAG
>RDZR01000009.1 GCA_004294095.1 Verrucomicrobiota bacterium
ATGGGAGTTGATAAATATTATCGTGAAATCCGCAATGTTTCGTCTTTCCGCCGTGGGAATGTCTTCATTTACATGAGCGATGGTATTTTTGTGTTTCAGGAAGGTTGCGCTCGACCTGCATTCTGGCCAGCAAATATTCCACTTGATCCTTGCCCACTTGGAGCTACTGGCTTCTTGACAAATGGCGATATTGATTCACCCATCGCTAATCCTTACTACTCCATTATTAGTATTTTCGGCGCGGCAGCCGTCGCACCCTACAGGGCCGAGGGCATGTTTTTAAGAGTGGCGCCAGCGTCTAGGCTAGAACGCCCGCTTGGAGGTTTTATCGATTTTGGACGTGTGGCTTTCTATAATTTGCTCTCAAGGACCGGAGACATCCGTCAGATCCCACTCACCTACTATGAGCAAGATTTTGACTATGATGAAACCCAGAAAAAGAAAATAGAAGAAGAATGGGTCCCCGGGGTTTACTCATTTTCCCTGCCAGCAGTAAATTTCCCTGACCGCAGTTCTAATATTTCGAATACCATCTTCCCCATGATCGAAGGGAGAGAGAAAATCAAAAACCGTTTTACTGGTTTCCACTTTACTTTTGATGATCCCGCCAATTGGAGAGCTGATGGATTTTATCAAATCAAGACACGCAGACCTTTCACCGTGCGTTGGGCGGGAGTCACCACTACAAACGTCATTCGCAGCGATAAACTCTATTTCGTCATGCGTAAGCTAGAGGATCCATCCAATCCCCTTTCTCCAGCTTCAAATGATGTCATCTTCCCGAATTTCTCGGACGATGTGGAACAAAGAATTTTATTACAGAATCCATACACAACGAGCATCACGCTTCCACCTCTTTTCCCTGCAGGAACCAAAGCAGTGATCCGGTTGCGTTACTCAAGGCTTATCCAAAATACCGGAGCTGCTTACGATCTCTCCGACCGATATTTTGAAATACCTGTCGTCTTTGTGAATTAATTGTTCACTGAGTCTGATCTGCCTGCTTTATTCCATGCGGTTTGAAATCCTGTTTTACAAAGCCTAATCAAGTTGCTTTTTTAACCGCAACTTCCTGCTGGCTTTCGATATGATTGATACTACCGAGCGACTAATTGAGCTACTCCATAAGAGCCGTCCAGCTAGCGGTGAAATTCTGTGCGCGGTTGATACTGAAGCTGATAGCTTGCACCGCTACCGGGAATCGCTGTGCCTCATTCAATTTGCCACGGTAAAGCACAAAACTCTAATTGATCCGCTGGTCATCGAGGATCTTAGCCCGTTGGGTTCGTTTCTGAGCGAAGCGACCGTGTGGATGCATGGGGCAGATTATGACATGACCATGTTCAAGCGGCAGTTTAATCGATTGCCGAAGTGCGTTTATGACACACAAATCGGTGCGCGCTTACTAGGACACCGCCGCTTTGGACTGAGCGATTTAGTTCTTCACTACTTCGGCATCGAGCTGTCCAAATCGTCACAAAAAGCAGATTGGGGCAAGCGACCGCTCTCTGAAAAAATGATCGAATACGCACTCAACGATGTGCATTATCTGTTAGAGATGGGTGAGCGCATCGTTGCTGAACTTCGCGAAAAAAATCGATTCGAATGGTTTGAGGAAAGTTGCGAAGCGGCGCAGCGCAGAGTTTTAGAACGGGATGACGAGCAGAAGGATGATGCATGGCGCATTCAAGGCTCGGGCAAGCTCGATCCCTACGGTCTTGCCTGCCTCCGAGCCCTCTGGCATTGGCGCGATGCTGAAGCAAAAGCATGGGACCGTCCTTCTTTCATGGTCACGCCTAACCGCGAATTGTTGGAATGGACTCAAGCTCTCATTGCAGGTAAATCCATCGTGCTTCCTCGCCATTATCGCATCGATCGCCAAAAACGCTTCCACGCCGCCATGGTGCAGCTTGCAAAAATTCCCCAACATGAGTGGCCTCAACGCCCGCAATCACAGCGAGCCAAACGAGATCGCCACTTTGAAGAGCGGGTCGATTCGATGATCGCCAAACGGGAGGCTATTGCCAAGGAACTCGACATCGAGGGCTCACTCATCGCTTCGCGCGCAACCATCGAATGCATCGCCAGCAATCAATGCTCTCCAGCCGATGTGCTACTCAATTGGCAACGTAAATGCCTCGATCTGTGAGTGCCTCTGCCTTGCAAATCGGCTAGAGACACTCCGTCAACAATGCAATGGTTAGCGACTGTTTAATCCAGCTTAGGCTTACCAACACGGCGGACAGCGCCAAAACGCTTCTGGAACTTATCGATGCGGCCTTCCGTATCCACAAACTGAGCCAACCCAGTAAAAAATGGGTGCGTGTCAGACGTGATGCCAATCGAAATCACACTGTGCTCAACGCCGTCAATCACCTCTTTTTTTTCAGATGATTTCGTGCTGCGCGTGATAAATCTCTTGCCTGAGGTCATATCGACAAACACCACAGGGTTGTATTTTGGATGAAGATCCTTTTTCATATGCGTATAAATTTTTCGACACGTTACCGACGCGTCGGGACGCGAAGGATCTCGATTATCGACTGGCTGTCAAGGATACAAAAAGAGAAATTTGGAATTTGTAATCTTAAAAGCCCATCCAATTTCATTAAGAAATCTTAATTAAATCTAACCAAATAATTTTTGAGTCGCTTTTGTCACAAGTTGGTGTAGAGTAGCGTCGTTATGGCAATATCAACGAAACGAACCCGCTTCTCTCGCCGCCTTCCAGATCACGTGACAGATGAACTCTGCATCGTTCTTGCAGAAAAGAAAATATTTGGATTCAACGACTTGTTTGAGCGGGTTTTCGCAAATTTAAAGGTTCGCAACGCAGTCAGCGGTGGCGAAGAAATGCTACGCTTGCGAGCGTATGAAAAGCTCCAAAACCTCGTAACCCGTGGCCTTGTCGAAAAAATCGGCAAAGAATACAAAGGAACAGACCGCGTGCATGAAGCATCCAGTGCTTATGCAGCCGCCCAAGAAGCTGCTGCACAAGAAGATGCCTAATTTCTAACATTTTAACAATTGAATCGCGTGGCCGCTCAACTAGGGCGGCCACGTTTTTTTCTGTTACAGATGCGCCCACCCGCACATTCTGCGGCGAGCAGAAGAAGATAGGTCTCGTTCAATGGGCACTGAATGAAAGAATGGATTCAAGAAATAGAGCGATGGGGCGCCGATGTGATATTCGGGCGCGCCAAGGGCTTCAGAGCCTCGCTGATGCGTTTTCTGATGTTGGCTCTATCAGGAATTTTTAGAATCATCATCGCGATTCGTTTGTGGCGCTTCCGCCATGGATGGCAGCCGCAGAAACATCTTGGATGCCAAGTCATCGCTATTGGAAACATCACTGTCGGCGGCACTGGCAAGACTCCGGTAGTCGAGCTGTTAGCAAGGACGTTGCGCGATCGCGGCAGGCGTGTTGCAATTTTATCTCGGGGTTATAAAAGCCAGCGTCTGACGCATGCACAAAAATGGCTTTCCTCATCAGGCAGGCAGGTGCCGAGCGAGCGCATGCCTAAAGTGGTTTCCACTGGAAATGCCGTTTTGTTAGATTCCAAATACGCCGGAGATGAACCGTTCATGCTCGCTAAAAACTTGGATGGCGTGGCGGTGCTTGTGGATAAAAACCGAGTCAAAAGTGCTCGTTTTGGCCTCGAGCAATTTGCGATTGATACCATTTTGTTAGATGACGGCATGCAATACCTCAAGCTGGCTCACAGCATGGACATCGTCTTGGTCGATGCCAATTCGCCATTCGGCACCGGTGCGTTATTGCCGCGTGGCACGCTTCGCGAGCCGCCAAAGTCGCTGCGACGGGCAAGTTACATCTTGATCACCAAGTGCGGCAAACAAAACCAAAGCGCCTTGATCGAGCGCATCCGCCGCAGCAATCGCATTGCAGAAATCATCGAGTGCGATCACGGGCCGATCTATCTGGAAAATGTTTTTAGTGGCGAGCGGCTGCCGTTAGATCATCTAACAAACAAATTCGTGGGTGCCATCAGTGCGATTGCAGTGCCAGAAGCTTTTGAAGGGACTTTGGAAAAACTCGGTGCAAAAGTCGTGATCTGCCGCCGCTTTTCAGATCACTACCGATTTTCAAAACGCGAGGTAGAAAAATTCATGCAACGTTGCGTCGAGCGCGATATGAATATGATTCTAACAACCGAGAAGGATGCCGTTCGTTTCCCCCGCCCTGCTTCGATTGATGTGCCGATATATTTTCTGCGCATAGAAGTGCAAATTCTGCGCGGACATGATGCGTGGGAGGATTTGCTAGATCGCATTTGTCAGCCAAGTGCGCCCCGCCAACAAGTGATGCGAAATCGCCATGCGTATCCAGCCTGAGTGGCATTGCTCCATGTTTCAAAATTTTTTGCCATCATGACCACCGATGTTCTAACACCAGAAGCAATGTTTGCCTTGGGTGCCGATTTTGCAAAAAAGTTAGGAAAACCATGCGTGATCGGCCTCGTCGGTCAACTCGGCGCAGGTAAAACGCATTGGGTGCAAGGATTCGTTCACGGCCTTGGATCAGCGGCTCAAGTCACCAGCCCAACGTTCGGCCTGATTCATTCTTATCCGGATGGAAAATGGACTGTTCATCATTTTGATTTCTATCGGTTAGATTCCGCTAACGAGCTGTTAGAAATTGGTTGGGATGATTACCTCGATGATGCTCAGGCGGTAACTATCGCAGAATGGGCAGACCGCTTTCCTGAGATGATGCCAGCAGATTGCTGGTGGCTGGAAATTCAACACCTTGCCACAGGCGGCAGGCGCGTGATTTCCAATCGAGAACAAGCTTGATTTTCATCTTTTTTTACTGCCCACGCTGAGCGGCATCCGCCTCGATCCATTGCCAAAGACAATGCAAGCCACTTGCCACAGATTGCTTGGTCTCTGCCAGATCGTCGCCGGCCGCAGCATTTCCGAAGAGATAAAATTTGATCTTGGGCTCCGTTCCGGAAGGCCTCACCGCAAAAGAACGGCCGTCTTCGAGATCGACAAACAGCATTTTCTCTTTGGGCAGTAAATCGCCCTCTTGATCGAAGATCGCGTCCTTCGCAAAGTCCCGCACCCGCAGCACGGGCGAGCCATCGCAGACGGTCGGCGGCGTTGTGGCGTAGCTCATTGCCAATTGCTCGATGCGTGCAGCGCCATCGGCACCTTCCATCACCAGCGATTTGCCAGCTTCTAGATAATACCCATATTGCTGATAGATTTGATCTAACAATTCAGGAAGCGATAAACCTTGAGCTTGGGCATAGGCAGCCACTTCCGCAAACATCAAGCACGCGCCATTGGCATCTTTATCGCGCACGGCATCCGAGCCTAAGTAACCGTAACTTTCTTCACCGCCAAAGACGAAAAACCGCGAATACTCGAGCCGAAGCGCACGCGTGCGGTCTGCATCAAGGCCACGATAATCGCCTTTTTTATCTTCCGGAATCGCCTCTTCATATTTGCGTAACTTCGCGGCGATGTATTTGAAACCGGTAAGCGTATCGACGACTTGAATGCCAAATCCATCGGCGATGGCGCGCTGCAATTCAGTCGTCACAAATGTCTTCACCACCACTGCGCGGCTTCGATTTGCTTGGCTCAGCCAACCCATCTCGAATTGCGTTTTGATGCGATACCACGCCATCAGCGAGCCAATCTGATTTCCCGTGAGCAGGATCATCTTGCCCGAGCTATCGCGCACGGCGACGCCCATGCGATCTGCGTCTGGATCCGTGCCGATGACCAAATGCGCGTGCTCGGCGATCGCCAAATCGATCCCCATTTTCAAAGCAGGACCATTTTCTGGGTTCGGCGAATCCACCGTCGGAAAACGCCCATCTTGCGCGTCTTGCGCCGGAACGGTGAGCACCTCAAATCCCAAGTCCCGCAAAAGGGGCACGCTGATGTGGCCGCCCGTGCCGTGCAAATTGGTGAACACCACCCGCATCGAGGCAGACTTGACTCCATTCTTATCTAACAGAAGTGATTGCAAACCCTGCTGATACACCGCGTCCATCTCCGCGCCGAGGCGGGTGATTGTGCCACGCTGGTTTTCTGGAACGGATTCATAGCGCTCGCTGGTGATGGCGTTGACTTCGGTAATGATTGCCGAGGCATGCGGCTCGACGATTTGTGCGCCATCATTGAAATAGACTTTGAATCCGTTATCGTGCGCAGGGTTATGCGATGCTGTTAGAACAACCCCCGCGTCGGCTCTCAATGAACGCACGCTGAATGAAAGTTGCGGAGTGGAACGCGGGCCATCGAAAAGATAGGCATCGCAGCCATGATCCGCGCAGGTCTTCGCGCAAAATTCTGCGAAGTCTTTAGAAAAATGACGAGTATCATGCGCAAATACGAGCACCGGTCTCTGGCCCTCGCCCACGCAATGGCGCACGTAAGCGATCAAGCCACGCACTGCGCGGCCGACGTTGTAATAATTCATCGTTGCAGTGCCCACGCATGGAAACTCCGGCCGCTCGTTGGGCCCACCGCTGCCCATCTCCGCGCGAGTGACAATGCGCCCAATCGTCCTGCCGCGCAAGCCGCCGGTGCCGAAAGCGAGGGTTTTAAAAAACCGATCATTCAATTCAGACCAGGCACCTTGCTCGGCCAATTCCGCGATGGCTTGGGCCGCGATCGGGCTGTTACTTCCATCTAACAGAGAAGAAACATTTTGATAACTTGCTGCCGATAATTTTCCGTCTGCACAAGCAGCGGAAAGAAGTTCATTGAGTGTGCTCATAAGCAGGCAAGATCCTATGATGAAATATCGAGATGGCAATCATCGTGCAGATGAAAAATCGAACCACGCCACTGATCTCGCTCCTAGACTTGCCACTTGACGCGGAAGATGCCGCCGTTGCACGTTATCTAACATGAAATGGATTTTGATATTCTACTCCGCGCTATTGATTCCGATACTCGCCGACAGCGCAGTCAAACCACCACGTGATGCTTTTTTCTCCGGTAAATTTGCCGAAGCACAAGCTGCTGCAATCAAGCAAGGCAAAGCGATTGCCTTCATCGAAACCGATTCTGCTTCGAGTTGTTCAAAAACGCATTCTGGAGCATCCTTGGCATACTCCGCATTAAAAAGTGATTTCATTCTCGTCATCAGAGACAGGGCGCTAGAGCAATGCCCGAAGGTGGATGAAATGAGTTCCGCAATCCAGGAGACCATAAAAATAGGCAACACAAGTCCTCGAATTACGATTGTAGAGCCGAAGGAACTCAAATTCATCACCGGAGCGGATTATCGTGTGATCACGAATGAAAAAAATTGGGACCGCGATGCGAAAGAAAAAGCGGAAGCGGCGATGAAAGGTGCCG
Organism: Verrucomicrobiota bacterium; assembly: GCA_004294095.1. Lineage (GTDB taxonomy): Bacteria > Verrucomicrobiota > Verrucomicrobiia > Verrucomicrobiales > Akkermansiaceae > Luteolibacter. The sequence goes on from RDZR01000009.1 coordinate 7,345, forward strand.
CCGCCACTCCAGCTGCCGTGGAGACCATGCAAGACTGGACGAACATTGAGGGCAAAACCATCCGCGCCATTCTCGTTGAGAAAAAGCCAGAAAGTGTCGTGCTTAAATTGGAATCCGACAGAATCGTCGAATATCCGATCGATAAACTTTCTGCCGAAACCAAAGCGTTGTTAGAGAAAAAATAAAAATCGCGCAAGACCAAGACCCTGCGCGATTTCGTTAGATTGTTAGAGAAATAGAAATCAAAGGCTGGCAAGCACTTCTTTGATCGCCGCGAAGTCTGGCAGATCTTTCGGATGATCCTGCACTTCCGCGTAACGAATGATGCCTGTTTTATCGATCACGAATGCAGAGCGCTTCGCAACGCCGCCCATGATAAGATTTTTTTCCGGTAGAAATTGGTCGTATGCCACGCCGTATGCTTTGGCCACTTCGTGTTCGTAATCGCTGAGGAGCTGGATGGTGATTCCTTCTTTTTTTGCCCACGCCTCTTGAGCAAACGGATTATCTCCAGAAATTCCGAGGACCGTGGCATCGAGCGCGGTGTATGCTGACAAGCCTTGTGAAATATCACAAAACTCCGTGGTGCAGACGCCCGTGAAGGCCATCGGCACAAACAACAAGACGAGGTTCGTCGAGCCAATCAGACTGCTCAATTGGACCAATGCAGGACCATCTGATGTTTGACTCACGAGGGTAAAATCTGGGGCTGGATCGCCAACTTTGAGTGACATAGTAATTCGTTTATTAAGGTTGAGCACTCATGATAAGTAAAAGTGCGCTGCGATGAAGAAAAAATTCTCAGGAAAGCCAGAATTCCGATCTACCATGGTGCTAACAATACCATTTCTCAGTTATAATTTTAACTAAGAGGTTCGGCCAAACTGAATTCGACATTTAATTCAAATATGTTAATTATCCGCATGGAGCTTAACAGTAAGCTGCCCCTATCTCCAATTACTCCCATGAGGATCGATATAGTCACCTTGTTTCCAAATTTGGCTCTAGGCCCATTGAGTGACTCGATCATCGAGCGCGCCCGCCTCGCTGGGGTGGTGGATCTGCATGCTCATCAACTGCGCGATTGGTCCAAGGACAAACATCGCCGCGTCGATGACAGCATTTGCGGGGGCGGGCATGGCATGTTGCTCAAGCCGGAGCCACTTTTCGCGGCAGTTGAGGCGCTGCGGCAGCCGTCATCCCACGTGATTTTAATGACGCCGCAGGGAGTGCCTTTCAAGCAGGCGAAAGCCCGCGAGCTCGGAACTCACGCGCACCTGATTATCCTCTGCGGGCATTATGAGGGCGTTGATCATCGGGTGGTGGAGCATTTGGTGGATGAGGAAATTTCAATAGGAGATTACATTCTAACAAATGGTGCGATCGCCGCGGCCGTCGTCTGCGATGCGGTTATTCGTTTGCTGCCTGGTGTTTTAGGAAATGATCAATCCGCTGTTGATGAATCATTTAGCGAGCCCACCATGCTCGAAGCACCTGCCTACACGCGCCCTCCGATCTATCAGAACATGGCGGTGCCAGAGGTGCTCCTTTCTGGAAATCACCAGCAAATTGCCAGTTGGCGGCGCCTCGCTGCCGAGCAACGCACTGCGCTGAATCGCCCTGATTTATACGATCCAACGACTACTTGAGCGATCATCACATTTCTCTCGTCCGTGGTGAAAAATCTGCCATCTTGGGCACGTGAGTGATGTTTCTAACACCGATTCCATCAAACCACTAGGCGACGTCCCTCGCATCGAGCCTGCGACGCTTGAAGATTTGCCTGCCTTGACCGAATTGGTGGTCAATTTATTTGAACGTTCTCAGGATTTTAAAGCGGATCGCATGATCCAAGAACGAGGCCTGCAACTCATTCTTGAACAGCCCAACCGCGGTAGGATTTTTGTGGTCCGTAGCCATGAAAGAATTTTTGGTATGGTCAATTTACTCTTCACGATTTCAACCGCCTGCGGAGGATTTGTGATTCTAATGGAAGACGTTGTCATTCATCCCGACCACCGCGGCCAAGGATACGGGAAAAAATTGTTAGATTATGTGATCGATTTTGCCCGCGCAAAAAATTTCAAGCGCATCACTCTTCTAACTGATAAGATGAGCGAGGAGTCTCAGCAATTTTTTGAGAAACAAGGGTTCATCCACGCCAATATGGTGCCGATGAGAAGAATTTTATAAAGCAACGAGCTGATCCACTGTGGCCTCGTCCATGCGCTTCACCAGTGCGATCGTGAGTTCTAACATGTGAATATAATCTAGCAGATTCATCATGCCATTATGCGAGTGGATGTATCGGGTGGGCACACCTAACACAATGCATGGCACACCGTAGGTGGAGACGTGGATGCTGCCCGCGTCAGTTCCCCCACTGCGCCGCACCGCGACTTGGTATGGAATACCTTCACGCTGGGCAGTCTCGATTGCCAAGTGTAGCAAGCGAGGATTGGTAATTGCGGTAGGATCAAAAGCCCGAATTTGCACGCCTCCCCCGAGCCGAGCCTGCGAATCGCTGCGAGAAAATCCTGGGGTGTCATCGGCAGGCGGAGCTTCTAACACAATCGCCACATCGGGGCGCACCATCGCCGCCGCGGGCTTCGCCCCACGCAAGCCCACTTCCTCCTGCACGGTGCCCGTAATAATGCAGCAATTGGGGTGCGATGTGGCTGCTAGTATTTTCCCCGCCTGAATCGCGCAGGCCATGCCTAAACGATTATCGAGCGCCTTGGCTGCATAAAGATCTTCTCCTGCCATCGGCGTCCAGGGCGAAATTGGTGCGACGGGGTCACCTAATGAAATGCCAAATTTCTCCGTGACTTCCTGCCGATTAACGGCTCCCACATCGATGTAAATTTGCTCAATGCTCATCACTTGTCTGCGGTCAGATAACGGCAAAAAGTGCGGTGGGCGCGAGGAAATGATCCCAAGAATCTTCTCTCCAGAGCGCGTGAGAATTTCCACTCGCTGAGCAAGCAAAACATGCTCCCACCAGCCGCCCAAGGTCACGAATTGGAGAAATCCATCCGGCGTGATGCTTTGCACCATGAAGCCGACTTCATCCATATGTCCTGCAATCATCACACGAGGCCCATGACCCCCGATTTCACAAAAAACCGAGCCCATGCGGTCCATTGAAATCATTCCGCAACCACCTAGCTCAGATACAAAAATTTTCCGCACTTCTTCTTCATGCCCTGAAACAGCATGAGCTTGGGTGAGTGTTTGCAAAAGGGACAAAGCTGCATCGCGCATCAGTGAACACTGACATGCCATCCCAATGAGCCAAGCACATTAAGCAATCATCCGTAATTTTTGTCTCACCCGCAGGGTTAGCAGAAATCACGGTTACCGGAGCTTCCATGACTTTGAATTTACTTCACTTACCGCGCTCTGGCGATACTTTCATTT
>RDZR01000050.1 GCA_004294095.1 Verrucomicrobiota bacterium
AACTTTCAAGGTTACGATGCAAAAATCGCATCCATGCGTGAGAAAACGCAGCTCGATGATGCACTCGTCTCCGGCCGCCTCACGATCCATGGCAACCCAGCGGTGATTGCCGTGATGGATTTTAAGTTTTTCGCAGGATCGATGGGCTCGGTGGTTGGCGAGAAAATCACACGCGCCATCGAGCTTGCTATCGCCGAGCGCCGCGGCGTGGTGATCGTCTCCGCCTCATCGGGCGCACGCATGCAAGAAGGCATGCTCTCGCTGATGCAAATGGCCAAAACCTGCGCGGCGCTTGCTCGCCTTGGCCAGGCGAAATTGCCATACATCTCGCTGATGACTCATCCGACGACTGGCGGCGTGACCGCATCGTTCGCGACGATTGGCGATGTCAACCTCGCCGAGCCAAAATGCATGATCGGCTTTGCTGGCCCGCGAGTAGTCAAGGAAACCACCCACCAATCATTGCCCGCCGGATTTCAGACTGCTGAATTTATGCTCGATCACGGGCTGGTCGATGCCATCGTCCCCCGCTGCGAACTGCGCGAACGCATCGGCCGCCTTCTGTCATTGATGATGCCCACAAAGTAAGCCAAATATCTTTTGAGAATTCAGCTTGATCGACCATGCGGAAACTCGTAAGCAAACGAACGCAATCATGGGACAACAACACAAAAAACTGATCAAACGCCGCCGCCGCACTGATTATTTGAAGCGCAAAAAAGAGCTAATCAAACTCGGGGAAAGCGCTCCAAAGCTCGCAGTGAAATCTGCCACTCCAAAGACTGAGGCTGCGAAAAAAGCACCTGCAAAAAAGACAGCTGCGAAGAAAGCGGCCAAGAAAGTCGCTAAAAAAACGACTGAAGAAGAGACTGAAGGTTGATTTTCTAACAAAAATTAATCGATCGATTCGATGAGTTATCCCTGCATGATTTGCCTAGCGAGTCCTGTGGGGATTGTTTTTCCAGAGGGATTGACTGGAAGCGTCTCGTGAGAGATAATGATTCATGCAAGCAGCTGTGAATTATAAAATCGGCAACGAAAAGCTGATCAAAATCATGGACAATGCGGCAAGCCATTTGAGCGGCCTCCTGACGCGTCAAGGTCGTCCACAAGGCGCATTGAGAATTGCCGTCGTAGGCGGTGGCTGCTCAGGCTTGCAGTATAAAATGGATCTAGTGGATGGTCCGCGCGATCGCGATATTTTAATCCCAAGCAATGGCGTCAATGTGGTGGTTGATCCAAAGAGTGCTTTATTTGTGAGTGGCAGTGAATTGGATTTCTCAGACGACTTGCAGCAAGGAGGCTTCAAAGTAAGCAACCCGAATGCGGCGGTCACCTGCTCTTGTGGAGAAAGTTTTGCAGCTTAGTTATTTCTTGAATTCATGATGGCTTCGCTTCGCTCTTGCGCCTTGATTGCATGGATTGGGCTAACATGCCTGCACGCATTTGCGTCGCCCCAAGAGCAAATGGATGCGCTCCTTAGCGACCAATTTGAAGCTCGTGAAAAAGCGCAAGTCGAGTTGTGGGAAATGGGCAATCAAGCTGCCGATCTTTTACGCAAGGCAAGCACCACCAGCAAAGACCCAGAGCAGCGCGTCCGCGCCAGCCAGATCTTGCGAAAAGTCGAGTTGCGTCTCACTCCACAGACACCACCGGCTGTTCTCAAAGCAGTCGAAGAATACTCAGGCGCATCGAGCAGCCAAAAGATCACCTTGCTCCAACAGCTTGCCCAAACGAATGCATGGTATCAAGTCATCAAGCTCTACTCAGAAGAAACCAATCCTGAAGTGCTCACCGGATTCAACCACCAAGTTGGGGATGTGACAATGCTCGCAGCTCGCAGTGCCATTGCACGCGAGGAAACGGACGAAGCACTCAAGATCCTCGAATTGATGCCGTCTAACATGCAATCGCTACAGACTCTAGCAGAATTCCATCGCAGCCATGGCACCCTGCAACAAGAAATCGAAAAAGCGGCGCGATCTAACCAACTCGCACCTGCCGCGTGGCGGCTTGCTCTTTACTGTTCTGCGGGCGATCTCACCGCAGCTCGTTTGGCAGCGCGAGAAGACAATCAAACCTACACCGATGCAGCTCTCGCCATTTTACAAGGTGACCCGCTGCCGTGGATCAATTACCAACTCAATCATCATTGCGAATCCGACATACAACGCCATTTCTTGCAAATGGCCAAAAAACGTTGGATGGGCGAATTCATCCGCCCGTCCGAAATTGAAGTCATCCGCCAAGCGACGGAGCAAGGAGATGATTATGCAAGGCACTATGCGACGACTCTGCTATTTGCCGCCGGCGCTTCTCACCTCGGCGAGCAGGCACTCACTCGCGAGCGGCCACAAGAAGCGGCTTTGCACTTTGAAGCATTAGGCCGCTTTGATGAAGCACTGAAAATCTATCAGATCGATCCGCAACAACCTGCCGCAGGACTCACACGTTGGATCGAGGAACGCAGCCTGAAGCTGATCGATGAAGGGCGAGAGCTCCAGCGCGAAGATTCATCGATGGCTCTTCAAGAATTATTGCAGATGGCCTCCATGTTAGATATGCGCCACTTACACGAATTGTCAGCGCAATGCTATGGGCCCGCCATGATGAACCTTGCCGAAGAAAATGAGGAATTATTTCTCCAATTCATCGGCGAATTGAGCGAGCAAAACAATCGAGCAAGTCCGTCTGGCAAGCTCGCTCTTGAGCTAGCTACGCAATGGGCTGGAGTGGATCCTCTCCTGCAGGAAAAAGCAACATCTGCCATTTTAGGCGAGCAAAATCCATTCACCCAATCATGGCAAGCGTGGATCATCGAAGAGCAGCCTGATCTGCCATGGCGTGCTCAACTCACCATTCTCATGGCACTTCAAGGTCACTTGGGTGACGAGCAAAATCTAACAGATCAATGGGTGGAACGCGCATGGAAAAGCTACCGTCTAGCAGCCGATGACTCTGCGAAAAGCAAAGCACTCAACCTCATCAACCAATGGTTGTTTTACGGACGATCCAACTCAGATGCCCAGCAAACCCTCAAACTGTGGGATGCCCTCGATCCGAATAGCCGCGTCAATCTTTTCTGGGCGAGCCGACTTGATTATTTTCTGTTAGAAAAGCGTTGGAAAGATGCACTCGAGTTAATCGATTTTTGCCTAGATCACTCAGAAAATTCCTCCACTTACACCAATTCAAGCGTCTATGGACATCGGGCATTTTTGCTTTCCAAACTCGGAAAAACAGCGGCTGCCAAACGTAATGCCCTTATCGCCGATCAGCTCTCATTGGGAAACCCAGCGACTGCACAATCACTCATCTATGTCCATATGATGGCGGAAAATCCCCAACAGGTCAACGAATGGATCCAGCGCAGCGCATTGCTCGCTACTAGCGAAGAATACGAGCAGACATTTCTAGATGTTTTGAAGATCTTTATCCGCCAAACTGCTTTTGAACAAGGCAATTGGCGCGTAGCCGCTGCGGTGACCGAGGTTCTTTCTTGCCAAGCTGCGAATGCAATACATCAAGACAAAAACCTCGGCATCTATGCCAGCTTGCGCGCGGAAGCAGATCTTGCCAAAGCACTTGCCGATCATGCCGCGGGAGCTGAGTTGGATCGTGCAAAAATCATTCAAGCACACGCCCAACAGCCGACATCCGGTGCCCTTGCCGATTATTTTTTCCCAGCTCTGCGCAAAGCCGGACAAGAGCCACTCTTGCGCGAAATTTTTGCGGATTCTTGGCAAAGGGTGACGGCAGAACTCAGCCGCTATCCCAAGCACTCTAGCGGACTCAATACGGCTGCTTGGCTGGCATCTCGCGCCAAATTGCAGCTCAAAGAAGCCGAAAAAATGAGCCTCACTTCCCTCAAACTCAGCCCGAATGAACCGGCATATCTCGATACTCTAGCAGAAACATATTTCGCGCTGGGCGATCGCAAACGCGCCGTTCAATTCTCCGAGCAAGCACTCAATTTTAGCAAACAAGATCCGATGATTCGCTGGCAACATTTGCGTTTTCTAACGGAAAAAATCACGCCGTGAGAGCCTTGATTCAGCGCGTCATCCAAGCCGATGTGATGGTCACTGGAACCCGCATTGCGGAAATCAATCACGGCATGATGGTTCTGTTAGGAGTCGAGGCAGCGGATGATCCGTCCGATGTCGAGTGGCTGGCTGATAAAATTTTTCGCCTGCGAATTTTTGCCGATGCCGATGGGAAAATGAATCGATCCGTTTCCCAAGTCGGAGGAAATATTCTCGTCGTCAGCCAATTCACGTTGCATGCCTCGACGCAACGAGGAAACCGGCCATCATTCCTGAAAGCCGCGCTGCCCGATCACGCTGAGCCGATGATCGCCGCCGTATGTGAGAAGCTCAGCCGCTTGCTTGGCAAGGATGTGGCTCAGGGGATTTTCGGTGCCGATATGAAAATTGGCCTCATCAATGATGGCCCAGTGACTATTTTCATCGATAGCCGCGCTCGCGAGTGAGCATTCTCTTGCATCCACTCAAATGCCAACTTAGCCTGCCGCCGCTGTGCCGATTACTGCAATTCTCGCTTTAGAAGATGGCCGTTGTTTTCATGGAACCGCTTTTGGTGCCATAGGAACGACGACTGGGGAAATTTGTTTCAACACCTCGATGTCCGGATACCAAGAGGTGATCACGGATCCATCGTATCGAGGCCAGATTGTGGCGATGACTTATCCGCAAATCGGCAACTACGGAATCAATCCGCAAGACGCTGAATCCCACGGACCTCATATCCGCGGATTTGTGATTGGTGAACTTTGCGAAGTGCCATCTAACTGGCGCGCCAGCGAATCGTTAGATGCCTATTTGAAACGCCACCAGATCATCGGCATTGAGGAGATTGATACCCGCGCACTCACCAAGCACCTGAGATCGCGCGGAGCCATGCGCGCCTGCTTGACCACCGAGCTGAATGCCGAGGCAGCCATCGCCGCCGCCAAAGCCTCGCCGCCGATGGAAGGCATGGACTACGTGCAGGAAGTCTCGACTCCAAAATCATTTTTCTGGACTGAAGAATCGCGGCAGTGGGCATTGCCCAATGAAATCACCAATGCGCCGCATCCTTACTTGCCATTGCCAGAACCGCGCTACCGCATAGTGGCGTATGATTTTGGGCTAAAATTCAATATTTTACGCAGGCTCCGGCAGCAAGGATTCGAGGTGGAAGTGGTCAATTCCCGCACCAGTGCCGCCGAGATTTTGGCCAAGCAACCAGATGGATTGTTCCTTTCTAACGGCCCGGGAGATCCGGCATCTCTTGGCTACATCCACCAAGAAATTCGCGAAATGATCGGCAAATTGCCCATTTTCGGAATTTGCCTCGGCAACCAAATCCTCGCCCATGCCTTTGGCGGAAAAACCTTCAAACTGAAATTTGGCCACCGCGGAGGAAACCAACCCGTCAAAGATTTACGCACCGGAAAAATTTCCATCACCTCGCAAAATCACGGCTTTGCAGTGGATCCGGAGTCCTTACCGCCAGAAATCGAAGTGACCCATGTGAATTTGAATGACCTGACTGTGGAAGGCATGCGCCACACGCAGCATCCGATTTTCAGTGTGCAATATCACCCGGAAGCAGCACCCGGGCCGAACGACGCGAGCTACCTATTTGAAGAATTTGCGGCAATGATTGATCAATATAAGGCAAATCTACCAAGCCGCTAAAACTAACCCATGAATACCATCATCATCGGTCTCCAATGGGGAGACGAAGGCAAAGGAAAAATTGTCGATTACCTCACCGAATCTGCCGATGTGGTGATTCGCGGCCAAGGCGGCAACAACGCGGGCCACACGGTGATCGCACACGGCACAAAATACGTGCTGCACCTTTTGCCATCCGGAATTTTGTGGAATGATAAACTCAACGTCATTGGCAATGGCGTGGTGTTAGATCCAATCGGCCTAGTGCAAGAAATCGAGCGCATCGAAGCCCAAGGCGTCTCGATCTCAGCAGAAAAGCTCCTCATTTCGGACCGCGCTCACATCGTCTTGCCGCTGCACAAAGAATTGGATGCCGCCCGCGAAGCCGCGCTTGGCGATCAAAAAATCGGCACCACCCGCCGCGGCATCGGCCCGGCATATGCGGATAAAGTGAACCGCTGCGGGCTGCGCGTGGTTGATTTGTTAGACCGCGCTTTTTCAGAAGCACAAATCACCCGCCGCGTGGCCGAAGCGAACGAAATTTTCCAACGCTTCGATCTCCACATCTTTGATGCAACGCAAGTGATCAAGGAAGTCTATCAGGCATTTGAGCGTCTGCGTCCTCATGTCTGCAATACGATTCCCGTGCTTCATCAGGCGTGGAAAAACGGCGAGCATCTTTTGTTTGAGGGCGCTCAAGGCACTTTGTTAGATATTGATTTTGGAACCTATCCGTTCGTCACGTCATCAAACACGACGGCAGGCGGTTCGTGCACTGGCTCTGGTTTGCCACCGCACGCGATCCAAAGTGTGATTGGCGTTTGCAAGGCATACACCACGCGCGTTGGTTCCGGGCCATTTCCCACCGGCGATGAAGAACTATCCGATTATCTCCACCAGTTAGGACGAGAATTTGGCGCGACCACCGGCCGTCCTCGCGGCTGCGGCTGGCTCGATACCGTGTTACTGCGCTTTGCCTGCATGGTCAATGGCGTGACTGGCCTCGCCGTAACCAATCTCGACGGACTGGACGCTTACACCGAGCTAAAAATTTGCACCTGCTACCAAATTGGTGACGAGCTGCATGAGCTGCCGCCAGCCGATCGCCAGGCGTGGAATCATGCGGTGCCGATTTACGAAACATGCCCTGGCTGGAAGTGCGATACGACGGCATGCCAGACTTACGACGAATTACCATTCGCTGCGCGAAAATACCTCTCACGCCTATCCGAGCTCTGTGGGGCACCCATCCAATTCGTCGGCGTAGGCCCCGACCGCCGCCAAACCATCGTGTTGGAGTAATTTTTTCGCAACGCATGGAAAAAACTCGGGAGACACCCCAACACATCGCCATCATCATGGACGGCAATGGACGGTGGGCAAAACAACGCGGCCTGCCGCGATTAGCAGGCCATCGCGCGGGGGCGGATTCCGTGCGCGAGGTGATGAAGGCGTGCCTCGAACTCAATGTGAAATATCTCACGCTCTATGCTTTTTCTTCGGAAAATTGGAATCGCCCCGAAAAGGAGGTGACCGCCCTGATGTCACTTTTAGAGCAATTTTTAGCGAACAAGCTGGATGACTTGGTGCGCCTCAAGGTGAGACTGCGAGCCATCGGCCAAGTGGACCGCTTACCTAACAGCACACGCGAAAAAATCGCTGAAATCGAACAAGCTACTCAGCACCATCAAGCGATGACGCTAGTGCTCGCACTGTCCTACGGCGGCCGCGAAGACATCATCAATGCCGCCAAACAACTTGCCGAAGATGCCCTGCGTGGAGAAATTCTGCCCAGTGCATTTGATGCCGAGCTCTTTGCCTCGAAGCTGCATACCGCTGGCATGCCAGATCCTGATTTACTGATCCGAACATCTGGGGAGATGCGCGTCTCGAATTTTTTACTTTGGCAGATCAGTTACACTGAAATGGTCATCGTCAAAAAGTTCTGGCCGGAATTCCGCGAAGGAGATTTATTCGCCGCTGTTGATGAGTATCGAAAAAGACACCGGAGATTCGGCTCACTTTGACGTAGCGCATCTTACGATCCATCATAACTTCGGCAATGTCACCATTCGACTGTATTGATAGCTATTTTGATTGATGAAGTTTGCTTTTGCACCTGCATCAGGAAATGACCGTTGCTGGACTTGCTGAACTGCTCGATCACTCAGCACCGTCACGGAAATTTCTGCTGACATCAACCTTCCTGCTTTGATGACATCCGGATTGAAGCCACTGACTGAATCAGGAACAGTGATGCCTGATCCGTTAATACTGAAAGAATCCACCCCACTTGCAATATCAGATGAACTGATGATGATAGGGATGACTTGTGGTGCTGGTGGAATCGTTCCAGATGGTGCGGGTGGTATGACCTCAACGTGGAACACTAAGGTAAATTGGTAGATGTTTTCAGCAACGAAATTTGCAGGGTCTTGCAGTTGCCCAGCCAGCGGCTCGATGTTCAAGGCTGCTAGACCCATGTAACTCAAGGCTACATCTGGATTTTGCAAAAACCGATTGAGAATCAGCGAATTTGATGCTCCCGCACCGGTGGCATTGGAAAAAGGGCTTCGATAATTAAGACGATAGGCTACCAGAGAGATGTTCCCGCCCCTGTCGTTATTATTGCCATTGTTAGTTTCGCCAATATTCCCATTGTATCGATCTGCCGCTGCCGAGAAAAAAACCAAATCGATTGCATTACTGCTTCTAAATGAAGCTGTTCCTGGAGGAGTGGCTATGGATGTTGCTCTAAACCATTCGGCAGGCTGAGGCGTAGCAGAACCTTGAGGTAGCGCGGTGGTCCCCCGGCGATAAACAATCGACTCCAAATCTTTGGCCATAGTGTCTATGATTGCCTTCGCCTGAGCAGCAGAGCGTAATTCTGAGCGGCCACGGTTCCAAGACTCCAAAGCAATGGATGTGATCGAGACCAACACGCTCACGATCACCGTCGTGACTGCCATCGCGACGATGAGTTCCACGACAGTGAAGCCGCGGCTGCGAGAAATTTTTTGGGGAATGGAAAACATAACTTGCATGAAATCAGGTTGGTTTTTATCGACGGACTGCCATATTGCGGCTGAAGACTGGACGCTTTGCCAATTCAACAGCAGAATCGAATAGCTTGCCAAATGCTAGCCCACTGAAATAATTAGGATCGCGAGAAGGGGTGATATGAAAGTCCGTCACGAAGGCAAGCACTGATTCTGGATATGAATCCGGACCAGAAATTTGGCCGGTTTCTGCTCTCCCATCAAAATTCGGATTGCGAATCTCCCCAGGTTTAGGGACTGGTGTAAGTTGGCTGTTTCGAAAAACTAATTGCCGACAAACCCCAAAAAAAACAGCCCCCTCCACCGCAGGTAGATCACTTCGAAATGCCGGATCGCTAGCGCGACGCATCATCGTCTTTACCAGATAATCTTGCCCAGCAACCTGTCCGGTGATATTGACACGGGGTGGTAAACTACCATCAGCTCGCGGCACTCCTCTCAAGTCTGCTCGATATTGATAGACCACCAATGCATTAGCTTGATTTCCTTTAGTGCCTGAATTTTTAACGTAAACGAATGCTTTGTCGAAGGCCGACTTAATTTCATCGGCAGCACTTTGCTGACCCGGCCGGAGTTGCACCAATTCTTGCTCAAAGGTGCTGGCAAGCCGATCTGCAATTTGTGCATTGACTGAGGTGCGAATCCCTTCGGCAGCGGGGCCGAACACTAGCATAAATCCAGTGAGCAAAACGGCAAGCACGCCGATTGCAATCACAGTTTCAATGAGGGTGAATGCGCGTTTTGAGTATGATTGCTCTGAAGAATTCATAAAATTAAAATTGCTGGCCAGCATCCATCATGCTGATTGCTGGACTGATTTGCTCCGGTGAACGAAAGATGGATGTATTTCCATTACGCCAAATCACAAATCCTCCAAAATCGCGCTTGCCGGCTGCTGTTAATCTCGGAGGTGGTTGCGGCATCACCGAAGGGCGAGCACCAGTAGCGATGACGAATGAAGAGCCTGGATCTTTTGGAAGACCTTGTGCATTAAACTCATAGTAATAATAATTACCACGAAATAACTGCTTAATATCTGCGCCGTTTAGGCTCATCGTTTCCAAGGCCGTTGGCGTGCCAGTGTGATTTTTTTTACTAAATCTAACGCTAAAAAAAGTTTGATCAGGCAGTGTCACTCCACGGCTTGCAAGCTGCCATCTTTCAGTTTCTTCCGGACTACCGTCAGCTTTGCGTGTTCTCGTCACGATCACGATTTTGCGTAGATTGTCTGCTGGGGTGCTGGTAAGAGTTTGCGCTACGAGCAATCTTGACTCAGTGCCTTGGCTAACCGCCAGCCCTCTTGCCTCATTGACCAATGCCTCAACCGTGGCGACTCCACTGGTCACACCTTTTCCATCCATGCCGCCAAGACCGATGGCGCCAGCAGTCATTAAAATGGACATGATGGCAATGACCACGAGCATTTCAACCAAAGTAAAGGCGGAACGACAGCGATGAGCGATAAGAGAGCGATGAGGATTTTTCATCAGTTTGTTGGGTTGAGAATAATATTGGATGAGTTTTGGAAAAAAAGCAAATTAAAATGTGATTACATCGCATTTACTTTTAAAGGTCATTTTTGGAGTATCTTCCTCCATGCTGAGAGCTGATCCATCGCCAGGCAGGGCGGACCATCTCCCGCACATCGAGATGCCTGGCACGCCAACCCAACAAGGTTGCAGCAAGTGAAGGATCTGCGACAAGACTCGGGGGATCTCCCTCGCGGCGGGATGCGATGCGCACCGGGACTTTCAGTCCTGTCACCTCCTCCGCTGCGGCAATGATTTCTTTCACAGAAACACCCACTCCGGTGCCTAGGTTACAGGAAATGGATTCCCCGCCACTTGCCAGATGCTCGAGGGCGCGCAAGTGAGCTTCTGCTAAATCATCCACATGAATGTAATCACGAATGCAAGTGCCATCTGGCGTTTCATAATCCGTGCCAAATAAATCAACGTGCTCGATTTCACCTGTTAGAGCCATCAGCACCCGCGGGATTAAATGCGTTTCAGGATCGTGATCCTCGCCAATCAAGCCATCCTCAGAGCCGCCGCTCGCATTGAAATAACGCAAGCACGCACTGCGCAGCCCCCACGCCACTGCACAATCTGCTAGAATTTTTTCCACCATCAACTTGCTCTGGCCATAGGGATTGATCGGCTGTTGAGGATTGGCTTCCGTGATCGGCAGGGCGACTGGCACACCATAGGTTGCGCACGTCGATGAGAAAACAAAACAACGGCAGCCAAATTCTTGCATGATTGCTAACAAACGAATCGGCTCGGAAGTATTATTTTCATAGTATTTCAGCGGATTGGTGACTGACTCACCGACGTAGGCAAATGCGGCAAAATGAACGACCGCATCAAATGAGTGCTCTTTGAAAAGCGAGCGGACCAATGCTTGATCTCCCACATCGCCAACCACCAATCGGACACTTTCATCCACAATCGCCTGCCGGTGACCATAGACAAGATTGTCCAAAACGACAACACGATGACCTTGGCTGACGAGCAAGCGCACGGTATGCGAACCGATGTAACCAGCGCCACCGGTCACAAGAATGGACAATGGAGAATTAGGCATGAAATGTGGGTTAGAAATCAAACGTCAATCTGGGCCCTGCTGTCAACCCATCCAAATGGCGCGTATGAAATAATTTTATCACCTGCCTTAAAAAAGTGTCGAATAATTCGCGAGCTGATCTTGTCTTAATCCCATGAAGAAAAATCCTTCTCTTTTGTTGGCAGTGGTTTCCTTGGGCTCGCTGATTGGATTTAGCTCCTGCGCGTATGACGATGCTTATACGACATCGAGCCGCAGTGCATCCTTTGGCTATGGCCACGGCTACGGTGGCAGCAGTTTTAATACATCCGTGTTCGTTGGCACCGGAGATTCACGCTGGGGTTACGATCCATACACCCGGAGCTACTATGATTACCGTCGCCGCGCTTTCTATGATCCTTATCTTTACGGCTACTATCCAGTTGGCTATCGGCCACCGGTAATTTACGGAGTGCCACATCCTTACAACTGGCGTCCTGGTGCTCGCTATTGTCCGCCGCCTAGGCGTATCAATACTGTGATCATTCGCGATTATCGTGACCGCGAATCCGCTTACCGCCGCAGTGATTATGAATGGGCACGCCATCTCCGGCGCGAGGAAAATCGCCGCGATCGCGACCGCCAAGAATGGAGAAATCGTGACGAGGATAGACGCTGGGAAGAACGCCGCAGAGACGAAAATCGCAATGAACTGCGCTGGGAAGAACAACGCCGCGATCAACAACGCCGCGAAGAACGCAGCCGCGATAACGAGCGCGAACAACGCCAATACATTCGCGACGAACAATTGCGCAACCGCGAATCACAACGCGAACAAGAGCGCCGCAACCGCTTTGAAATCGAACAGCAACGCAATCAGCGTCAGCAACGTGAATCCATCCGCGAGGACGTGCGCGAGCAACAGCAGCAACGCGAGGCCATGCGTGAGAACGTGCGCGAGCAACGCCAAGAACGTGAATCGAGACGTGAAGAAATTCGCGAGCAACGCCAAGAAATGCCGCGCATCGAGCGCCAAGAACGCCAAGAAGCCCCGCGTGAAGAGAGGCAAGAACGTCGAGAGCAGCGCGAAGCTCCCCGTGAAGATCCACCCGCAGAATTCATCAGCACTGAGAATTAATTTGCAGAGCTGAGATTCATCTAAGAATCCAAAAATCGATCAGCAGCGCGTTGTTCAGCAGCAACGCGCTGTTTTTTTAAACGGTGGAGTGAAACTCTAGGACGCAACATCCAGCGAGCTAAAATCCAACCGCTCACAGCGCCACCCAAATGGCACGCGTGGCTCATTTGGAACCAAGATCCGAGTCCGCGTTTCACCAACCAATCGCCAAAGGATGCAAACACCGGAATGCCCACATCTGGATTGGCCATTGCTAACAATAATGACGAAATCAAAATGCCTAAGCCCACATTGCGCGCGGACAGCCCAAGCGGCATCATGCGTGAATCCGGAGATAGCGTGGTGAGCATTAACATCAGCGCCATGCAGCCACCTGAGCAACCGACCAGCACCGTCGCCGGATCCATCATGCCGCCTAACAAAAGATAAGCAACACCGCCGGCCAAAATCCCACTGAAGAACGAGATGAGCATCATTCGATGGCCAGCAATCGCGCTGATCCGAGAGCCGATGGCAAGCAGAAGAAGCCCATTCAAAATCGCGTGCGCAAATGAACCATGAAGGGCTCCGTAACTCAGCAATTGCCACCATTTCAAATCTGCCATCCCCCGCCCAGAAAGACCCAGCTCACGAAACCATGGCAGCGATCGATCATCGCCCAAGGAATCCATCAAAAAATGGATTGTAAAAAATCCACATGCGATCATCCATGCCAGCGGCGAGCTGATCCATGACTTCAAGGTCCAACGCCAATCCAATTTGTGCATGGCCTTGAGCAAACAATCCAAGCTGGCGTCTAACAAGCCTCAGCTCATTCCACCACATGAGCGCGCGGCTCGCGGCGAGCCACATCGTCTGTGCCAGAACTCGTGACAAATGGACCGCCCTCGAGCGGTGCCACTCCAGTGAATGCCACATCTGGCATTTCGGATGGACGTCCCGCAAGCGGGAAATCTTTGCGCAGCGGGAAAAATGGATAACCCTCCCACATCAAAATCCGTTTCAAATTGGGATGCCCTGCAAAACGGATGCCCATCATGTCCCAAACTTCGCGCTCATGCCAATCTGCGCCCGCCCATAAATCAGTGGCCGTCGGCACCGATTCATCTTCTGAGACGGCGGCCTTGATTCTCAAGTGCCGCCGATCATCAAGCGAAGCCAATTCATAGACGACCTCAAATCGTGGATCATCGCCAAAATGATCGAGGCTCGAAATATCTAACAAAAGTTGGTAATCCAACGCCAAACATTTTTCTAACACCTCGTGCAACGAACTCAAAGCCACCTTCAGTGTGTGCTCACCACGGAATTCCGTCGTTTGTAAAATGGCATCTGGAAATGCTTGCTTGAGTTGCTCCAAATCAGCAGTGACGGACATACAAAAAATCGGTTAGAATGTGTTAGGCAACTTCGTCAATGAAGGTGCGTTTTTGATCGAGCGTGGAATTTTCCGTCTCAATTTTTTTCTGCAATTTCATGAGCCCTTCGATCAATGCCTCGGGCCGCGGTGGGCAGCCGGAAATGTAAACATCCACCGGGATGAGACGATCGATGCCTTGCAGCACCGCGTAGCTGCGATACATGCCGCCGCTCGATGCGCAAGCACCCATGGCGATGCACCACTTTGGCTCGGGCATTTGGTCCCAAATGCGCTTGACGGCGAGAGCCATTTTGTAGGTGACCGTTCCAGAAACGATCAGCACGTCACTTTGGCGCGGAGAAAAACGCATCACTTCCATGCCGAAGCGTGAAATATCAAAACGGCTGGATGCCGTGGCCATCAATTCAATCGCGCAACAAGCAAGTCCCATCGGCATCGGCCACAGAGAATTTTTGCGCATCCAATTGATCGCAGCGTCCACGCGAGTGATGATGATGTTGCCCTCGATTTTGGAATCGTAAGCAGTGTGCAGAGTGGATGGATCAAGAGCGGCCATGGCAAAAAGCAGGTTGTTGGCAGAAAGTGGTCCTAGACTGGCTCCCACTCAAGTGCTTAATGAAAATTTTCTTCAGAGAGTCGAGAGCAGATGATTGAAAGTCTCGCTCGGGCGCATGGCGCGTGAGACGAGTTGTTGATCCGGCATAAAATAGCCACCAATGTCCACTGGACTGCCTTGCACCGCGGCAAGCTCGGCGACGATTTCCGCCTCATGCTCAGCAAGCGCGGCGGCGAGTGGCGAAAATTGCTCCTTCAATTCCGCATCTTTGGTCTGCGCGGCGAGTTCTTGGGCCCAATACATGGTCAGGTAAAAATGCGAGCCACGGTTATCCAACGTGCCAAGTTTACGGCCGGGCGAGCGGTCTTGATCCAAAAATTTCGCCGTCGCCGCATCTAGGGCTTGTGCTAAGATGCCGGCTTTGGGCAAAGCATACGACTCGGCAATGTGCTCGAATGATGGAGTCAACGCAAAGAACTCGCCGAGTGAATCCCAGCGCAAATAATTTTCCTGAACGAATTGCTCGACGTGTTTCGGTGCCGAGCCGCCTGCTCCCGTTTCAAAGAGCCCGCCGCCATTCATGAGCGGCACGATGGAGAGCATTTTCGCGCTGGTTCCCACTTCTAAAATTGGGAATAAATCCGTGTTGTAATCTCGCAACACATTACCCGTGCAACTAATCGTATCTTGGCCGTTTACGATCCGTTCGAGCGAAAAAGTGCATGCCGCGGCGGGTGCCATGATCTGAATATCTAGCCCGCTGGTGTCGTGATCTTTGAGGTATTCGCGCACTTTGAGAATTAACTGCGCATCGTGCGCCCGATGTTCATCAAGCCAGAAAATCGCTGGATCACCAGTTGCCCTAGCTCGAGTGACCGCCAATTTCACCCAATCTTTCACCGGCGTATCTTTCGTCTGGCAAGCACGCCAAATATCGCCCGCTTCAACTTCGTGGCTCAGCAAAATCGATCCATCCGCATCGAGCACTTGGACAATGCCTGCCGCTGGAATTTCAAACGTTTTATCATGCGAGCCGTATTCTTCCGCCGCTTGCGCCATGAGGCCGACGTTTGGCACCGAGCCGATCGTCCGTGGATCCAGCGCACCATGCGTTTTGCAAAAATCAATAACGGCTTGGAACACACCCGCATAACTAGAGTCCGGAATCACCGCGAGCGTATCGGCGGGCTTGCCATCTGCGCCCCAGACTTTGCCTCCCGCACGAATCATCGCTGGCATCGAGGCATCCACGATCACATCGCTCGGCACGTGCAAATTGGTGATGCCCTTATCGGAATTCACCATCGAGAGCGCCGGTTGTTCCTGATAGATTGCTTGAATCGTCGCCTCGATTTCAGCCTTTTTGTCAGCCGGCAAGGACTGAATTTTCGAAATCAAATCGCCGAAGCCGTTGCGGAAATTCACGCCTAACAGATCCAACGTGCTGCGATGTTTTTCTAACAATTCCGCAAAGAAAACTTCCACCGCATGGCCGAATAAAATCGGATCGGAAACTTTCATCATCGTCGCCTTCAAATGCAGCGAAAACAACAAACCTGCCTCCTTGGCTGCGGTGATTTGTTTCTGATAGAATGCGAGCAATGCGCGGCGGCTCATCATCGTCGCATCGAGAATTTCACCGGCTAACAACGGCGTTGCTTCTTTGAGCACCACGCGGCTGCCATCCGCTTGATCCAACACAATTTTCACCACCGTCGCCTGCGCGAGCGTGACGGATTTTTCATTGGAGAAAAAGTCCCCCACCCCATTCATCGAGGCCACCTTCGTTTTCGATGCGGCAGACCATGCTCCCATCGAGTGCGGGTGCTTTCTCGCGTATTGCTTGACGGCTTTCGGCGCGCGACGATCGGAATTTCCCTCGCGCAGCACGGGATTGACCGCGCTGCCCATGACCTTCGCATAGCGGCTGCGAATCGCTTTTTCTGAATCAGTGCTAGGATTTTCCGGCAAATTCGGCACGGCGAATCCTTTGCTTTGTAACTCAGCAATCGCCGCCTTCAACTGCGGCACCGAGGCAGAAATATTGGGCAATTTGATGATGTTTGTCTCTTTCAACAAAGTCAGCGCACCCAACTCCGCTAACGCGTCAGTCGTTTTTTGCTCAACTGTGAGATGATCCGAAAATTGGGCTAAAATTCTTCCTGCGAGTGAAATATCCCGCAGCTCCACGGCGATGCCCGCTTGTTTGGAAAAGGCTTGAACAATCGGCAACAACGAATGAGTGGCAAGAGCAGGCGCTTCGTCCGTGTAAGTATAAATGATCGTCGGTTGCTTGGACATGATACAAAGAGCTTAAATAAGTGAAATCGCAGCCTATCAACCGCGCGGCGACCGTTTAGGGATTCTCGGCTCTTGGGTCAAAACCAATCGTTCTGAAAAATAAAAAAAAACGATTGTGAATAACTTGGGGAAAAACGCCAAAAGCATCGATTTCTTCTGGATTCGCAGACGCTGGTCACCCCCCTTTTCAACGAGTAACCCAAACGATGAAAGCGACTCGCCACCGATAAGAATTTTCCTATATTCGCAGAGTTATTCACCGCGAACGACTTATTCTATCAGCTTTTTGACAAAATCGTCACTTCGGCCTTTATCCTGCGAGGATCAGAGCGATTTAAGTCATCTGCCTCAATCAGCGGATGCTCAAAATAGGTTGCAAGTGCAATGTGAATAACTTGGGAAAAAACCCCAATGAGGTAATCACATCTGACTATTTCACCGAAAAACGGTGGACCAACGTGTGCTGATATTGCTCGCCTGGGTGCAGCACGGTGGAGGGAAATTGCGGATGATTCGGCGCATCGGGATAGGCCTGCGTCTCTAGGCAGATTGCCGAGCGGAACGGATAGGCCACCGCATTTTTACCGATGATCGTGCCATCCAAACAATTTCCCGTGTAGCATTGCAACGCCGGTTGATCGGTGAGCACCTCGAGCATCCGGCCCGATTTAGGATCATGCAAACGGGCAGCTAATTTCACACCGACGGCATCATCAAGCAGCCATGCGTGATCGTAGCCGCCGCCAAATTTCAGTGCGGTAAAATCAGCATCGATGTCCGCGCCGATTATTTTTCCCTGAGTGAAATCCATCGGCGTGCCAGCCACAGATGCGCGCTCTCCGGTGGGGATTTGCCCAGCATCGGTTGGCAAAAAAGCATCTCCGGCGATGAGCAAGTGATGATCGAGAATCGATGAGGTTGGATTTCCTGCTAGATTCCAATACGAGTGATGCACGAGATTGACCACCGTCGTCGCATCCGTCGTCGCGCTCGCTTGCCAGATGAGTTCATCATCGTCATTGAGCGTGTAAATGATGCTACAGGATAAATTTCCTGGATAGCCTTCTTCGCCCGCGGGTGACTGATAAGTGAGCTCGACACTCGCCTCGCTCAGCCAACGGGCCTGCCACAATTTTTGATGGAAGCCGATCTTTCCACCGTGCAAGTGGCATGGAATGTTTGCCGAGCTGCTATTGAGTGCAAGCGTGACTAACTTGCCATCTAACAAAAATTTTCCAGCGGCGATGCGATTTCCAAATCGCCCGATCGAGGCACCGAAATACGCGGGATTATGAAGCCATCCATCTAACAAATCAAAGCCATGTGTTAGATCTGCTAGATTTCCCTCGCGGTCCGGAGTTTCCATGGAAACTAACAGCGCACCAAAATCACAAATGCGGGCGCGCAATCCATGCGCATTGACGAGCGTGTAGAGTGTGACTTCACGTCCATCAGGAAGCGTGCCGTAAGGTTGTTGAGTGCCAGTCATCGTTGTAGGTGTTGAACTTGATTTTTTCTCACATCGCCTCGGGCACATGAATACCTAACAAATCGAGGCCTTTTTCCAAAGTGCGGGAAGTCAACTCGCACAATGCCAGCCGCGAGCTGCGTGTCGGTTCCTCCGCCTTGAGAACTGGGCATGCTTCAAAAAATGCGTGGAAAGCGCGGGCCAATTCTAACACATAATTTGCTAATAAATTCGGGCGGAAATCTTCCAACACCGTCGGCACCAATTCGCCAAACCGAGCCAGCAGCCGAGCGAGATGCAATTCCTGCTCCGTGCCCAAATGAAGTTGTGCCGTTGACGAATCAAATGCCTCGTTGAGCTTCCGGAAAATCGAACGAATCCGCACATGCGAGTATTGCAAATACGGCGCAGTATCTCCTTGCAACGCCAGCATGCGATCCCACGAAAAAACGTAATCTGTTAGACGATTTTGCGAGAGCTCCGCAAATTTCACCGAGCCGATGCCGACGATCTCCGCAATCGCCGCTCGTTGCTCAGCGGGCATCTGTGGATTTTTCTCCGCGAGGGTGGCTGCGGCGCGTTGCACCGCTTCTTCTAACACATCGACGAGTTGCACATTCTCGCCCGAACGAGTCTTCATCAGCTTGCGATCATCACCTAAAATCGAACCAAAGCCAACATGCGTGCAGTGCGCTTTTTTCCCCCACCGCTCCGCCGCGGCAAAGATCTGGCGGAAATGAAGTTGCTGCGGCACGCCGACGACATACCAAATTTCATCCGCCTGTAATTCATCAATGCGGTATTCAAGAGTGGCGAGATCCGTGGTGGCGTAAAGAAAGCCGCCGTCCGCTTTGCGAATGATCGCCGGATTGTCATGCCACGCTTGATCGCGTTGGACCATGAATGGATCTTGCTCAGGCGGCATCTTGCCATCGGAAAAAATGCAGACTGCGCCGTTGCTTTCGCGGGCAATGTTGCGGGCTAGCATGTCATCCACCAAAGGCGCCAAGCGGTCGTTGTAAAAACTTTCACCAAGCCAATCGTCAAATCTAACATCTAACCGATCGTAAATTTGATTTAAGCCCGCTTTGGAGTGCTCGATGCATTGTTGCCAGATCTCCACATTTTCCACATCCCCGGCTTGCAGCTTGACCAGCTCCGCTTTGCATTGATCTAACAGCAATGGATCGCCTTTGATCGCGGCATTGACTTCGCGGTAAATGCGCACCAGCTCCGCGATGGGATTGGCTGCGAGCGCGTCCCGATCTAACAGATTTTTCCAACCGTGGAGAATCATGCCAAACTGCGTGCCCCAATCGCCAAGGTGATTATCCGCAATCACGCGGTAGCCGAGAAAACGAGCAACGCGAGCCAGCGAATCACCAATGATGGTCGAGCGAATGTGGCCGACGTGCATCGGCTTGGCTACGTTCGGTCCAGAAAAATCGATAATCACGCGGCGGCCATCGCCACTTGCGGGAACGCCCAGCCGCTCATCTGCAAGCAAGCTGGTGGTCTTGCGTGCATAGGCCTCTGGAGTGATCCGGAAATTGAGAAATCCTGGCCCAGCAATTTCCGCAGTCGCCAAGCCACTGACGTCCATTTGGGCGATGATGGATTCAGCCAAGGCGCGCGGCGCTTGCTTGAGAGATTTGGCATGAATCATCGCCACGTTTGATTGGTAATCACCAAAACGCAAATCCGCGGCGGAGGTGACTTGCACCGGTGCCGATGGCTCGAATATTTTTCCCACCGCGATGGCCAAGCGCACTTCAAGTTCTTCTAACAGAGTCATGCGATGATTCTTGGGTCTTGGTTGCCTTAGGATCAAGAATTTGATGAATTTCTTGATCCGTTTCCGCAGCGAGCAGGCAGCGGCATACTTCGCGATTGGTAAACATTTTCGCAATTGCTGCCAACGTGGCTAGGTGAAGATGGTAATCTTTTTTGGGGACAATGAATAAAATGATCAAATGCACTGGTTGTTGATCGTGCGCATCGAAATTAATGCCATGGCGCGAGCGGCCAAAAACGGCGAGAACATGCTCAAGCTCATCCAAAAAAGCGTGGGGAATGGCCACACCACCGCCAATGCCCGTGCTGTTATTCGCTTCGCGTTTCTGCAAGGCATCGATAATCTCTGGGTGATGCTGCGCGGCAAACTGCGATGCGGCACATAAATGATCCACCAACTCAAGAATTGCTGGCCAATGCTCGATGGCCACCATGTCTGAAACGATGTGACGGGGATTTAACAGCTTGGCTAACTTCATGGGACTCAACTAATGCCGTGCTTAAGATTGCGTAAATTGGAGAGCGTTCGTAGAAACGCATGAGATCGATGACAAGAACATTCTAAGGAGTTGAACATCCGCAAGATCTATTTATCCTCTAGGAGAGATAACGCATGGGACTATTTTATGTCGGATAAATCTGTAAATTTCGATCACGCGCTTTTTGAAAAAGTCCTGAAGTCTGATCTTCTCGCCACTTACCAACACGCATTTCGCAGTGCGACCGGCTTGCCTCTCCGCCTCGTCAACGCGGATGTCGAGCACTGGTGTTTAGACGATGATGATACCAACCGCAGCCCGTTCTGTGTGCGCTTAAATTTGTGCAAAACAGCCTGCCAGAGCTGCGTCGATGTGAATACGAGTTTGATGAAAGAAGCCGCGGTGAGTGGCCCGACGAGTTGTCACTGCTTCGCGGGCCTCAAATCGACAACCGTTCCAGTGCGCTATGGCAACGTCTTGGTTGGATTTTTAAAAACGGGTCAAATTTTCAATCAAATTCCGGCACCTTCGACGTTTGACCAAGTTGCTAAAACACTCAAGCGCCAAGGACTCACCCCAAAAAATGTGGAGGCACTGCGCGAGGCCTATTTTCAAACCCGAGTGCTGCAACCAGAACGCTACCAAAGCATGGTCACCTTGCTCGCGACCTTTGCCGAGCAACTAGGCACCCAAGCGGAAAAAATTTCCACCGCCCACCTCAGTGGCGAGCCTGCGGCAATTGCCAAGGCCAAACAATTTATTGAGGAAAATCTAACAGAACCACTGCCGCTCGCCAAAGTCGCCCGCACCGCAGGATTGAGCGAATCTCACTTTTGCCGCGTCTTTCGCGACGTCACCGGCCTCACCCTAACAGATTTCATCAATCGCCGCCGCATCCAATGGGCACAGCACGAGCTGCTTAAGCGCGATGCCCGCATCTCTGAAATCGCTTTCATGATTGGCTACCAATCGCTTTCTCAATTCAATCGCAGCTTCGCCCGCGTCACCGGCCGCTCGCCCACACAATTTCGCAACGAGGAATTGATGCGGATTGCTTAATTATCAGTTATGTTAGAGCATTCACGCTGAGGTGGTGCGCTAGAGTCGAAGCTCTTGCAGATATGGCGAATGAGGTAAATCCATCTTTGAGGCCATCGACTGGCGAGAGTGGATCTAAGCTGATAGTCATGCGCGGAACTAATCTCTAAAATATGAAGCATGAATGAAACTCATGAATTAATTTCTTATCTTGGCACAAAGTAAGCTGATGTTTACACTGCAATTATTGCGATATCACAATATCAATTATCCATCAAAATATGAAAATTAAGAACTACACTCAATTTCTTTGGCAACAGCTCGGCTTGCTCGCGCTCACCGCAGGAGTTGCCACCGCTGGTGCTGAAACGACTACGACGATGTCAACGACATCTGCTCCGATCAGCGCACCCTCCGACGATGTCGTCTCCGGCATGTTGAAATTAGATTTCAATACGCACTTCATTTCCTACGGTGCCGATGTTTGGGGCGATGGCAGCAGCATGAGTGACCCCGGATTCAACCCAAACTTGGAGTTGTATTTCGCACTTCCTGGTGATTTGACTCTGACTCTTGGCACATGGTGGGATGTGAACTCGAAAGGAGATTCTCCAATCGGTGGACGGCTGCAGGAAGTCGATGTGTATGCAGGACTATCCTACTCTATCGATAAGTTAACGATCGGGCTTACCTATCAAGCATGGATGTATGCTAATGCTGAAGGTAGTAATACTGAAGACATTCTTGATTTGAAATTCTCATACGACACATTTTTGTCTCCCTCCTTGACCATTCACCAACGTCTCGATCAAGGTGCAGCAAATGGTGATGAGGGAACAGTCATTGTTCTAGGCCTCAGCCACAGTATCGAAGCCGGTCCTGCAACGATTTCATTTCCTCTGAATATTGCATACTTCCCTACGGGCGGTTTCCACCAAAACTTTGTGGCTGCAGACCCAGGAAAGCCAGCTATCCCAGCTAGTTTTGGAGTGGCTGCGGAAGACGCTGTTGATCCTACACCTCAAATCGATGAAGCGGACACCGGATTTGGCTACGCCTCTCTGGGCGTAGCAGCCTCTCTTCCTCTATCACCCTTGATTGGGGACTCGTTTGGGGACTGGAGCTTGAATGCTGGCCTCACCTATTTCGTTACCAATAGTGATATCATCCCAAATAACCCGTCCGACAGCTTCCTCACAGCAAGCCTCGGTGTTGCTTTGAGCTTCTAATTTGCTGAATATCGCCTAACATAACTACCTGCGGGCTTGATTCCTTATTGGAGTCAGGCCCGCTTGGTTTAAACCATCGGTAAGATGCGAGAATCATGAATAGATCAAGCGATCGACAACTCAATCGATAGATCACCCGCTTATATTATTGTAACCGGCTTGGCAGTGGATCGCGGCCAATGATCAGATATCTTTAAGAGAAAAAACATGACATAATCGTAGTCCTCATGTGCCAATTTGATCCATTACTCACCACACAACCAGCCAGCTGTGACCTCATTGGCTTTGAGCGATCGAGGCAGGGAACGCACCTTTTCTAACTCAAGCAGCGCTTCGACCAGCAGCGATCGATTTGCCACAGTATCACATGCCGCCGCACCTTGAGAATGAATAACTTGGCATTTGAGATACTCTGCGCTTCTAAGATTCGGCTTGCCCAATGAGTTCATGGTCTCAACTGCGAGCTTCAATTGATCTTCTTCCTCTAACAGCATGCGTGCGAACTTCAAATGCATCGGCACTTTTTCGATGTTTGGAAAACTATTCTCCGCACCGCGCCTTCTGACCATGATCAACTTCTGCGGATATGGCTCGGAGTTGAAATCTTCATCAACATGGGCAATTCCCAAAAAACTTGCATGCGCTGCCCAAGGGGTAGGGGCAATAAAAGCATCAATCTTCCCAGCCTTGGCACCATGCAACATCAAATCCATCGGCAACATTGAGAACTGAACAGCGATGTTTTGAGGATCGGGGGCATTCCGGTGCAGCCATGCAAAAAACTGATGCCGAGTGAGCGACTTTTGGCTCTCAATCCCGATATTCAGCTTAGTCGGCCATCGTGGGGATGTGTGACGACGCGCTGCAGGCTGAATGACTTTCCACAGTGCGTCAGTCACCCCCATTTCCATCGCACCCGGGTGGATGAAAAGTTCAATCTGCCAATTCTGCCTCTCCCCGGGAAGCGCAAAAATTTCTGCGATAAAAATCTCCATCGGCACCAAGCCAGCAGTTAGATTCCCCTTTAATAAATCTCTGACAATTCTGCCACAACTTAAAAATGGAACCATTTTCCCACGCCGCTCAGTCAACATCGGCTCTGCAAAAAATGGCAACGCTTCAAACGATGGCACGAATCCAAATGTTGGAGAAGATTGATTCAGCATGTAAAAATTATTGCGGTAGAATCCCAATAGCCATCTTAGGCAGGGAGACAATCATAAGCAAACGACATGCCATCACCTCGCAGTTAGATGAGCGCCCATTTGCTTCTAGCTTCAAACTGAGCGGCTTGAGCAAAATCACGAATCATGGCCTTGTCACCTTAAATCGCAGTATTCTAAAGGTTCGTTTTTAGGTGCATTGCGCTTTGCAGGCCAGTTAGCTAGAAAATAAGACTATTTTGAGATCTCTTGGCATGTGGCCTGCTGCCCCGAGACAAAGGGATTAAGACATGAGACACGGCGATATTTCAAGCAGTAAGGACACCGTTGGAGTGGCAGTGGTTAATTACAAGATGCCGCGTCTTCACACCCGAGATGATGTTCTCGAAAATGCGAAGAAGATCGCAGACATGATCAAGGGCATGAAAATCGGGCTACCTGGGATGGATCTCGTCATTTTTCCCGAATACAGCACGATGGGAATCATGTATGACCGGGATGAAATGATGGCGACTGCTGCGACGATTCCCGGCGATGAAACACGAATTTTCAGCGAAGCCTGCAAAGCGGCAAATACGTGGGGAGTTTTCTCGCTCACTGGTGAGCGCCACGAGGACCATCCGAATAAAGCTCCTTACAACACCTTGGTGCTTATCAATCACCTTGGTGAAATAGTCCAGAAATACCGCAAATGTATCCCTTGGTGCCCAATCGAAGGATGGTATCCCGGAGACCGAACTTATGTCTCAGAAGGACCGAAGGGGCTAAAAATCAGCCTGATCATTTGTGATGATGGAAACTATCCGGAAATTTGGCGTGACTGCGCGATGAAAGGTGCCGAGCTGATCGTCCGCTGCCAAGGCTACATGTATCCCGCGAAGGACCAGCAAGTGATGATGGCCAAGAGCATGGCATGGGCAAATAATTGTTATGTCGCTGTAGCCAACGCCTCCGGCTTCGACGGAGTTTACTCGTATTTCGGCCATTCCGCGATCATCGGCTTCGACGGACGGACATTGGGAGAATGTGGCGAGGAGGACATGGGTATTCAGTATGCGCAGCTTTCCGTGAGCCAGATCCGCGATGCGCGGGCGAACGACCAATCCCAGAACCATCTCTTCAAACTCCTTCACCGAGGTTACACTGGAGTCCACAATTCCGGCGATGGCGATAAGGGCGTGGCGACTTGCCCATTTGATTTCTATCGCAGCTGGGTCCTTGATGCTGAGAAGACCCAAGCGGATGTGGAGGCGTTCACTCGCAGCACCATCGGAGTGGCAGATTGCCCAGTAGGAACGCTGCCCTTCGAAGGCAAGGAAACCACCGCCTGATTTTCCAACCGAGAGCTTGCCGTGCCATTCATCAACGACGTCATCGAGGATAACAAAAAGCTCAATGACGAATCGAAATCAATGCTCGACGGCTCACGAGCCACGCGCTTTCGCTTCGATCCGGATCAAGCCATCGCATTGCTGAAGACTCGAATTATCGGGCAAGCGGACATGCACGATTCCATCGCGGACATGCTCCACGTGGTCAAGGCGGACTTCGGATCAGGTGAGCGTCCGCTCGCAGTTTTTTTGTTTGTGGGGTCCACCGGCGTGGGAAAAACAGAAACGGTGAAAGTTCTAACAGAAGCCATTCTCGGCAGTGCAAGCCAGATGTGCCGCATCGATATGAACACACTCGCGCAGGAGCATTACACTGCTGCACTCACCGGTGCACCGCCAGGCTATGTGGGCAGCAAGGAAAATCACACGCTCTTCGACTTCGAAAAAATAGAGGGGACCTATAGCAAACCGGGCATTGTGCTTTTCGACGAAATCGAAAAATCCAGCAAGGAGGTTGCCCGAGCACTGCTGAATGTGTTAGATTCTGGGAGACTCGAGCTTTCCGCTGGGACCAAGCGGCTGAACTTCAACAACTGCCTCATTTTCATGACCAGCAATGAAGGCGCAAGAGAGCTCGACGGCTACCGCCGGAAGTTCGAAAGCGGGTGGAGAAAGTATTTGGGCCACAGACCGTGCAGGACAAAGGAACAAGAAATTTTGAATCATGCCTTGCAAAAAAAATTCGATCTAGAGTTCATTAACCGCATTGATCGAATCGTATTTTTCGAGGAACTAGGTCACCATTTTCTCGATGATATTCTCTCTGTGGAATTAGTGATGCTAAATAAGCGGCTCGCGCGGCATCAGGTTTCAATCAAGTTAGACGACACTGCTCGGCAATACTTGGTAGGAAGGCATGACCCGCGCTTTGGAGCGCGACATTTACGGCGCAGAATCCGCGCCCATCTGGAGCCGGAGCTGGCGCGCGCGCTTAACGCTGACCCTGGCTGTAGTTCCTTCCTCGCAACTTGCCATTCAGAAAAACTCATTGTTTGCCCAGATTGAGCATGAACCCCACCTTTAGGAAACTCTTGTTGTTGGTTTTCAATCTAACTGATTGGGGATTACCTAAACTTTTCAAGATCTCCATCTAACAGACTCAAGAACACCTCGGCAATCCAACTTAACGGGCGTTCTGCTGGCCACCACGCCGAGATCGTCCTCGTAGGGGCTTCTAAAAACGGATTGAGACGGATGAGTGCTGGTTCCACGGGATGAACTGATGTGCACCAATCAGGCAGGCAGAGCACACCTTGGCCTTCTGTTGCAAGATCGATTGCACCACGAACATCGGGTAAATTCCAAACCCTCTGCTCAATGTGAATTCCTTTTAAAAATGTGCTCTTTAGCGTTTCGAGGATCCCTTTCTCTGGCAAAATCCACCATAAATCCGAGAAGTCTTCAACTTTGAGGCGTCCGTGTTGTCCTAGTGGATGAAAGGGAGCAACATATAGATGCAGTGTTTCCTTGATTAAATCACGACGCACGACTCCAGCAGGCACTTCAGCTTCATACTGAATGGTGAAATCAACCAGATGCTCCTTCTGCTCGCAGCTAACAGGCACTCCCATTTCTAACAACGCCGCTGGAAAACACTCGCGAAAAGAACCTAACATGCTTGAGCCCATCAATGACTGAAGCACTTGCGGAAGTGCAATTCTCAACTGATCGCTGCGAGAATCGAGCAATGCCATTTCCTGACGGATCTTTTTCATGCATTGCATCAGCTCCTCAATAATCGGCAAAAGACGCAATCCAGCACCTGTGAGAGTGACATGTGGCCCATTTCTCCGAAACAACGCCAATCCTAACTCTTCCTCCAAACTTCGCATGGAATGACTTACAGCTGAGGGACTTAACCCTAGCTGAGCGGCCGTCATTGCAAAGCTGCCATCTCGCGCAGCCAAATAAAACATCAGTAGCCGCTTCGAATCAAACACTTCAGGGGGGCATAAAGCTGTCACATTTTCTATATCGTGAATAGAATTCAACTTAGGCATGAGTTTGAGACCAATAGCAATGTATGTGCCAAGCCGTGCAGGAATCAAATTGAGAGAACGCAAACCGCTCGCGAGCCTTAGCACTGCGCTTTTATCGCCCTCTTAACCTAACAATTCCTAGAAATGGCGATATTGAATGAATTTCAACTACTAGAAAGAAGCATTGGCACATCGGGTGCTCAATGTGGGAAGTGCGTGCGCGAAGATGTTTCCCGCACTCATTGATTCCTCTAATAATTACCATACCATATGAAAGTATCATCCCGATTCCTTCACTTTGCGGCGGCTGTTAGCCTTGCGTTGGCCTTTAATACGGCCCATGCAAAACCGCCCACCGCTGAAGTTAATACCACTGGTCTCGCCGTCACTGACGACACTGTCACCGTCGGCCAGCTCCATTCCGCCACTGGCACGATGGCCATCAGTGAGACTGGCTCCATCCAAGCTGAGCAACTTGCAATCGATCAAATCAATGCTGCGGGCGGAGTGCTCGGGCGACAGATTAAGGTCATCCAAGAAGACGGCGCAAGCGATTGGCCAACTTTTGCGGAAAAAGCCAAAAAACTATTAGTGAGCGACAAGGTCGGCACGGTTTTTGGATGCTGGACATCAGCCTCGCGCAAAGCAGTTCTGCCAGTGTTTGAAAAAGAAAATGGAATGCTTTATTACCCGACTTTCTATGAAGGTCTTGAGCAGTCACCAAATGTCATTTACACCGGCCAAGAAGCAACTCAGCAAATCATTGCTGGCTTGGACTGGATCGCCAAAGAGAAAAAGGCAAAAACTTTTTATCTGATTGGTTCAGACTACATTTGGCCGCGGACCTCGAACAAAATTGCTCGTAAGCACATCGAGAATGTGCTCAAGGGCAAAGTGGTAGGCGAGGAATATTACGCTCTTGGCCATACTCAGTTCGGTTCGCTGATCAATAAAATCAAACTCAAAAAACCGGATGTGATCTACGCAGCTGTGGTCGGTGGATCGAATGTTTCTTTCTATAAGCAGCTTAAAGCGGCCGGTATCACGAGCGAAAAACAAACTTTGCTCACCATTTCGGTTACCGAGGACGAAGTGCTCGGCATTGGCGGGGAAAACTTGGTTGGATTTTACTCATCCATGAAGTATTTCCAAAGCTTGGACAACCCTGCGAACAAAGCTTTCGTAGCTGCCTTCAAAGAAAAGTATGGCGCGGACTCTGTCATCGGTGACGTGACTCAAGCGGCCTACCTAGGCCCATGGTTGTGGAAAAAAGCTGTCGAAAAAGCAAATAGCTTTGACATCGATAAAATAAGAGCCGCTTCCCCAGGCATCGAAATGGACAATGCACCAGAAGGGTATGTTAAAGTGCACGAAAATCATCACCTCTGGAGCAAGTTACGGATTGGCCAATGGCAAACTGACGGCCAAGCAAAGGTGCTTTATGAGTCAGAACTCATCGAACCAGATCCATTCCCAGAAGGTTACCAATAAGATATAGTATTTTTTGTTTGCTGCTGTAGGTGCGGGTGATTCTCATATATTCTATATTTTGGGCAGATCCCGCACCTATTTGTTTTAATTTCGCCTCATTTTGAATCGTTGAAAAGCCCGTAATTTTTAATAAACCAATCTATGTTTGAAGGATATACCGCAGAAGAACTTCAGAGCATCTTTATCATGCAGGGCTTCTCTGGCCTCAGTTTGTTTAGTGTGCTACTACTCATGGGACTGGGCTTAGCCTTAATTTTTGGACAAATGGGTGTCATCAATATGGCCCACGGTGAGTTCATGGCACTGGGTGCCTACACCGTTTTCCTTTGTTCCAACCTTACTCATAAATACGCGCCTGCCTTTGGCCCGTATTATTTCATTTGCGCCATCATATTTGCATTCTTTATATGCGCGCTCGTCGGCGCTTTAGTAGAGTGGTTAATGATTAGGCATTTGTATCACAGGCCACTGGACACCTTACTTGCTACATGGGGCTTAAGTTTGATTTTACAACAAGGGTATCGTTCGATCTTCGGTGCACGTGAAGTGACGCCGACCCTCCCTGACTGGCTCATGGGATCCTACACTTTAAAAGAAGGGTTAGACATCCCAATCAACGGGGTTTTTGTTCTAGGATTATCAATCATCGTCACTGCTGCGCTGATGCTCTTTATGTATCGCTCAAAGTTTGGTTTACGCTTAAGAGCGACCGTCCAAAACCGTAAAATGAGTGGCGCAGTGGGAATTCATACCCAACAAGTCGATCGTTTGGCCTTTGCCATCGGTTGTGGCATCGCAGGCATTGCAGGTGCTGCTTTTACCACGATTGGTTCCACTGGACCGGATAGTGGCAGCCGTTACATTGTCGATGCTTTCTTGGTTGTCGTAGGTGGGGGAACCGCGAGTTTGCTAGGATGCATTGCATCCGCCTTCGGTATCGCTCAAGCGCAGTCGGTTTTGGAATTTTTCTTAGACGGCACCAAAGGCAAAGTGGCGACGCTCCTCGTGATTGTCATCGCGTTGATGATTCGCCCGCAGGGACTCTTCCCGAGCAAAGTCCGTGGCAACTGAGTGATCTAACACACTCCGAACATTCTATCCGATTATACTATGCAAACTTTGTTCCGCTCACTTTTCAAATCAAGAGCAGAGGCAATCGCCTTCGGGATTTTCATCCTCTTCATATTCGTCATTTTCCCTCTCACCATGCCGATCTTCCGGCTGAATTTGGTAGGGAAATACCTCACTTACGGCTTTGTTGGCGTTGGCTTGGTGCTACTCTGGGGGCGCTGCGGCGTGCTCAGCTTGGGTCAAGGCGTCTTCTTTGGACTAGGCGGCTACTGCATGGCAATGTTTCTTAAATTAGAAGCATCCGATCCTGTAACCACCGCAATTCAGTCCACGCCCGGTATTCCTGACTTTATGGACTGGAATCAGCTCACCGAGCTGCCTTGGTTCTGGGAACCATTCAAGAGCTTACCTTTCACCATTTTTGCGATCTTTATAGTGCCAGGGATCATTGCTTTTTTCATTGGCTGGGCGCTTTTCCGCAGACGAGTAGGAGGGGTTTATTTCTCGATCATCACTCAAGCGATCGCGCTTATTTTCTCACTCGGCATCGATGGCAACCAAGGCTACACCGGCGGACGAAATGGCATCACGGACTTGCGCACTCTGCTCGGCTGGGACATCCGCTCTGATAATGCCCAATTTATCCTTTATTTCGTAAGTGCAACACTGCTTGTTCTAGTCGCTTTTTCTGCGAAATACATCATCAACACTCGTCTAGGTCGCGTGCTGGTTGCCATACGAGATCGCGAAGATCGAGTCCGATTTTCCGGATACGATGTGGCCATGGTGCGTTCATTCATTTTCGCCTTTGCGGCGATGGTCAGCGGTCTGGGAGGCGCAATGTTCGTGCTGCAGGTCGGCTTCATGTCACCTTCCATCGTCGGCATCGTTCCTTCGATTGAGATGGTCATCTTCACGGCAGTGGGGGGGCGCCTCTCAGTGCTCGGGGCCATTGTTGGATGCTTACTGGTCAATTATGGAAAAACGACATTCTCGGAAGATTTTCCAAATCTCTGGCTGTATCTGATGGGCGGCACCTTCATCGCCGTCGTCATGTTCTTCCCAAATGGCCTTGCGGGCCTCGCTGACAAAATTCCGATGCTTAAGCCCTATGCCTCAAAATGGCTCAATCGCAACAAGCAAGAACCCGCAAAAGCACCAAATACTCCTAGCTCCAACCCCGTTTCTGATGAGCCATAATAACGAAAATATTCTCGAAATCGAAGACCTCGGCGTGTCTTTCGATGGATTTAAAGCTGTCGATGGCTTCAATTTCTATCTCGCTCGCAATCACATTCATGTGATCATCGGGCCCAATGGCGCCGGAAAAACCACGGTGCTGGATCTAATTTGTGGCAAAACCAACGCCACTTCTGGCTCCATCAAATTCCATGGCAAAGAAATGCGTGGCAAACGTGAATATCGAATTGTTCGTGCCGGCATCGGGCGCAAATTCCAGAATCCATCGATTTACGAAAATCTAACTGTTTTCGAAAATCTTGAATTATCCCACCCGACAGGACGCGGCGTGCTGGGCTGCTTGTTGTTCCGCCGCACCGCAGAGATCCTCAATCAATGCAACTCGGTAGCTGAGCAAATTGGCCTTTCCGATCGGCTCGATACCGAGGCCGGCATTCTGAGCCACGGCCAAAAACAGTGGCTCGAAATTGGCATGCTGCTCATGCAAAACCCAGAGGTCATCATGCTTGATGAGCCCGTGGCCGGCATGAGTGTGCGCGAGCGAACTGCCACAGCCGAACTCATCCGCCGCATCGCTAAAAATCGCTCCGTGATCGTCATCGAGCACGATATGGAATTCGTCCGAGAAATTGCCGACCGCGTGACGGTGATGCATCTTGGGAAAATTCTATCAGAAGGATCGATGGATAAAGTCAGCCAAGATCCCAAAGTCATCGATGTTTACATCGGCCATTAATTTCTATCCCTATCTACGATGATTTCAGTAAATAATCTTCAAGTCGCCTACGGCCAAAGCGTCGTTATTCCAGATATCACTTTCGAGACACCCAAAGCAGAAATTCTAGGCATTGTTGGCCGCAATGGCATGGGAAAGACGACCCTTTTTCGCGCGCTCATTGGCATGTTGCCCAGCAAATCTGGCACCATCACCGTGGATGGCAAAGACATCACCACGATGCCATCTTATCGCAGAGTTGCCAATGGAGTGGCTTATGTTCCCCAGGGGCGCATGATTTTTCCTTACCTGACGGTCTATGAAAACTTGATTTCTGGAGTCAAAGGCAAAGTGAGTCCAGATGCCGTTTCTGAAATCTATTCGCTTTTCCCAGTGCTCCAGGAAATGCGCAAACGCCGCGGTGGCAATCTCTCGGGTGGCCAACAACAACAGCTCGCGATTGGCCGCGCCTTGATGACGAATCCATCCGTTCTCTTGTTAGATGAACCCACTGAAGGCATCCAACCTTCGATCATCAAAGACATCTCACGTAGCCTGCGGGAAATTCGCGACATGCGAAAACTCACCATCATCGTCAGCGAACAGCTGCTGAGTTTTGTGCTTGATACCTGCGATGCGCTCGCAGTCATCGATAAAGGCCACCTTATCCGCAGAGCACGGCGCGAAGATGTCGATGCTGAGGAAATCAAAACCATGCTTTCAGTCTAAAACACTCTCTCAATTGCCAAACCTAAATTACTATGCCTATGAATACCCTGATCAAAGTTGATTTATCAGCAACCCCAGAGTCACAAGACTGCCTTCACAACCGCTGGCATCCCGATATCCCAATGGTCGCCATGGTGAAACCTGGCGACGAATTCCGCGTCGAGTGCATCGATTGGACCGGCGGCCAAATCAAAAATGATGACAACGCGATGGACATTCACGTGGTTGATTTATCCAAAGTGCACTACCTCAGCGGCCCGATCGGCGTCGAGGGCGCTGAACCTGGCGACCTGCTCGTGGTGGACATCTTAGACGTCGGCGTGCTTGATGAATACCAATGGGGTTTCACCGGATTGTTTGCAAAAACCAACGGCGGCGGCTTCTTGACCGATCATTACCCAGATGCGCGCAAAGCATGCTGGGACTTTCACGGCATCTATGCCTCATCACGTCACATCCCGAATTGTGAATTTGCCGGCATCATGCACCCGGGATTGATCGGCTGCTTGCCTTCGCGCGAGCTTCTCGATACTTGGAATACCCGCGAAAAAGAGCTTTTCGACACCGATCCTGATCGCGTGCCACCGCTATGCGCCCTTCCATACGCAGACACCGCACACATGGGGCGCTTATCAGGTGCAGCCCGCGATGCCGCTGCCGCCGAGGGTGCGCGCACCGTTCCACCGCGTGAGCACGGAGGAAACTGCGATATTAAAAACTTAACGCGTGGCTCGAAAGTTTATTTCCCCGTTTATGTCAAAGGCGGAGGACTTTCGATGGGTGATATCCACTTCAGCCAAGGCGATGGTGAAATCACCT
Source organism: Verrucomicrobiota bacterium (assembly GCA_004294095.1). Classification (GTDB taxonomy): domain Bacteria; phylum Verrucomicrobiota; class Verrucomicrobiia; order Verrucomicrobiales; family Akkermansiaceae; genus Luteolibacter. Next base: position 33,227 of record RDZR01000050.1, read on the forward strand.
TCTGCGGCGCGATTGAAATGGCTGGATACCTTGATCTCCGCGTGGGACTGATCAAAGGTGGAATGGAAAAATACGCCATCCGCAACCCGCTATTTTTACCAAGCCCTCTCACACCGGAATACAAGCGCCACATCATTTTCGAAGGCATTTCCGTCGATGAATCAGGTAAGCAACATTACCTCGATCCATTCGTCTCCTACAAAATGGCCTGCTTGAATGCCATCGAGTATATGAAAAAATTTGGCTACACCGGTGAGCAAGCATATGCGATTCTTGGCACCGCGCCTGTTGAAGGACACATCAGCGGCATCGTTGATATTCCGAACGCCTGCGCCACTCTTTGGTTGCCTACCGAAATCTTTGACTTCGATATCATGCCAAATGCTCACGGCCCAACTGCAAGCGTTACGCCTGGCAAAGACCTAGCGACTGCATTCTGAATTTCGTCCATGGGGTGCGCTCACGGTGCACCCCATGGATTATCTTTCTAAACTGCGCGTCTTCATCTCTTACGTCCTAAAAAAACCATGCCTCTTTACAATTTTCACTGCAATGACTGTGGCGAATTTTACCTCTTCCGCAGCATTGATACCCGCAATGATCCTGCGGTTTGTCCTGAATGCTCGGCTGATGCCAGCCGCCTCATCTTAGCCCCTAATCTCTCCATCATGAGTCCATCGGTGCGCCGCGCCCATAGCGTGAACGAGCGCAGCCGCCACGAGCCGAAAATCAGTGGCACTCACACGTGCAGCAGCAGTTGCGGTTGTGGAACGGGAAAAAAAGTGAAACCCACCCTCACCCGTGAAACCAAACTTGGCAAACTCAATGCCTCACGCGCCACTTCTCGGCCATGGATGTTAGGCCACTAAACGCATAGGAGTTTATCCTCCGAAAGCGTCCTTAGAATTTGCTGTTGAAATGGATCCATTAGGCTTGCACGCCTGCATTGGACGACTTTCGCTGCCTAAAAAATTTTGCATCGCCGCAGCCCTCGAAATGACGAGCTCGGGATCAAAAAAAATCAGCAACACCAGCAAAAAATCACATCCTCCACTCATCGCGGCATAGATTTGGCAATCACCGGTGAAAACTTCCTCAGCTGAGCAATTGAGCTTTACGCGGAGGCGAGATCTCTTCAACAACAAGGCCGCGCTCAGTTGAATTGGGCCGATTAACCTACGATTTAGAAACTCACTTATTTTTATGGATATTCAAATTGCCACTCTCTGCGATTTCGCCGCTGATTATAACGGGAAACTCGTCATCACTGGAACCTTCGATACTTTGGCAGCTCGGGCTTTGCCTGTCGTGCATCCTGCGTGCGCTTTGGCCATGCGTTTTTGCTTCACCCCAGAGGATGCCGGAAAACACAAACTTTCGATCAATATCATCAACGAGGATGGCGAGCCTCTCGATCCTAACAACATGCCTATCGAGCCTGAATTCGAGGTGCAACTTCCGAAAAATGTGCCATTCGTTACGCGCAATATCGTGATGAATTTGCAAGGCCTTCGCTTCCAAGAAACCGGTCTGTTTTCAATCGATATCGGCTGTGATGGGGAGATCCTGATTCGCTTGCCACTGCGCGTGGTGCAGGTGACTCAAGGAGCCAATGGCGAAACTCAGATCATGTGATCTAACAGAATCATGAGCAGTCCACGCACTTATTCATGCGCGCTCATCACCGGTGCCTCATCGGGCCTCGGTGAAGAGTATGCGCGCCAACTGGCAGGTCGCGTGGACAAGCTGATCCTCGTCGCCCGTCGCGAATCTCATCTAACAGCCTTGGCTGAAAGTATTCGTAACGAGTTCCCGCGCGTGGCGGTAGCGACTTATCCAGCAGATCTTTCACAGGCCATCGAGCGGCAGCAACTGATCGAAGCAGTGCACCGCTCGGGCTTCGTGCCGGATCTGTTAATCAACAACGCGGGCTTGGGTGATTATGGCGAATTTTCCACTTCAGATTGGGAAAAAATTGAAGCCATTCTGCATGTGAACATTGAAGCACTGACCCATCTCACCCACGCATTTGTGCCAGAGATGATTCATCGTGGCGGCGGCGCGATCATGCAAGTTAGTTCCATCGCGAGCTTGGTGCCGATTCCAGACTTGGCCGTTTATGCTGCCAGCAAGGCGTATGTGACGAGCTTCTCAGAAGCACTGCGCATTGAGTTGTTAGATTACAACATTCCCGTTCTCGCAGTATGCCCGGGGCCAGTGCACACTGGATTTGGCAAAGCGGCACAAAGGACCAGCGCAGCATCCGAAATGAGCGCGCGGGAATTTTTTTACGTGCCGAAAGAACAAGTCGTCGCCGAATCCATTTCTGCGTTAGATCGCCAATCCGCACGCGTTTATCCGGGCTGGAAAACAGCCGCATTGGCCATGGTGCTGGCTGCGATGCCCATCGTCTTAGCACGGCTGGTGATGGAGCGTCGGCCTAGGCGCTAATTGGTCACGCATTTCGGCTTGCCACCGCCTCACCCAAGCCCCACAAAGGCCGCCCGCGCATTCCGGCGAGACCCAAACCACTGATGGTGACGAGCCCCGGATCTGCCGGATAACCTCAATCATCCAGCCCATCATGGAAAGCATCTCATCTCGTATCGCCCAAGTTAATCCATCACTCACTCTTGCCATCACCGCTCAAGCTAAGGCCATGGTCGCGAGAGGTGAAGAAGTCTATGCACTCGCAGGTGGCGAGCCAGAAGTGGATACTCCATCGTTCATCAAAGACGCTGCGATTGCAGCTTTGCTTGCTGGTAAAACCAAATACACACCGGCCGGCGGCATTCCTGAGTTGCGCGAAGCACTCGTCGAAAAATTTTCCAAAGACAACCAACTCACCTACCAGCCAAACCAAATCTGCGTCACTGGCGGTGCCAAAATGGCCTGCTACAACGCAATTTTGGCCGTGGTGGAAGAAGGTGATGAAGTGATCATTCCATCGCCCTATTGGGTTTCTTATCCAGAAATGGTGAGACTCGCCGGCGGTGTGCCAGTCATCGTGGAGACTCAAGAATCCACAGGCTGGAAGATGACTCCTGAGCAATTTGAAGACGCGATGACACCTGCCACCAAAATGGTCATCATCAACTCACCGGGAAATCCGACCGGAGCAGTTTATTCTGAGCAAGAACTTCTCGCACTGGGTGAAATTGCGCTCGGCGAAGACATCGTCATTCTATCAGATGAGATCTATGAAAAACTCGTGTATGGCGAATCCAAGCACGTTTCGATTGCCTCGCTCAGCAAGGAATTGTTCGATCTCACCATCACCGTCAACGGCTTCTCCAAGGCGTATTCGATGACAGGCTGGCGTCTCGGCTACACCGCCGCACCAAAGCACTTTGCCGATGCCATTGATAAAATCCAAAATCACACCATTTCCAACGCCAATACCTTTTCGCAATACGGTGCGCTGGCTGCGCTGCAAGGCGATCAATCATTCATCGAAGACTTGCGCGGCGAGTATGATGTCAAGCGCCAATTCATGTTTGCTCGCTTGAAGGCGATTCCTAACATCCGCGTCGTCGAGCCTCAAGGTGCCTTTTACTTCTTTGTTTACACTGGAAAAACTGGCCTGAAATCAATCAATCTATGCGATAAATTGTTAGCGCGTTACAAGGTGGCCGCCGTGCCAGGAGTGGCATTTGGTTATGACGATGGCCTGCGCTTGAGTTACTGCACCACCTTGGACGTGCTCAATGAAGGATTGACTCGCTTCGAGCAATTCTGCCGCGAGCATTGATTGTTAGATATCTAACAGCCCAGCATCATCACTCGGCCTGAGTTGTAAAATGCGGCAGGTGCCGTCCAGAAAATCGAAGGATACATCGTGCCCGCAAAGCTTGGCAGCGTAAACCCGAGGTGATTCATCCTCGGCGCGGATCGCAGGCCGCGGGTCCAGCGCGAATGCCTCTTGGATCGTGCGCTGCGCACGCACTGGCAATGCCGCGAATGCTGGCTGGGCTGCCGTCTCCACCTGCACCGGAAGGCATGCGGGCTGCTGCTTGGCGTATCCTCCATCGGCATCTGACACGAAATCCGCGTAAGGCAAGTAAGGTTTGATATCGTAAATCGGCGTTCCATCTGTTAGATCGATGCCACCTAACAGAAGTGTGCTGCCATTTTTGGAATCCCAATCGATGCCCTCCAAGCGCACCACTGAAAGACCCAATCCATTCGGACGAAAGGTGGAACGGCTGGCAAAAACCCCGACTCGCTGATTTCCCCCAAGCCGCGGCGGCCGCACCGTCGGATGCCACGCTTTGTCTTGATGACGGTGGAAGCCAAAAATGAGCCAAAGGTGGGAGAATTGCTCGATGCCGCGCAGCGATTCATGCGGCATCAACGAGGCATCTAACAAAAGCCGACCCCACGCGCTAGGACACAGTCCTGGCTGGCGTGGGATCGCAAATTTCTCGCCAAAGCAGGAACGAATGATCCCGATCGGCTCGATGTTCATTACTTCGTTTTGAAATGAATACGAACCATGCCTTTACCATCTACCACATAACTGTGAGCTTTGATCGATTGCAAATCACGCGTGGCCTCGATCCATGATTTTGTATCCGCGAGCATTTCCTCATCGACGGGTTGGCCCGTCATTGCCTCCGCATGCTTGCGGTAAAGCTCCAAACACTCATCAGCGTAGGTTTGCAGCAGCGTCATGTTCATGGAAAACTGAAGACCACTCGCCTCGACTGGCTCCGCAGCAGCGGCTTTTCCTAACAGATCAACCGCACGATTTTTGGAAGTTGATGCGGCGAACCACTGATCGCTCAAAGTAACCGATGGAAGGAAATCATCATTGAAAAATGGCAGTGGGAAAAACCAAGTCGTGAAGGCATCTTTTTCCGAGCTCAAGGGTTTTTGCATTGGAATGTCTTGGCCTACCATTTGACTTATTTTGCCAAGCATGGAGGTCGTCGTTTCATTCATCTGAGTCCATGACGCGGAAATTTTTGCCCGATCAGTGACCGGAGAGATCAATGAAATCCGTGGCACTTTCCCTTCATCAATCAACGCCTGCGGCAGCCCTGGCACAGCTGGAGCGGAACCATTGAGATCGATGACCAATGCGGATTCCTGGCCGAGGCCTGCGCCGAAGTTGTCTGAATAGGCCTGCCAAAGAGCAATCGCGTCCGTGCGGAACTGGGTATCGAAAAGCTGCGTCATGTTTTTGAATTGCATCATCTCCGGCATCTCACTCGGCACTTCTGCAATTTTGGTGGCAAGTTCGTAAGCAGTATGAACCAGAGCTTCTAACATCTCACTGGATTTTTGATCGTATTCTGTTAGAGTGCTGTAGTTCATGAAAAGAAGCACATCCTCGGCATCGCCTAACTTAGCCATTTGGTTTTTCGTTTTGTAATCGATCATGCCGAAGTCCGAATTCCCATGGAAATCAATTTTGAGGCCTTCTTCAAAGTAGGCAGCCATCCCGCTCCAGTCATAAGTCGCCAAGGCAGTCACCGCTTTTTCTCGATCTTCAAAAATTTGCACGAGCTCTAACAAATCGCGTGAATCCGAAATGCCTTCAACGGACGTGATTCCATTGACCAAGCCCTTGAGGTAAGTGTAAAGCCCGGCAGCATTTTCAATCGTTTGCACACTCAGATCTTTTTCTGCATAAAGCCATGCAGCGAGTGGTTTTTTCTCATAAGCATCGATGAAGGCGAGCTCATCGCTTGCGGCAAGAGAAGTCGCCACATCAGTTGTTAGATTTAGCCCTTCTGCGGTGCCACCTAAGTAAATGACGACATAGTCACCGATCGTTCCGGTAGCGAGCAGTAGGTCTTTTTTGGCAATGCTGGCGATCAAAGCATCTGTGGTTTCGGCACCGAGAGAAGCATCCATCTCGGCTCGGCCTTGGCTCATTTGCTCAGATAATTTTGCGCCTAACATTTTGTAGCCTTGGAAAGATTGCCCCGCCGTCTCAAGGGTGACTGGCTCGATCATATCCCCTGCCATCATCGTCATCCCCGCGATCGGTCCGGTGATGAACTGCAAAACTTCTTGTTTTTTGGCTTCTTCCACTTTGAAGGAAATCAAAATAGGAGGCATCTGAAGTTGATCAATCAATGCCATGCCGGATGCCGGATCCTTGAGCAGCTTGGTGTATGGCTCGAATGGGGAAGCATTCATGATGTTTGAAAGGTCCGCCGAGCTGCCGGCTTTGATCGCATTCATGATGGCAGCGCCCCACACTTCAGCTTGGAAATAGGCGACGCGTGCATTCGCCTTGGAAAAAAGTCCAAGTTGCTCAGATGTTGGCTGCAGCAGCGCCAGCGTGAATTCTTTTTCGAATAACATCGCCGGACCGATTGGCTCAGGTGCGGCATCTTCACCCGCTTCTGCTTCGGCATCCTCGGCAAATTCATCATTCGCGGCTGGCTCGGGGCTCATGCCCAGCTCGGAACTGATGAGTTTCCATAATTGGGTGCCTTTGAGGCGAGTCGCGGTGTCTTTGCCATTCTGGTAACTAAGAACCATGTCAGCATTTTTTGGCAAATAACGCGCAAACCCAAGCACCGCCGCGCGTTGCTCAGGTGCCAGTGCAGGGATGGCTGGCTTTTCAACCGGCGGCGGAGTTACTGGCTTTTCCGTAGGTGTTCCTGGCGTGGCTGGGGTTTCGTTGGCCGCAGCTTCCGCTGGGACGCCCGGCTTTTCAGGTGCTTTTTCCGCTTTGTCACAGGCGGCAAGGCCGAACAACGCGATCATGGAGGGAATCCAGAGGATGGTTTTTTTCATGGTGGGTATAAATAAAAAAAGATTGAGCGTTCGAGCAAGTAGAATGAAGAAATTTTTATTAAAAAACCACTATTTGGCAGTATCACGCTCGCCAAGTGGCCTCACCCACATATTGCGAAACTCGACAGGATCTCCATGAAATTGAAAACTCAATGGGCCTTTTTCTGGATGGCTGTCTGGATACTCAGCTAGCTTTTGATGTTGGGTGGGGCCGATCAATTCCTCGGCGTTTTGCACCACCACGCCATTATGAATCACGGTGACGATGGCCGGCTTCACGCATTTTCTCCCTCGATAAACGGGCGGCACAAAGGTGATATCGAAACTTTGCCACTCGCCTTGCGGAGCGGTCGCGTTGACCAATGGCGGCAATTGCCCATAAATTGCGGCAGCTTGGCCATCGGGATACGTCGGGTTTTCATGGCTTTGTAAAATTTGCACCTCATACAAGCCCATCAAAAACACGCCGCTATTTCCGCCTTGCTGGCCATTGACAGCGCGGGACTCTGGCAAGCGCCACTCGAAGTGAAGTTGCAACGCACCGAAT
>RDZR01000051.1 GCA_004294095.1 Verrucomicrobiota bacterium
GGAGACGAATTGTTCTTCGCAAGAAACGAGCTGGCTGGAAATCTCGGCACGCAGGGCTCGGGCGAAGTCGGCTCCGGGGTCGCTCGATGCGGGTTTGCGAGTGGATTTTCTGACAATCGTATTCTCGCCGACGAGCAGGGTTTGTTGGAGGCGGGTGAGGAAGGATTGGCCATTGCCCTTGAGCTGCACTTGGGCGAGATCGCCCATGCCGTCGAGCACGCCATCGGCGAGGCCTTGTTTGAGTGCGAGGGTGCCAAGCATGCCGTGCTCAATGGTGTTGCGCGCGACGAGGTTGATGACAGTGACAGGGCGCTGCTGACCCTTGCGCCAAGCGCGGGCGATGCGTTGTTCGAGCTTGGCGGGGTTCCATGGCAGATCGACATTGATTACGATGCTGGCGTTTTGGAGATTGAGGCCCGCGCCGCCGGATTCGGTGCTGAGGAAAATCCGGCAAGCGGGGTCTTCCTTAAAGGCTTTGATCTCTCGGCGTCGCTTGATTTGTGGGACGCTGCCGGTGTGCCAGGCAAAGCCGATTTTGCGCTTTTCAAGGTGGGTGCGGATTAAGGTGAGCATGCCGATCCACTCGGAAAAGACGATGATTTTGGTATCGGCATCGGATAGAGCGGTGTCAAAAATTTCGACGAGTTCATCGAGCTTGGGCGAGACGCGGGTTTCCTTGTCGAGGATGAACTGGGTATCGCAGACCATGCGCATTTTCGCGAGCAGGAGCATGAGGATCTCGTGCTCTTCCTTGCGCAATGGGCGCTTTTGGGCACGGGCGAGGAGTTGTTTGACTTCTCGGGCGTATTCATCGTGCTCCTGGCGCTGGCCGTTTGTTAGATCGATGAAGCGGGTTTCATCGGTGCGTTCGGGGAGTTCGGTCTCGACCTCGGACTTGCGGCGGCGGAGCACGATGGGTCTGAGTTTTTCGCGCATCACATCGAGATTCTGATAGCCTTGTGGCTTGCCATTTTCATCGAAGAGATAGAAATCGCGATTGAAACGGAACAAAGGGCCGAAAACGGCGGGATTGAGGAACTCGGTGATGGAGTAAATTTCATCGATGCGGTTCTCAATGGGGGTGCCGGTGAGGACGAAGGCGTAGCGGCTTTGCAGGCGCTTGATCGCACGGGCGGTCTGCGAGACCCAGTTCTTGATGCGCTGGGCTTCATCGAGGATGACGATGTCTGGCTTGAGTGCTTCGTTGATGTCGAGCGCATCGCTACGGACTTGCTCGTAGTTGACGATGATGAAGAAGCCAGCGGGGTTCTGATAGACGGCGGCGCGTTCGTGGCGGGTGCCATAGACGACCTCGCATGGCAGATGGGTGAATTTTCCGATTTGTTCCTCCCACTCGGTTTTGAGTGAGGCGGGCGTGACGACGAGGCAGCGTTTCGCCTTGCCCATGCGGTGTAGCAGGGCGGCGGCGGCGATGCCTTGAATGGTTTTCCCGAGGCCCATCTCATCGCCCACCATGGCGCGCTCGGTGAACGCAAGGTGGAGCATTCCTTCGCGCTGGTAGGGAAAAAGCGGAAGTTTCGTTTCATGCGCCGGATACTCGCCGGACTGGACGCGCTGCTCGTAGTCGCGCCGGAGTTGCACGCTCTCACGCTTATTTTGCAGCGCTTCGAGAAAGGGGGCGACCTCAATGGAAATGCGGAATGCTTTGTCGGGGATTTCGCCGGCGCTGGCGAAGATTTTGAGAAGATCGTTGCCGGGTTTGAGCAAGCCGGATTTGTCAAATTTCTGGCGGAAGGCTGTGGGCAAATCGATGCCATCAGGGTTGAGCAAGCGGAGGTTTTTTGTAGCGTGGTCAGGCACGAGGTCACAACGTTCGCTGCCTTGTTTGAGCACGGATTTGTAAAGTTCCGGAAAACAGTTTTTGAGTTGGTAGAGAACGGCTTCGGTGTGCTTGCAGGTGCCGAGTCCGTTGTGGGCGAAGTCCGGGGAAGTGGAGAAAAATCTGCGTTGGGCGAGGTCGAAGATTTCTACCTGATAGATCAGGCTGCTCTCAGGCGATTGCACCTCGAAAGTGGAGTGGATTTTGTGAGCCGGAGTGAGATTTCGAATCGCGGGTGGAAACTCGAGGGCGCGGATTTGACGGCGGGTGATTTCCTGTTCATCGGTCGAACGCCAGTCTTGCTTGGCCGGCAGGGTGAGTTTCATCTCGTGGATGAGTTGCTCCAATTCTGTCATCGTCTTCTGAGCCCTTGCCATATGGCGGAGCTTATGAAATCCGAGCGGGAGGGGAAGAAGAAGATTCGCTTGAATGTGCGAGTGCGCGGTGAATGGTGTCCAGCACACGGTCGAGGTTCTTGCCGAGATCAGTGGTTAGGAAACGCAGGATCAAATAGCCGTTTTCCTGAAGAAGCATGTCTTTGCGACGGTCGCGGCGGTAGGCATCCACGTCGCCAAGGTGTTGCTCGCCATCGAGTTCGATAACGAGCCTTTTGACGGAGCAAAGGAAATCCACTTCCAAACTCCCGCGATCATCGAAAGGAATGGGCAAGTGGGCGTTGAGTTGAAAGCGGTCTTTAGTGCTCGGCAGAGTCTGCAGCCGTTGGTAGAGAAAACTCTCACTGGCACTGCGGGCCTCTGGATGATGCGTTTGGGTGACATGGACGAAGAGGCGGGCGAGTGGTGGATCGATACCATCGCGGATCAGGCGTCGCACGCTGGCGGCGTAGTCGTTTTTCCACAGGGGATCGAGCGGAAGCGGGACTTCTACTGGCCACCCCGGCAGTGCACTGGCGGGAAGAAGGATAGTGTAGCCAATGGCTTCGTAGCCTTCGCAGCGGCGGTCAAACATCCGTGACAACATCGGGACATCAAGATCGGCGTAATCATAGATGCGAACGACTTTCTTGCCATCGTGAAGGCGGTGGAGTCGCCCGGCGTATTGGGCGATGGTGCCTTTCCACGAAATGGGCATGGTGAGGAAGAGCGTGTCGAGTCGTGAGTCGTCGAAACCCTCGCCAACGTATCGACCCGTGGCAATGATCAAGCGTGGCTCGCAGTCCGGAATCGCCGCGAGTCGGTCTGTGGCTGCCTTGAGTTCCTTTTTGGAAAGCCCGCACGTCACTGCATTTGATCCGCGGCTTTTCGCAAATTCCCCGAGCCCACTCATTTCCACAAACCGGCGAGTATCCGGCCTTCCCTGTCTTTTTACTGACAAATCGAATGGGATAAACATCGGCACGCCCGGCAAAGAGCGAGCGGAAGAGCGCGATTTTTTCATCTACCGGAGAATGGTGAGTCACAGGCATCAAGGTGTTTCAAGCATATCTGCGCATCGATGACAATAATCCAAGCCGTCCCCAATTGGTCGCGGGAGGCCAGCTCATCCACGGTGGGACGGGAAGCCCGAATTCAAAGAAGGACGTTGCCCGCCGTTGGGTGAGTCGGCATGTTAGGCGTGGTATTCATTCTAGGTTTTTTTTTGCAGGGAGAATCCATGCGGAATCATGGCGCTTAAATCCGATCTTTGGATAAAATTCAGTGGCTTTAGGTGCAGATAGTAGAATGATCTTGGCTCTTTCTCCGAGCTTGGACTGAGTCAGACGAATCAACTCACGACCAATTCCCTGTTTCTGATAGGCAAGATCTACGGCGAGATCAGACAAGTAACAACAGTATTCAAAATCTGTAACCGATCTGGCTACTCCAACAAGTGTCTCACCATCCCACGCTGTGCAAAGCAGATTCGCGTGCATCAGCATCGCTTCGATACAAGATGAATCATCGATCGGTCGTCTCTCCGCGAGTGTCGATCGCCTGAGTAAACCCGTGAATTCATTTCGGCTTATCGGGCGGCTGTGTTCGTATTGGATTGTCATCTATTTTTGCTGAACGATTAGCCCATTGACGGTGGGAATAGAAGTCCGAATTCGAAGAAGGGCGTTACCCGCCGCCGGATGGAGCGCCTTTTTGCCCAGCCGCTCATTGGAGTGATTTTTCACCGGGTGATCGCACGCTTGTTTTTTCTCTCACTTGACTTTTGTCGTTAGTAATATTAATTTTGTTTTTAGTAATACTGTATGAACCAACGCGCCGCGAAAAAACCAGCCCGCAAGCAGGCGATCCAGCGGATCAGCATCTCGTTGCCGCGCGATGTTTATTGCGCGTTGGATGAAATGGTTGAGGAGCGCGGTTTGGATAATCGCTCGAAGGCCATTGCGGAGATGATTTCACACTTCGCACTTCAACGCCGCGAGGCGGCTGAGGGCGATCCGGTGATGGCGGGCATGATCGCGCTCGTTTACGAGGAAGCGAGAGGCACGCTTGTTCAGCGTCTTTTTGAACTCGAGCGCCAGCATGTGGCCGAGGTCATCAGCTCGATGCATGTGCAGCTCGAAAATCAACGCCGGATGGAAGTTCTCGTCGTCCAAGGGCCGGTTCATGTGCTCAAGGAAATCACCGACAAAATTATGGCCTGCAAGGGGGTGCTCTCTTGTAAACTTACTCTAACAGATTCTATCATCCCTCAGGTTCACCAAAAAACGGCACGGCTCAATCATTTATGACATCACTCACAGAAACTCTCCCCGGCGGATCGATGTGGTCCCTGCGCATCGCACGCCATCGCATGCTTCGGCTCACTGCGATGGAAGCCGGAGCCAACGTCTCCGCGTTATTTTTTAATGCAACGCAGCCGCTCGACCGCCTGAACGTGCCCGACACACTCAAGGCACTTCATACGGCAAAATTAACCCGTGGACATGTGCTGATGAGCGATATGGGACACGCAATGGTTTCCATCACCGAGGATTCTTTGGGCTGGCACGATCCCCTGGGAGGCCACATTCATGCCCCACAGGTGACGGAAAAATTTGGCGCAAGCACTTTCCAGAATGATCGAAATCGTTTCCAGAGAAATGCGCACGATAATTTTCTCGTCGAGTTGGGCAAACATGGTCTTGGCCTGCGTGACATCGTGGCCAACGTGAATTTTTTTAGCAAGGTCGCCGTCGATGCCGAAGGACGCATGGCGCTTGCGCCCGAGCATTGCCCAGCTGGCGCATCCATCGAGCTGCGCACGGAGATGGATGTGCTCGTGGTTCTTGCGAATTGCCCGCATCCGCTGGCGCCGAGTGGAGTTTATCCAAGGGTGCAGGTAAAATTGGAAGTCAATCGCAGCGAGGCCCCCGGCGAAGACGATTTTTGCCGCAATTTCCGCCCCGAATGCGCACGCGCCATGACCCTCGCTGAACGTCTTTACCTATGAGCACATTGATTTATACCGAAAGTGAATTAAAGCCCGAAAATGCTTCTTTCAACGAAGTCATTTTAGCCGGTGATGGCTGGATGCACCCGATCAAAAAAGGACAAATCTTTCGCATCGTGGACATCGAGGGCAATCAAGCCGCTGATACGTTTTTCTTCTCGGCTGACGATGTCAGTGAGCGTTACAGCGCACAGGACACCATCCGTGAGCAAGGCGCCATTTACCTAACCACTGGCACCAAGCTCCTCTCCAATCTGTGCCGGACGATGCTAACGATCATCGCCGACACTTGCGGGCGGCACGATACGCTCGGCGGTGCTTGCGCCGCAGAAAGCAACATGGTGCGCTACGCCCTCAATACGCGGTTCATGCATTCCTGTCGCGATACATTCCTGTTAGAAATGGCGAAGTCTGGCTACGAAGTCACCAAGCGCGACCTCGCCCATAATATCAACTTTTTCATGAACGTTCCGGTGACAGCGGAGGGAGACCTCAAATTTGACGACGGTGTTTCCGATGCCGGCAAGTATGTCGAAATGCGGGCTGAAATGGACGTGCTTTGCCTAATTTCAAATTGCCCGCAGCTCAACAATCCCTGCAATGCTTACAACCCAACGCCGATCCAAGTGTTGATCTGGGACTCGTGATGGGTGGATGATGGCCTTCTTACATCTCAATCGCTAATCCTCCGCGCGATTTATCTTTTATAGTCATTCAAGACTTTCGTCAGAAATAAAGCCCTCGTCACACGATTCGCATCATCGAGAGGCGGGTTGAATGATCCAGAGGAACTTACGAAGGATGTTCTGCCGAGTTCCATTAGACCCTTAATGCCAAGTTTTTCGTCAGATGCTGAATCGTGCAAATACGAATGAATAGTCGTCATTGGAGTGACCTGAGCACCTGATGGCCCCTCCGAAACTCCGGTTGCAAGGGTTTGAACGATGACAAGATATCTTCCATACCTTTTCCTTTCTGCAGGAAAACGTTCTGGGGACAATCGACCAACGCCTGCCAATATTGAATTACCTCCACCGGATACGCTATCGCGTGTCGGGAAACTTTGAATCAGGTGCGCTTCAACCCCTTGTGATTTCAGCCGATCCACAATCTGTTTACCAAAAGCCATGGATGTCTTGATATGATTGTCATATTTGGCGACACGCTTTTTTAAGGAGTCTTCGATCGGAATTTCATAAGAGGTTAAAATTCCACCAATAAATTGAAGTCCGCCAGATGAGGCGATAGGCGCTTCAGGACGAATCATTAGCACTCCCACTGACTGCTTATCTTCCACCATGCGCTTCATGACATCAGTGGCACAACTGCTCAGAAGGATGGAAAAAAGAGAGAAGAAGAGCAATGTTCCGACGCGTTTCATGGCATGTTCATAGCGAATTCATGGTGTTTTGCGAGAATGTTTTTGAGTTTGTTGATCCCGATCCGCTCACATTTCGAGGGAGGACGAGCGGGGCTAATCAAGGGCAATAATCATTTCATTCAAGACGGCTCAGGTCGGCAGATGTTAGGCTTTTCATCGCCCAATCATCCCGTATGGTTTGTGCTTTGAAATACTCACCTGAAGCGCAAAAAAACTACCTGCATGAGTTGGACCTCAAGATGCGGCGAGAAGCTATTTTGCAGCGTGAGGCTTGTGAAAAAATTTGGGACAAGCCGATCGATGAACGCGTCCGTGATGGCTATGCGTTAGGGCCATTGAAAGTTGCGAAAGTTTCCTCAAAAGTCGTGATCTTGAGTCAAGTGGATCACACTGCCGATCTGGCTGAGTGCCGATTCCGCGAAGGGGATTTGGTGCGATTGAGCCAAGATTCGCCGCGCGATCCGATCGGCAAATTCATGTTCATGGGCGAAGATCATGACGGCATCCAGCTTCACTGGCAGCATGGCTCCAAGCCGGCCGTGAGCGATCATGCATGGATCGTGGATCAAGATCACGTTGATCTAACTGATCTCTGCGCCAAAGCCATCGAGGCATTGGCCGCCAGTGAGCGCGGACGCAATTTTATTTTACCATTATTGATGGGAAATCTTGAGGCGACTTTGGATGCAGAATCTTACGAGCAAACGTTGCTTGATCTCGAATCTAACAGCACCCAGCGCGCATGGCATGATTCGCAGAAAGAGGCGATCGCCGCATGCGTTGCCAGCGATCTTTGCTATCTCGTGCAAGGTCCACCCGGAACGGGAAAAACACTGGTGTTGTCCGAAGTCGTGCATCGGCTGATAGAAAAAGGTGAGCGGGTGCTCATTACCGGGCCGACGCATCGAGCGATCAATCACGCGCTAGGTGCCGTTCGTAAATTGCTCGGCTCTACCGTGCGCGTTGTCAAAATCGGCCTGCCGCCTATTGAAGAATTTTCCTTCGAGTGCCATGAAAATTTTCTAACATGTGGCTTGCCCGAATGTGGGGATCCATACGTGGTGGGAGCCACGCCGTTTGCTTTGTGGTCGGCACGCAGTGGCTTAGTCCAAAGTGAATTTGATACGGTGCTTTTTGACGAAGCATCCCAAATTACGCCGCTGTTAGCGATCATGGCGATGATGCGTGGGCAGCGTTGGTTGTTTTTTGGCGACGATTGCCAACTGCCTCCGGTGGTGCTGGATGACGCCTCCACAGATCGCGCTCGTTCGATTTTTGGGCAATTAAAAAATCGTGGATTCGATACGCTGTTAGAAGAAAGTTGGCGCCTGAGTGGGCCGTTGGCAGAATGGCCATCAGCAGTGTTTTATGGAAACCGGCTGAAGGCGCGGCATGCGCTTCAACTCCTGTTAGAACCGGTGCCCACGCAGCAAGCGCTATGGGCAAATCCTGCCATCTGCCTGATAGAGTGCTCATCATCTGGCACGGAAACGGTGCGCTCGAATCAAGAAGCCCAATGCGTGGTCGGCCTCATCCGCGAGGCCGTTCAGCTCGGCATGATGCCTCAGCAAATTGGAGTGGTCGTGCCATTCCGCGCCCATGCGGCACGCATCCGTCAGCTCTTGGGCATTTCAGATTCCGGTATGCAGTTACGCCGTCGCATCGTGGTCGATACGGTGGAGCGTTTCCAAGGACAAGAGCGCGATTTAATCATCGTCAGCACGGCGGCGGCTCATCAGCCGTTTATCCACCAGCGGGCGGATTTTCTTTTCCAGGCCGAGCGATGGAATGTCTCGGTGACGCGTGCGCGCTTGAAGACGATTGTCATCGCTGCCAAAAACTTGTTAGAGTGCGCGGATTCGATGACATCGTATCATCGCGGTGCGCAAGTATTTTCATCGCTTGTTGCTCATCTACGACACCACGCGCGATAATCGATGGCTATCATCATTCCACCAAAACCGATCGCATCGGCATCAAAATCGGTGATCACGATGTTTGGATTGCTGAAAAAATTGAGCGATGCATTCACGGTTCGTTATTTGTTAGAAGCTACCGATGGTCCGCATTTTTTGGTGATATGGCGCGAGTGCCATGCATTCTTGATCCGGGTGGCGGCGACGAGCCAAGAGCTAGCTGATGCGGCATTGAGTCCTTCGTTTTTTCAGGAAATGGAGACCTTGAATCTAGCAGATTTGGAAAATCAAAGCGGATTTGAGGAGTTAGATCCCGCCATCGCCGTGCAGCGTTTGGTGGTATTTCCTAACGTGCATGATTTCACCATCGATCAGATCGAACGTCTGCGCACAGAGCAGGCTGGAGTCGCATTTTTGGGCTTGAAGCAAACTCCGCCGGAGCGCTTTGCCCATGTGCTCGAGGCGATGGCTGGACCGTCCATGAGCGAGCCGATGATGGCCATGCTGCGCGAGCGCTTCGATGCGGGGTCGCTCATTCACCAGCAACATGCCCCGCGGCGGTTGCCACTGCGATTGCAGGCGGAAGCATGCGCATTGCCGCCGTTATTTCTCGATGTGCACCAAGAAATGCTCGCCAAGTTAGACGTATCTATGCCGCCTAATTCTGAGCGCTTGGTCAATCGTCTGGATACGCGCTTGGTCACTGGACCTGCTGGCAGCGGGAAATCGATCGTCTTGCTTCATCGAGCACTTTTTGCCGCTCGCTTAAATCGTGATGCGAGGATTTTGGTGCTGACTCACAATCGCCCGCTCAATCAGGAGCTGAAACGCCGCGCTGAGACGCTGATGCCCACAGCAGGCCGCATTGAATGGTGCACATTTTTTCAATGGGCCATGAAAACATCAAGATTGGGCGAGGTCTCGATTTTATTTCCCAAACATACTCTACGCCGGATTGAAATGTTGATGCTCGGGCAAAACAGCAGCCTCACTCCGCAGTATGTGGCGGAGGAAATTGGCTACCTGCGCGATCTCGGAATCGCTTCGTTCGATGAATATTTAGAGCTCGAGCGCAGTGGGCGGCTGATGGCTCTCACCGCTAGCCGCCGCAAATTTGTGTGGAATACGTTAGAAAGCTACCGTGCCTCGTTGAAGGAAGCCAAGGAATTGGATTGGCATGAAGTGGCATTGCAGTTTGTGAAAATTTCTCGCGAGCAACCATCACGTTTGCATAAGTATGATTTTATCTTCATCGATGAAGCGCAATTTTTTGCAAAAGTCTGGTTCCAGCCAGTGCTTGCTGCCTTGCGATCCGGCGGCCAGCTTTTTCTAGCAGCAGATCCTACCCAAGGATTTCTCAAACGCCGTGATTCATGGACTGCGGCGGGCATTGACATTCGTGGCCGCTCAAGCCGCCTATCCATTCCTTATCGATCGACTCGCGCCATTCTCGAATTCGCCATGGAATTTTTGTGCTTGCGGGCACCACTGCATCCAGAGCTAGGTCCGGATCTCGATCCTCCGACTGGGCAAGATTTGGCCACGATTTTTGAAATCGGTGAAGCGCCGGTCGTTTTGAAACTCCCGAGTTTTCAAGATGTGATCGTTCGCTTGGTTGAAGAAATCGTTCAGTTGCACGCTCAATCGCCGCATCTCGCCGGAAACGTGCTGGTGCTCGATGCCCAAGGCCATGCCATCAAGTCCATCGCCGCCGCCCTCCGTCACAAACTTGGGAACGATCTAGTTGCAGAACTCAACGCGCACGAGCCGCAACCGCAAAATCCGTTTTGCCTGCTCTCGATTGGCCGCGCCGCAACTGGCCTGGAAGCAGCGGTGGTCTTCGTTCTCGGAGTGGATCCTTTGTTAGATGCGGAACTCGATCCTCGCCTCGATGCGACCGCACGCGCTGAGCTGGCGGCAGACAATACGCGCTTGCTCTACATGGCCTGCACGCGCGCTGCGCATCGATTGGTCATTTTCTCACACCGCTGGCCACGATGATGGCATTTCGCACCAACCAATATGATCGAAAAAAACGCAGTTGAAAAGAGGACGAAATTGCTTCCCCAGTCTTAATCTATTCCCTTCCAATTCGTTGCATTTCTTTTTAAATCCACGCAACTGACTGCCAATGACACGAAAAATGATGTTCACAAAAAATACGTTGACGCTAGCGGCTGCCTTGGGGTTCTGCGGGCTCGTGTCCGCAGCGGAAGTGGAATGGGAGCCGGACATTTATCCCAAAAATAACATTTTCCCGTCCCTCATCATCGGCACCGCCCGCGTCGATCCCAGCAACGAGCTCTTCCCCATGTGGGAGGGTGATCATCATGGTGACTCGTTAGGCCAAGTCGGGGCCATGATCGAGGGGGTGAAAAAAGGTGATAAGTTCAAACTCGTCATCGCGGCAAACGATCTCATGAAGGAGAGCAAATACGAGGGAGTGGTCGAGGAAACACCCGAAGGCAACATTCTTGTGTATCCAAAGATTTCTTATTTCTACGATAAATTGTCCGGCATCTCGCAGGTGGTGCCCATGGAGATTTCAATGGAGTTGTTCGTCAATGGACAGAGCAAAGGTGAGAAGACCGAAACCGTGACGCTTCGGTCGGTGAATGACTGCCTCTTTGGTGTCTTGGAAGAGGCGGAAGAAGGCGCAGAGGGCGAAAATTCCGACTATAGTTGGCTATTTGCCGCCTACGTGAATGAAAACCATCCTTGGGTTGATCTCTTGCTCAAAGAGGCATTGCAAACCGGCATCGTTTCCGCTTTTGATGGCTACCAATCGGAATCGACAGAGAACGTCCTGATGCAAATTTTTGCCATATGGAATGTCATGCAAATGCGCGGGATCAAATATAGCGATATCACCACGACGGCCGCCGATAGCGATGGTATCTGCAGCCAGCATGTGCGAATACCAAATCATCAACCTCAACGCTGCGCGGAAAGCAGGCATCTTGCCCATCCCTTCCAAACGCAAATAGATAAAGAATCTAACGCGGAGAGCTTTGAGCGTGCGCATGCGATCTCACCCTAAGATGCCGCTAACCTCAATTTTATCTTGCAGTTTCATTTCCCGCTTCTTGCAAGTGTCATTCTAATAGGCTCAATTAGGCGGTGCGAAAAAAATTCTAAAAAATTCTAAAATAGTTGACATGGCGATTTTTTTCTTACATACCGAGTTTATCAGTTTGAAAAATCTGATGAAAACCACTTATATACAATCACTCACCTCAACATGAAAAATACGCTTTTCACCCGACTTCGCGATTCACTTGGCCCATCGGCAAAACTCGGAGGCTCTGCATTGCTGGGCTTCGCGCTTGCCAACAGCGCCACGGCCCAAACTTTTGATTTCATTTATGGTCTGAATTCTACGACAGCAGGTAACAGTTCACCATACAATCTCGTCGAGTTTAAAATCGATACTGTGACGAACGCGATTACTCCTTCAACGATTTTTTCAAACCTCCAATCGTTCATTCCTGGCTACGGCTCAGTTGGTCGTGCATTTGAGCAAGTCAATGGGCTAGCGATCAATCCTGCCAACAATCAAGTTTATTTTAATTACACTTACAGCAATAATGGGAGCAATCCAACCTTGGGTGATACTACCTTTACCCTGTTTCGCGCTCAGTTCACGTCCAGCTGGACAGTCGATTCACTAGGATCCTTCACGACACCTCTTTCAGCCAGTGGATTGGCGGTAGCCGCGAATGGTGGCTCGTTTCCTCGGGGAGGATTCCTCAATAACATCGGTGGCGGATTAGATGGATATTATTTTGGCGGAAACGGTGCGCAAAACTTATTGCGTATCCCTTTGAGTTCAGCAACAGGAAATCCTGCTTCTCCGATCAGTGTCGCCTCAGTTAACTCTTGGGCGGATATTGATGGAAGTGCTGCATTGACTGGCAATGTGGGTGGCGATATGGTGATTAACAATGGTAACATTTACACGACCACTCAAGCGTTTGTTGGCTCGCCTATCACTGGATCTATTCCTACTCACATGCGCCGCGGTATTGATTCTAGCGGAGCGCCAACCGCTCCTTTATCCCCACCGTTTCTGAACTTGACTGGCCAGCCTGGAATTGCAGCCGCTGGCACTATTCAGCTAGCAGGCTTAGGAAATATACCAAGACTCTACGCGATTGGCACTAATTCTGATGATGTCTTTTTATATGGTAATCCGGACGCTACGACAGCTGCGGGTCTTGGAATGACAGTAGTTGGAAACGTAGGTGCTTTCTTAGGTGCTGGCACCATCACAGACTTGTCTTCAGGATTTACGACATCCGTTATCCCAGAACCCTCAAGCACCGCATTGCTCGGTCTTGCTGGAGCATGCACATTGCTCCGCCGCAAGCGTAAAGCGTAACTAAAGGATCAACATATGGCAGCTTGACTGCCGATTGTCTTTTTAAATCAAACACCGAGGTCGCCACAAACGGCTTCGGTGTTTTTTATTTGGCATTAGATAATGTTTGGCATGGCGGATGCAGTCTGAGCCGACATGGATTCGGGTAAATCCCTCAGTCCACCGAAACCGCAAGGCGGTAAAATTGGCGGGTATTGTCCACTGTGATTGGCAGGCTCGTGGTGATTGAGGCTCCGGTGCCTGCGTAAGTTTGAAAGTTTGACCAAGAATTCAAATCGATGCTCCGCTCGATGCGATAGGCGCGGTCGAGTATTGTTGGAAATGTGTAGTTGATCGATGCAGGGCCATCGCGGGTCCATGTTGGCTGATAGATGGATGATGCATCTAACGGATTTGATCCAAAAAGAATCTCATCACTATCCGCCAATAGATCACCATCGTCATCAGGATCTGTTAGGTCGGGTAATCCATCTTGATCTGTATCTAACAAAAACGTGAGTTGGAGGTTATCAAAAGAAATTCCTTGGGATAGAGAAACTGGACTTAACGTTTGGCCATTGTTGAGAGAGCCATTCGTCGCCGCGCCATTGAAGACGGCCCATGTGAATTGATTCGCCTGCGAGCCGCTGCCAGTCAGGCCGATGGATGAGCCGATGGGAGTGCTTGTGTTGCTTTGGCTCACTGGAATGGCGATAGAAGTCATGCCCGCCGCTGGGCCACTGCCAGCGGTAAAAATGCCGTTGTAGGAAAGTAATTGGCGGACTTCGCCACTCGGCACATGGACCAAAGCAAGCCCATCGCGAGGGCCATTTTGCAATCCATTGGCAGGCAGGCTGATTCGCAAAAGGCGATATCCACTCGGTAAATCTGTTAGAATAAATTGGCTGCCCACGTTGAGTGTTTGGTAAACGACTGCACTGCTGGCCGTATCTCCATTGTAGAGCACGACGTTAAAATCTGCTGGAGTGCCATCGTAGCCGGGAGCCATGATCAGCTCGATAAATTCGTTTTGATCGGTGCCGGCATTATCGTAATGCAGCTCGTTGATCCACACGCTGTCTGGTATTTGCCCAGCTGGTTGGAAGGAAAAACGTAGATCAAATGATGCGGCTGGCTCAATGCTCAAGCCGGTGATGATTGCGCTGCGCTGTTCTTGCACGGGTGGCGATAAAGCACCTGTTGTTAGATTGGTTTTTCCAATAAATTCCAGCGCGGTGATCGGAATGGTTTCCGTCTCGGTGATCAATTCCACGCGCAGTGCGTCACTCTTTCCGCCTGCTGCGGCGCGCCATTGCTCGGCGGTAAAATCAATCTGCAATGCTGTTAGAATTTCCGGCGAATTGTTAAACACCGCGGTGGTGGCGATGCCAGTGGTGTTTTTCGGGAAAAATCCAAGCGAGCCATCTAAGCCCACACCAAACGAGCGGAATCCGAAGGTGCTGGCACTGCCATTATCAAGGCCACGCCACGCTCCACCTTGTGGCGTGCTCCATGGAGCAGGTGCTTGGCTGCCGTTGAATTGCGTGAATGTTTCTCCTAACACTTGTCCTGCTGCGGTGAATGCATACGGCGGATCTGCATCGAGCACTTGCAGCGCGGAGGTGACGGAGGTGAAGCCCGATGCACTCGCGGTGAGGACCACGCTGCGTGTGCCATCGGTGATGAAATTGCGCGGCGTGGTGAGCGGGATCGTGGTTTGCAAAGACCCTGCTGGAATCACCCAAGAAGGCGTGGTAAAAGAAGCGGCTTGAGAGTTATCTGATGAAACGGTTAGAGTGACATCAGTCGCTTGCACGGATGGTAAATTGATCGTCCATGAGACGGTGCCGGCGGCCGATCCTTCTTGCACGCTTGGCGCGCTGAGGCTCGCGGTGAGCGGCTCAAATGGTGAATCTAACAAAAGATCAGCGAAGACAGCGTAATGATCTGAGGCGACGGCACTCGTCGTCGTAGCGAGCGGGCTGCCTGATTTGGGCAGACCGATGCTGTTAGAAGTATCAAACGTAGAATTGTAAACTTCCGAATTAACACCACGCGCGAAGATCGCCGGAGAAACCAGGATGAGATCGAGAATCGGGCCGTTCGTATTGGTCGTATCAAACGTGCTGGACGATCCATTCGTATGCGTTGCCGGCACCCGAATCGGCAATGGATTGGTGAAGTAGGCCAGCATTTGCCGTGAGTAACTCAGCGGAAAAGTAATGTCTGCGCCGAGACTGAAGGTGGAGGGCAGTCCCGAGGGCAAGGCGCTGAATGTCGTATTCGACCCGGAGGGATTAAAATCCCCTAGCACCACAAACGGGCTGCTGTTAGAAATCGCTTGCTGAGTTAAATAACCCGTGAGCCGTCTCATTTCAATCGTGCGCCGGAAGCGGTCTGCGGTGCTGGTGCCGGATTTGAGATGCGGGGAAATGAAGAGTAGATTTTCTTCCGTATCAGGCACATCGATGGTCACGGCGGGAATGCGCCGCGTCATTTCCCGCGCTCCCGTCGGCGAGCCGATCGAATTGGTGTTGAGAAATGGATATTTTGAGAGAACGGCCACGCGGAGTGTGGTATCGAATGCCTGAGTCGTTGGCGCCACGTAGCGGTGGGTGTAGCCAAGTGAATTTGCCATAGCCGTGAGGCTGCCTGACTGCACATCAGCGCTGTGAATTTCCTGAAGTGCCACCACATCGGCATTGATGCGCCGCAAGACATCTTTGACGGCGTCGTGGTTCGGCTGGCCGGCTGGACCAATCCCATAATCGAAATAGGCAGGGCCGCCATCGGGTGGGACGACCAATCTTGCGCCTACATTGAAAGTGGCGACGCGCAGCCCAGCCGCAAGGGCAAGCGAGCACGCGGCGATCAAGCAAGTGATCAATGCAAAAAGAAAACGCATAGCGGTTTATAAGTATCACAAATGAGGCTCAAGGCCAGCAGGGAAAAAATCGATGAGGAGATTTATTGAAACGAGTTTGCGCAGAAGTTGCAAAAATTTGCTCGTTCGCGTCTTAGAATGAGTTGCCAGCGGCAGTGATGATGGCTTGGATACCGCTGCTCATGGATCAGCCAACCCCGCGTGTGCCAACTTCCAGAACGGCTGTTTTCATCAAACGGACGGCGAGCACCTTGGTGCTTTGGTCGTTGGTGACGGGCATTTTTCTTAGCCGCTACTCGTGGGCGTTTCTTGCGTTGATTGGCGTTCTGGTGGTGTTGGCGACGATGGAGTATTTTCGCATGCTCAAAGCGGCGAATGTGCCGTGCTTCAGGAGCTTTGGGGTGATCATCTCGATCATTTATTGCCTCGGCCTATATGCTTATTTTTTAAATGGCGAACCTGAAGTCTCATTTGCGTTAGATTCGTTGATGGTTTTCATCACCACGGCAGGAGCCTTCGCGTTGCAGATGCGCTACCCGATTCGTGGCTCGGATGCGTTGATGGCGGTGGCGATGAATGTGATGGGATTTGTTTACATCGCATTTTTATTCAACTTCACGGCGCGGGTGACCTTCATGTTGCCGGTTGAGGATGGCTCGAAAGGCTTGGTCAACATCCACGGTGCGTATCTACTGCTGTGGCTCTTGGCCGTGACGAAATTTACAGACATGGGTGCTTACATGACCGGCTCGCTGATCGGGAAACATAAAATGATTCCGCACATCAGCCCGGGGAAAACGTGGGAAGGATTTTTCGGTGCCTTGGTCTTTGCCCAGATTGCGGCGTGCGGCTTGTATTTTTTATTTCCGCATCAGTTGTATTTTTTCGGGCACGTGAAGCACGTGATTTTGCTTGGTTTTTTATTGGCGGTGCTGGCCGTGGTCGGGGATCTCGCAGAAAGTGTGGTAAAGCGGGCACTGGCAGCGAAGGATTCTGGTTCTATTTTACCGGGGATCGGTGGCTCGCTGGATTTGATTGATAGCATCTGTTTCACCGCGCCGGCTTTGTATTTTTATTTGAAATGGATCGTCCTGCCCAACGCATGAAGGCATTTTCCAAACGCCGAGTCGTGCTGTTAGGATCGACTGGCTCGATCGGCCAATCGACATTGCAAGTCGCGGCGGCCATGCCCGAGCAAATTCAAATCGTCGGCCTCGCGGCTGGCAGCAACGCCGCGGCGCTCGTGGCCCAAGCGCGGGAGACGGGCGTCAAGCACGTTGCGCTGAATGATGCGAGCCAAGAAGCATGGCTGCGCGCGCAGCTACCGGCGGATGTGAAGGTGCACGTGGGCGAGCAAGGCTTGATCGAGTTGGCGACTCTGACGGATGCGGATGTGGTGTTGATGGCGATTGTTGGCACGGCTGGATTGATGCCGGCTTTGGCGGCGATTGAGGCTGGAAAAGACATCGCCATTGCCTCCAAGGAAATTTTAGTCATGGCGGGGGAAGTGATCACCACCGCGGCGCAGAAGCGAGGCGTGCGGCTACTGCCGGTGGATAGTGAGCACAATGCGATTTTCCAATGCTTGGACGGGCATCGCGGCGGCCAAGCGGAGGTGGCGAGACTGATTTTGACCGCCTCGGGTGGGCCGTTTCGCAAGTGGTCGAGTGAGTTGTTAGATTCCGTCACCTTGGAGCAGGCGCTGCAGCATCCGACGTGGCAAATGGGCCCAAAAATCAGCATCGATTCGGCGACGATGTTCAACAAAGGCCTAGAAATGATCGAGGCGCGCTGGCTGTTTGGAATTGAGATGGACCGCATCGATGTGGTCATTCATCCGCAGAGTGTGGTGCACTCGATGGTGGAATTCATCGATGGCTCGATCATGGCGCAAATGAGCCGCACGGACATGATTTTTCCGATCCAATACGCGCTGACATGGCCGCGGCGGCTCGCGGGCGCGATGGCACCGTTGGATTTTTCCGCACTTGCGGCATTGGAATTTGAGAAACCGCGGGAAGATGTGTTCTTGGCCCTCTCGCTCGCTCGTCGCGCCGGGCAGATTGGCGGGACCATGCCAGCCGTGATGAATGCTGCCAATGAAGTCGCAGTGCAGGCTTTCTCGAAGGGGAGCATCCGCTTTCCGCAAATCTGGCAGGTTGTCTCGCAAGTGATGGACCAGCATGCGCCGCAAAGCTCCGCCGAGTTGCGCGAGGTGCTTGCGGCAGACGCGTGGGCCCGCGCGGCGGCGGCCATTTGCTGCGCGTAGAGCAGAATCATGTAAATTTAAGACAAAACTGGCGCGTAGGCCACGTTCTATACCTGCGCTCATGAAACCGACGCGCTCTAAATCAAATGAAATCACTTCTTATCACCACCCTCGTGAGTGCCGCGGCACTTGCCATTTCACATGCGGCCGAGATTGGCAAAGCAGCATCTGCCTTTACGTTGAAAAACGTGAAAGGTGAGTCCGTCTCGCTGGCCGATTTCAAAGGCAAAGTCGTCGTCCTTGAGTGGATGAATTACGATTGCCCGTTTGTGAAAAAACAATACTCGAGCGGCAACATGCCTAAGCTGCAAAAACAATATGCGGAAAAAGGCGTTGTTTGGCTCACCATCAATTCTTCTGCTGAAGGCAAGCAAGGATACTACGCGGCAGAAGCCATGGCCGCTCGCTCAAAAGAAGAGGGCAATGCCGCAACTCATGTTTTGTTAGATGCGGATGGTAAAGTTGGCAAGTTATACAGCGCCCAAGTGACGCCCCACATGTTCATCATTTGCTCCGCGGGAAATTTGCAGTATGACGGCGCGATCGATTCGATCAACTCCACCGATGCGGCCGATGTGGCCAAGGCGGACGCATTATTCGCCAAAGCACTCGATGCAGTTTTAGCGGGCTCCGAAGTTAAAGACGCGAAAAATAAGCCGTATGGTTGTAGCGTGAAATACAAAGAATAATCTCCGCGCAATCAGATTCTAACAAAAGGCGGCACGTGCGAGCGTGCCGCTTTTTTTGGCTCAATCCGCGCTGAGCAACTTGGCATCTTGGAAGCTGATGGATTGCAGTTTGTCTTCGTGATCGTTGTAAAAAAGCACCACGTAATTGCCTGCGTTGCTTATCGGGATCGAGGGTAACTCATCGCCGCCTTTCAAACGCAACGGGACATAGCCCGCAGTGAAAGAAATGGGCGCGGACGTCACCGCCATGCGTTTGACGGAATAGGGCTTCCATGATCCATCCGTCTCGCCAAGTTCCACTTGGATTTCAGGATTGTTGGCAACCGAAATAAAGCTCGCCGCGAATTCGGTCTTTGGCGTGATTTGTTTTAAGCGCAAGATGCGGATTGCCCAAAATGCAGGTTTTTCATCCGTGGCAGGCATTCGCTCAGCGAAGGGGATCAGCGTGGTTGTTAGTTTGTCTTCTACTTTGACGCGGGTTTTGCCGGATTCGGTTCCATTGCGGACGATGGTAATTTCTTGAGTGCCCGTGGGAACTTCGAAGGCTCTGGTTCGCTGGCCTAGCTTGTAACCTTTTTGATTGGTTCTCTCGCCATTGATGCTTATTTCTAACGGTCCATCACCTTCGACCACGGCATTGACAAAGCGGATGAAACCAGCAGGTTTTTCAGCAGATTCTTGCGCCCAAGCGCTTGTGCTGGAGCCGATGTTAAAAAACAACGCAGCAAGCAGGCTGCTTGCGGAGGTAAGTTTAAAAATCTCTTTCATGAATGATTTTGAGTTGTGAATTTTGAATTTCGCCAAAAGAACTGCGGACCCCAGGATCCAAGAAGACACTATACGCTCGACGTGCCTCGGCAAGCACTTCCACTGATGGCACATTTCCAGAACGGTCCATTGTGCCACTGATCGATTGGCCGACGACCCAAACTCGGAAATTGCGTGAACGTAGGGTGCTGCCTTCGTAAACTCGGGCAAAGATTTCCTCTGCCGCGGCATCCGTCATTTGCAATCGATTGTTGTTTTGATTTGCAGGATAAAGATTTTTGTTGCCGAAAACAGGTTGGTCTCGCAAATTTACGTTAGCATCTTCAGAGTTTATTTTCACGGAGGCCAACTCTGCAGCACTTGCAAATGGACGCTTGGCGATGATGTAATCCGCAAGCATATCAGCTTCTAGTGTATTGCCAGATGAGGCAGCAGAGGTAGGGGCGCTGAGCGGTGGATCGACGGAAGCCTTTCGAGCTGAGAATGATCCATCTGAAGTCTCGTGCGTCCAACTCGTCACTCTTCGGATTTGTTCGTCCTGGCGCAAACGCCCGGCTGCTAAGGCGCGAATGGCATCGCGAGTGGCGGTATTGATGTTCACTTGGCCCTCAATGCGAGCCAAGTTACCTTGGCGCTCGATGGCTCCGTTTGAGGTTGGCTTGCCGACGTGGAATAGATCTAACAGTGAAGCCGCGTGAGCACCGGGAGCATCGAACTTGGGGTGCTCTGGTCGGCCGATGCGTAGGGTATTGCCGCCTCCATGCATGTTGCTGATGGTGTTAGTCCGTTCAACGCTGGGCCAAACGTTTCTCCTTGGCGGAAACAATGGAGGGCTTCTTTCGATTTCTGCGGTATCTGACCGGCCCGTCCCTTGCTGCCCTGGCAAATCAGCATACGTAGGCCTCCATAAGATTGGATCATAAACTAGACCAAGTTCGGTCGTGCTGTAAAAAACGCCTTCATTGGAAAGCCGATGTGGTGCATTTCTAGCATCTGGCACCGGCAAGGAGGAGTTGAACATTGGATCGGTCGGTAAGGTTGGTGAAAATTCAGTGCTAAGAACAGGAAAATTTCCGACAGGGGAATCGTGACCTCCATCAGGCCATTCCGAGGGGAGGACTCTTCCGTGTGGCCCTCGCTTTTGATTGCTAGGGTCAATATCATAGATTGTAGCGCGGCGAATATTGCGCCGCCCAGGGCTAATATTTCTATAAATGTTATCACTAAGTGGCATTCCTCTACGAGGATTTAAGCCAAATTCTAGATAAGAACTAATGCGAGGATCACCCATATTATTAACGTATAATATCGATTGTGTAGAGCCGGTTTGTCTTATGCCGTAGCTATGTCCAGGGATCGCAGCTCTTGCGAAAAAAATAGGCTTATCTGAAGTTAAATTTTGAGGTCTGCGGACAATAGCAGGAACCCGCTGAATGAAGTCATTATTCCAGTATAGTGATATTCCTCTGAGTTGGTTTTCTTCTTCCGTATAATTAAATGTAAAGTTCTTGCCAAGCTCACCCTGCCTAGGAAAAAAATCAATCGTGTAATTGACTTCTGCCATTTTTAAAACTTTATACTCATCAGGGAGCAGACTCACTGAAACGGAAGCAGTTTTATAAGATCCATCTTTTTTAATGAGTGAATGTGAGGATTGGGTGGGGTCATCCAAAAATCTTGGGTCATCGAATGGAATGACTTCATCGAGCTTGGAGTCTACATCCAGCGCCATGTTCACTTCATAAGTGGTTTCCGCAGATCCTTGCACTGGTAAATTGGTCATGTTCCATAACTCAATAAATAATTGAAAACGAAATTGGTGAACATGCCGCGTGTCTATTTTTTTAGCGCCCTGGTAGTGAATATGAAGATAGATTTCACTAAGAAGAGGAAACCCATCGAGCCCTAAATAATTACCTCCAATGGTTGGAGCAGAATCGGCATCGGCATAATCGAAGGCGTTCGCAGCGAGCGTGCTGAGGTAATCGACGGTAGGTGGCAAGCCACCTTTGCGATCCTCAAAGGGGACGAACGGGCCGGGTGGATCGATTAGACTATTGCGAATTTGATTGGCAAAGGAAGCCACGGCGCCAGAGCGATCTGGTTGGTTTAATAATTGGTTTAGATTGATCTTCACTTGGCCAGCGCGGCCCGGCTCGATCCCGGGTGCGAAGGGTAGCACTGGGCGTTCGTCGTAAGGCTGGGTTTTGGCGATCGTATTCATTTCGATGGCGGCAGCTTGCGCATTTTCTAGGATGCCGGTGCCGGCGTTGCGTTGATTACCTGCGCCTTCGCTATTCAGGCCGGAGGCACCGAGTGGTGACTCTGGGGTGAGCATGTAATTGCGGTTTCTGATCAGGCTGGTGCTGAGGTCGTTGGTTTCGATCCGGCTTTTTTCTGGATCGAGCGTAAATAGGCCGATCACGCTCTGTGCCGGTAGTTTTGAGTCCAGATCAAGCGGCTTGTAGTTCGGATTGGGCCATCTGCTGCGCATGCTGCCGTCTGCCATTAAAGGCAAGCGACCGGCGACTTCGGGATTGATTTTTCCCTGCATATCTTCCACAAAGTAGGCGTATCTTGAAATGACTTGCCCAGGATTTGCTGGATCGGTGACGTATCTCCAGTTGACTTTCACTGGGTCCATCCACGGTAGGGTGGTGAGCTTGGCGACGTTTTTTTCAGTTCTAAGATTGAGGAAATTTTCTGCAAGCGGGGGCTTGAGTTCTTGTTGGGTCACGGCTGCCATCTCCGCGCCGAAGAGTGGGGTGAGTTTATATTCGTATGCATCACCGCCGCCACTGCTAGGGCTTCCTTTGGCGATAAAAAGGTATGGAACTCGCTTCACGTCATCAATTCTGAATTGCGAATCATTTGCTTCTTCTTCCTCTTCTCTATTGAACTCTCGGCTGACGATGTAAAAATCGTCGTTCTCAGCGTATGTTTTGAAGATGCCACGGAGTTCTTCGATGCTGATGGTGGTGGCCATTTCAGCCCGGCGTTGATCGACGAAGGAGCGCGCGCTTGAGCGCTCGATGCCGGTGATCAGCATCGAGCCGACGGCCATGATCATCAGGGCCGCAATGACGATGATGACGGTGGGCAGGGCAAAACCTCGCGGCCTCCGGCATGAATGGATGGATGGAAGGTAATTCATGAAGCGAAAATTAGGAAGCTGAGTTGCCGAAGCGGATGAAAGCTTTGAAGGTCTCTAAATCTTTGTTTTCTGAAATCTTGGATGACTGTCCCAGAAATGGGCTGGAATTCCAATCGTTCGTAGAATTGAGCCGCGACATGAGGCTGCGGCTTGCGACGGTGAGAGTGATTTCTAGCAAATCTGGCGGGGTGGTTGGATTGGGTTGCCAATCGGTGAGTGCGCCTGTGTTGGTGCGCACGCGCGGAATGACTTTGAAGCTGACGACGCCAAAGGCGATCGGCTCATCCAATGTTCCTTGAGGTGCAAATAACTGATCTTGCACGCTATTATCGCTGCGCAGAGCCGAGAACGTCTGGCGGCTATTGCGGAAGCCGCGCATCAGGCAGCGCACCACTTTGCCGTTGTGGCTGATGTCCGCAATGTAATAACTTACTGCACACAAATCACCGACGAAATCGGCAGAATCTTGTGACGCTTCCGGTAAAGATGTGAGAAATCCGAGTTTTGTTTTCGTCCAAGCTTCTGGATTTTCGGTTTGAATGAGTAGGTCTTTCTGAAAGACGGCGGCACTCAAGTCTTGCTGTAAGGTGGTGAAGACGGCACGCCCTTCGCGCTCGCTTGCGACGTTATTGCCAACGCGTGAGTAACTTTCTCCGCTGGTGCCAAGCATGCCGGCAGCAAGCAGCAAAACGATTGAGCCAATGGCCATCGAAAACATCAACTCCACGAGTGTGAAGCCGCCTTGAGTCGAACGGGAAGCGATCACGGGTTAGAAGAAGCTGGAGGAGCGGGAATCAGCGAGTGAAACTTGACTAGCTGGCGGCGTGCTTGGGGAGCACTCGCTGGATATTCAATGGTGATGGTCAAGGGCAACATCGGCACGGCTGTTCTTGTTTGAGGATTGTTGTCAGTCCGAGGTAGTGATGTTTTAATGTTAGCGATGTAACGCACTTCGCTATTGCCGATTTTAGAGGTGCCAGAGGCATAATCGCCATCGCTGATGCGCCCGATCAACTCGCCTTGTGAGCTGAAGCCAAGTGCCCAAATTTGGCCTCCAGTCGGCAATGCATCACCTACTTTTGTGGCTGGAAAATAGACTGATTTGCCCAACCTCGAAGCTTCGATTTCTTCCAAACAAATCGGCACAAGCCATGAAGTGCGAGTTTCT
Source organism: Verrucomicrobiota bacterium (assembly GCA_004294095.1). Taxonomy (GTDB): domain Bacteria; phylum Verrucomicrobiota; class Verrucomicrobiia; order Verrucomicrobiales; family Akkermansiaceae; genus Luteolibacter. The sequence goes on from RDZR01000051.1 coordinate 23,814, forward strand.
GCTTCGGAGGAAACACTGGTTTTCCCGGACTCTGCGATGGCACCAAAAACAAGCGGAATGGCCACTGCGAGAATGCCCATGGCAATCACGACTTCCACGAGTGATGCGCCGCGATGATGAGGTTGGTAGTTTTTTCGGTAAGGAAAATTCATGGCATCAAGAATGGGCGGGCTGTGATGCGCCCTAATTTTACACGTGTTTCTGGCAGCGGCGATCCATCATTGGGTGCATTGACCACTGGCCGGTTATCGCGGTAGGTTCCGGCAGCGATACGGAGGATCAGCGGCGTCGAGCCAGCCGGATATGTCAAGCGGCCGCGGCTATTAAAAACCAATGCATGCACGGTGATGCTTTCGCGAGTCGCGCCCCGCTTGTAGGTGATGGGAATTTGCGCCGCGTCCATCGGATTAGACATCCCGTCATATTGACCTGAGCCTAAAATGATGCCAGTATTAAAAGATCTCCAGCGCTGGAGTTGGGTATGGGGCACCCTCTCGGTCTCTTTCTCGGTCGGGTCCGTTTCATTGACGCTAAACATGCCGATGCGCAGCTGATTGTCCGTCCTGCCTAGCGGTAAATCATTTGGCTCTAAAATGGCAAGTATCACATCTCTGCGCGTGACCATCGCTTGATAGCGCGCTTGCTCGATCATGCCGATGAGCATCTCGGTGCCTGCGCGGCGAGATTGGGCACCCGTGTCCTTCAACAAGCTAATTCCCGACACCATCAAAATGGAAACAATCGCCACCACCGTCAGCATTTCAATCAAAGTGAATGCTGGCCGATTGCGCTTAGTTCGGGGCGCTCGATGGAGATGATTCATACGCTTCTAATGTCCGCTTTTGCGATGTGGTTGCAACATTCGTGCCAACACTTAGTAAACACATCCAACGTTCCATAAATGTGATTTTTTGCAACTAGGGAAATGTGACGGGATGTTCACATGCAGATTTGCAAGACCGATGTAATTGCTTCAGCTTCAACAAAATAGTAACTGATTCGCGCAGATGGTTTTTTATTAACGCGATTCCTACAAGGCGAAAAAATTTTGGATCAAGGTTCTTCTTCCGGTGGTGGGGGATTGAGAAAGCTGTTAAGCAACTGATCTGCCTGATGGATGATTTCGGTGCCCTGATCGAGAATTTTTTCGCCTTTTTCAATGATTTCCGCCGGATCTTCCCCGAGTTTTGTCAGGGCCAAATCTGCGAGAGCCTTGCCGTGCTCAGGCAGAGCCTCAATCACGCGCAGTCCCGCAGCGGCGATCAGCCGGTGAGTGAGGTCTTCTTTGGGATCATTTAATGTGCCAGAAATGCGGACCGGTGCCCATAGTAAACCATTTTCTCGCGCGACGAAGACATGCGTTTCTGCACCCGGAAGGCGGGCTAACAGGCCGGGAACGATGCCGAGGCGCATGTGACCATCAAGCTTTTGACCATCGATGCGCAGAGTCCCTTCAAGCCGCGCGAGGCTCTCGGAAGCCATGATGATTTCACTGATCTCAATGGTTTCTCCACGGCGGCTCCAATTTGCCGTCGCTTGCTCTAAGGCGATGGTGCGGAACCTCGTTGTATCCGCATACGCGGCCAGCACTTCGAGCACTGGCAACGCGGTGAGCATGGCATTTTCTATCTTCAACCCGCCTTGAGCCTGCAGTTCGCCCTGCTCACGCTTGAGCTGAAAGGGCAGGGTGATTTCTCCAGAAATTCGCTTTGCCCATGTGGCGTTAACGACCGCTTGGCAGGCAATTCCAGAACAAATGCCATCGACTGAAAAATTCCCGCTATCGCGCTGCCACTTGCCATTGGCTGTGATGCGGCCGCGATCTGTTAGGTTCAGCTTGGCATCGGTTAGATAAAAATCATTGCGATTGGCCACGCGCATCTTGATTTCCTCGATTTCAAAACTTGGCAGTTGTTTCCATGGTGTCTCGATGTGGCCTTCAGAGATTTGTGCCTTATACGCGCCAACGCCTCCATCGGATTGGGCCGTGACCCGCAAATTCCGCGCACTTAATGGCCCTTGGGACAACTGAGCGTCCAGATTGAGCGACTCGATTTGGAACTCGTCTAACTCCACTTTTCGCGGCAAGCCCCATGCGGACTTGCGCTCGCTCGGTGGCGAAATATCTGGGCGATGCTCTCGTTCAATCTCTGCGATGTCTGGCTGAAGTGTCATTTGCAGACTGCCGATCGATGTGCCTTTGAGTTCCCAAACTCCGCGTTTGACACCTGTTAGACGGACTTCGGTCGCGAGCCGCTCTGCTTTGAGTTCACGAATCGCACCCTCGCCCGTTGCTTCGTAGGAGTTGACCCGCAGCGCCAAGCCCTGCCACTCGAATGGTGAAAACTCGCCACTCATTCCAACCACTTTGCTCACCCTCTCACTCAAAAATTGGCGGAATCCATCGCTCTGCAAATAACCGCGCAATGACAAGTAGCCGCCGCCACTCAGAACCAACAGCGCGGCGATGCCCAATCCACACCATTTCGGCAGTTGGCTGCCCGCCACTTTGCCAGCTCGCGCTTTGGATCGACGACTCATTGCCGATGACCATAGTGGATTTGCTGCCGTCTGCAAGCGATCATCCATGCTCTTGAAAAATGCTTCAACGCACTATTTTTTTTCTAACAGATAGATTGCTTTTTTTCGTCCAATTTGAGAGAATCATTTTTGTTGTTAGAATGAAAAAATTCGACTTGCAACGAGCGATTCTGCGGCGGCGAGAAATTGATTTAACGCCCCATTAGGATGACTTTTTGAGCATTTGGACCGCCGCAATCACTGGATTTTTCAGGGGATCACGATTTTTTTTCTTTTCAATCCGATTTTTTTTGACAGATTGAAGGGCTCTAGTTACTTTCCCGCCGCCTTCCCCAACGCGATAGGGGTGCCGCGCTCAATCTCGAAGAATTAATTTGAGATCGGTCGCGGTGTTTTTGTCGAGTAAAGAAGCGCGAATCACAATCCATATTACAGGCTCGCGTAGCTCAGGGGTAGAGCGCATCCTTGGTAAGGATGAGGTCGGGGGTTCAATTCCCCCCGCGAGCTCCAGGGCAAATCTAGTCAATTTTTTTAAGTAAACGTTTCAGAACAACAACCACCATGGCAAAAGAAGCATTCAAGCGCAATAAGCCGCACGTAAACATCGGCACAATCGGTCACGTTGACCACGGCAAAACCACTTTAACGGCAGCGATCACCAATACGCTTGCTGACAAAGGATTCGCAGAAAAGAAAAGCTACGCGGACATCGACGCTGCACCTGAAGAACGCGAGCGTGGTATCACGATCAACACCGCACACGTTGAGTATGAAACGGAAAAACGCCACTACGCACACGTGGATTGCCCAGGTCACGCCGACTATGTGAAAAACATGATCACCGGTGCTGCGCAAATGGACGGCGGAATTCTCGTCGTTTCCGCTGCGGACGGCCCGATGCCACAAACACGTGAGCACATTTTGCTTGCCCGCCAAGTGGGTGTGCCTGCGTTGGTGGTTTTCATGAACAAGGTGGACCTTGTCGATGACGAGGAGTTGCTTGAGCTCGTGGAAATGGAAGTGCGCGATTTGCTTTCCTCCTACGAATTCCCCGGTGATGACATCCCGATCGTCAAAGGCTCTGCAAAAGCAGCTTTAGAGGGTGATGCCGCTCAGAAGGAAAACATCTTCAAGCTCATGGATGCCGTGGACAACTACATCCCAGAGCCAGAGCGTCCGATCGATAAGCCATTCCTGATGCCGATCGAAGACGTGTTCTCGATTGAAGGCCGCGGAACTGTCTGCACCGGTCGCGTGGAGCGCGGTATCATCAAGAAGATGGAAGAAGTCGAAATCGTCGGCATTCGCGATACACAAAAAACCACCGTCACGGACATCGAAATGTTCCGCAAATTGCTCGACGAAGGTCGTGCAGGTGACAACGTGGGTCTGCTCGTTCGTGGCTTGAAAAAAGACCAAGTTGAGCGTGGACAAGTGATCGCTAAAGTCGGCACCGTCAAAGGTCATACGATTTTCAAATCTGAGATCTACGTGCTTTCCAAAGAAGAAGGTGGCCGTCACACGCCATTTTTCTCCAACTACCGCCCACAATTCTACTTCCGCACGACGGATGTGACCGGCAGCATCAAATTGCCGGAAGGCGTTGAAATGGTGATGCCTGGTGATAACATCAACTTGGAAGTTGAGCTTATCACTCCGATCGCCATGGAGCAGACGATGCGTTTCGCCATCCGTGAAGGTGGCCGCACCGTGGGCGCAGGCCGTGTGGGTGAGATCATCAAGTAAAGTATTTCAAAACATTCATCGATGCCGGCTGGGCGGATCTGGCCGGCATCAAGAAATGGGGCATCTTCGCCAATTGGCGGGATGCCCTTCAGTCGCCTCAATACGGAAGTAGCTCAATTGGTAGAGTAGCGGTCTCCAAAACCGTTGGTTGTGGGTTCGAGTCCCACCTTCCGTGCCAGTTTTATCATCTAATTGTTTTAAGCCATTATGTTTTCAAAAATCGGTCATTTCATCAGTGAAGTGAAAGGCGAGTTGCGCAAAGCGACATGGCCGTGGGAATCAGATCCCAAAATCAAAGGGGTGCGTAAATATAAGGAATTGATTGATTCCACCATCGTGGTGTTGATCGCGATGATTCTGCTCGCGGGATTTGTCCAAATTTCGGATTTGCTGCACGTTTTTGTCGTCGGCTTTTTGACCAACATTGGCCGTTCTTAGGTCTGTCATTTTTTAGCATTTAACCACATCACTGATGTCTTCTACTCAATCATTTCGCGACCAATGGTATGTCGTTCAGGTGCTTTCCGGCCAAGAGGGGAAAGTGCGCGAGCGCATTTTGCGCAACGCCGAGGCCGAGGACATGCAAGGATACATCCGCGAGGTGCTGGTGCCGGTGGAAATGGTTTCTGAAATCCGCCGCGGCAAAAAAACTGAAACGAAAAAGAAATTTTTCCCCGGCTACATCATCGTCAACATGAATCTGGCGACCGAGGATGGCCAGCTCGTCGAGAAGACATGGTTTTTCATCAAAGAAATGGAAGGGGTGATTGGCTTTGCCGGCACCAAAGACCGCCCAGCTCCGATGCGCCAGCGCGAGGTGGATGCAATGCTTTCCCAAATCAAAGAACGCGAGGAAAGCGTGCGCCCATCGATTAGTTTTGAAGTTGGCGATACCGTCAAAGTCGCCGATGGTCCGTTCCAAAGTCAGAACGGCATCGTCGAAGAAATTGACCCTGAGCGCGGTAAGTTGCGCGTCTCAGTGACCATCTTCGGCCGCAACACACCCGTCGAACTCGAATATTGGCAAGTCGAAAGAGCATAATTGTCTGGACCTGCTACACTAAATTTTTCATCACCCCCGTCCCGCATTTAACAACGCAATCATATGGCTAAGGAAATCGTCAAACTCATCAAGCTCCAAATCAAGGCAGGAGCAGCAAACCCATCACCGCCAGTGGGCCCAGCGCTCGGCCAGGCCGGCGTCAATATCATGGCGTTTTGTAAAGAATTCAATGCCAACACGCAGAGCCAAGCGGGCGATGTGTTGCCGGTGGTCATTACTGTTTACAAAGACAAGTCATTTTCATTCATCACTAAAAAACCCCCAGCCGGCAATTTGCTGAAAAAGGCGGCGGGCATTGCTTCCGGCTCCAAAGAGGCCAACAAGGTCAAAGTGGGCAAGCTGACCAAAGCCCAGTTGATGGAAGTGGTGAAAGTGAAAATGCCCGACCTCAATACCAAAGATCCTGAAGCAGCGTGCCGCATCTTGGCTGGCACCGCCCGCCAGATGGGCTTGGAAATTGAAGGATATTAATTCCGCTAACCGAAAAATTAAACAACCCGCTTCACCGCTATCGTTTTCATTTTTGTATCACTATTTTAGTTAGGCCGCCATTATTGGTTACCTAGCGCCCGCAGGAGAGAAGTGCATCCGGCATTTTTCGAATGAACTGCAAACCCCAAGACCCCATGTCCAAACATCGCAGCAAACGCTACAAACAAGCAGTCGCTCTTGTCGAAACCGGCAAAAGCTACTCGCTCCCAGATGCCATCAGCACCGTGAAGAAGCTTCCGGCGCCGAAGTTCGTGCCCACCGTGACCTTATCATTCCACCTTGGAGTGGATCCTCGCAAGAGTGATCAAATGGTCCGCGGATCCGTCTCCCTGCCGCATGGCACGGGTAAAAATGTGCGAGTCGCCGTATTTGCTCAAGGCGCAGCTGCTGAGGCTGCTCTGGCTGCCGGTGCAGAATTCGTCGGCCTTGAAGATTTGATCAAAAAAGTCCAAGATGGATTCACGGATTTTGATTCCGCGATTGCGACTCCAGACGCGATGACGGAAGTCCGCAAAATTGCTCGTGTGCTCGGCCCTCGCGGCTTGATGCCCAATCCGAAAACTGGCACCGTGACGGACGATACCGCCAAAGCGGTGCGCGAGGTCAAGGCTGGCCGCGTGGATTACAAACTTGATAAAAACGGCAACGTCTCCGGCGCGATCGGCAAGGCATCTTTCGAGCAAGCACAGCTGGAAGAAAATGCCCGCGCGTTCGTCGATAGCGTCGTCCGTGCCAAGCCTGCCTCTGCCAAAGGAAACTACATCCAAGCAGTGACGATTGCCGCCTCCATGCTTCCCGGAATTCCGTTAGAAGCTGCCACTTACACCAAAGCTTCCGCTTAATCCAATTGATGCCCTATTGTTATGAATCCAGATAAAAAAATCATCATCAACAGCTTGTTGGATCGCGTCAACGCCTCGCCATTCCTAATCGTCATCGATTATACGGGTTTGACGGTTAAGCAATTTACTGAGCTGCGCCAGCGCCTCGATAGCGGCAGTGCTAAGTGCACCGTGGCCAAGAATAGCTACATGCGCAAAGCTCTCGCCGAAGCAGGACTTCCAGACATCGGTGCCGATTTAGTCGGTCAAATGGCCTACGTCACTGGTGATAGCGAAGTTTTCGCCGCCGCCAAAACGATCAAGAATTTTGAAAAAGAATTCAAAAAGCCAGAGATGAAAGTCGGGCTGTTAGGTAATGCCGTCTTGGATGCTGAAAAGCTCAAAGCGATTGCCGACATCCCATCGCGCGAAGCGGTGCTTTCACAACTTTTGGCATTGATCCTCGAGCCTGCAACTCGCATCGCCCGCGTGGTGCAAGCCAAATACAATCCAGATGCATCATCAGACGCTGCGCCAGAAGTCGCTGCAGAAGCAACTGCAGAAGTCGCCGCAGAAGCAACCTCAGAAGCCGCTGCCGAATAAACAATTTGATTGGACGATGGCGGCGTCTCCCGTTGCCATCTGAACACACAATGGTTCCTCGTCGGAGTGGCGGCTGCTGCTCTGAAATCCCCGGAAGCTCTGGAGGCGACGATACCGCAACAGGAGAAAATAATACATGTCAAATATTGCAACACTCGTAGAAGAACTCGGCAAACTTACCGTTTTGGAAGCTGTCGATCTCGTTAAACAACTCGAAGAATCATGGGGCGTTTCCGCCGCTGCACCAGTCGCAATGGCTGGTCCTGCCGCTGCTGGCCCTGCTGAAGCTGTCGAAGAAAAAACTGAATTCGATGTCGTCATCACCGAAGCCGGTGCGAACAAGATCGCCGTGATTAAAGCGGTGCGCGAAGTCGCCCCAGGATTAGGCCTTGCCGATGCGAAGAAGCTCGTCGAGAGTGCGCCAGCCAAAGTTTTGGAAGGCGTTGCCAAGGATGCCGCAGAAACGGCGAAGAAAAAGCTCGAAGAGGCAGGTGCCAAAATCGAACTCAAGTAATCCGTCCACCCAATTTCTCCCAGGGAGGGCAACTTCCCTGGGAATTTCTACCCAAAATTATCTCACTTTTCACACTTCAATTGACTGCCGAGATGGGCGTGAGCCGCTCTTTCAATCCACAGCTGCTCACGCCGATTTCGACCGCCTTTTTCCACGCTTGATCACACCTTGCCTGAGACCGTCCGCGGCTCGGGCTCATTTCGTAATTAGAATACCCTAAATTGTCATGGCTGAACGTCTCTATTTTGGAAAGTTTCAAGAAGTCATCGAACCGCCGAACCTCATTGAGGTTCAGAGCCGTTCGTATGATGAATTCCTACAGAAGGAAATTGCGCCCAGTGAGCGCGCAGATGGTGGCCTCCAGGCCGTTTTCCGGGAAGTTTTCCCGATCAAAAGCTATGATGAGGCGATCGAGTTGGACTTCATTTCCTACGACATCGAAGACCCTAAAATCACATCGCTGGATTCCTTGAGAAATGGCGAGAGCTTCAGTGCGGCACTTTACGTGACGTTCAAACTGAAGGATGAAACGGGCACCAAAAAAGAGCGCGTTTACATGGGAGAACTGCCGATGATGACGCGCCGTGGCACGTTCATCATCAATGGCGCTGAGCGTGTGATCGTTTCTCAGTTGCACCGCTCGCCCGGTATTTGTTTTGAAACATCTCAGCACTTGAATGGCAAATTGCTGCACTCATTCCGCATCATTCCTGACCGTGGATCATGGCTGGAAGTGCAATTTGACACCAACGATTTGCTTTACGTCTATCTCGACCGCCGCCGCCGCCGCCGCAAGTTTTTGGCGACGACGTTCTTGCGTGTGCTCGGTTTCCCGACGGATCGTGATATCGTCAGCCATTTCTACTCGATGGAGGATTTGCCACTGAGTGAAAAAATGGATGAGAGCGAATTAGGCCATAAAGTGCCATTTGAAGACATCCACGATGGCGAGCTTACCGTGGCCAAGGCCTACGAACCGCTGACGATCGGCATCGTCCGCCAATTGCTGGCTTTGGGCCACAAGACAGTGGAGGTGATCGATAGCCGCGAGGATGAAATTTTGCTTAAATCTCTGCGCAAAGATCCTGCCAACGACGAAGAATCCGCGCTGAAAGACATTTATCGCAAACTCCGCCCAGGAGATCCGCCGACGGCTGCCAATGCCCGTGCCCTTCTGCGCAGATTGTTTTTCGATGCGAAAAAATACGATCTGACGCGTGTGGGCCGTTACAAAATCAATCAAAAACTCGGCATCCAAGTGGATTCCGATCAACGCATCATGGTGCCTGAGGATTTCCTCGCCGCGGTGCGCTACATTTTGAAGCTGAAAAAAGGCGATGGCGTGATTGATGACATCGATCACCTCGGCTCGCGCCGCGTGCGCGCCGTGGGTGAATTGTTGGCCAATCAGTGCCGCGTTGGTCTCGCTCGCACGGAGCGATTGGTCAAAGAGCGCATGACGTTGTTTGATGTGAACATCGAAGGCATGACGCCGCAGAAGTTGATCAATCCGAAGGCACTCTCAGCGGTGGTTCGGGATTTCTTCGGGCGCTCGCAGTTATCGCAGTTCATGGACCAAACCAATCCATTGGCCGAATTGACGCACAAGCGCCGCCTCTCCGCGCTTGGACCTGGCGGTCTTAATCGCGACCGCGCCGGATTTGAAGTGCGCGACGTGCATCCATCGCATTACGGCCGGATTTGTCCGATCGAAACGCCGGAAGGACCGAACATCGGCCTTATCAACTCGATGTGCACCTACGCCCGCATCAATGAGTTCGGTTTCATCGAAACTCCTTACCGCCGCGTGGTGAACTCAAAGGTGACTCACGAAATCGAGTATCTCACCGCGGATCAGGAAGAAAATTTCCTTATCGCCCAGGCCAATAACCCGATCGATAAACACGGTGCTTTCCAAACTGAGCGCATCACCGCGCGGGAAAAAGGCGGCGAGTTCATCGAAGCGCTGCCAGCGGATGTGAATTACATGGACGTGTCACCGAAGCAGTTGGTTTCGGTAGCCGCGGGTCTGATTCCATTCCTCGAGCACGACGATGCGAACCGCGCCTTGATGGGCTCGAACATGCAACGCCAAGGTGTGCCGCTTTTAATTTCAGAAGCGCCACTCGTCGGCACCGGTCTCGAAGGCAAAGCTGCACGCGATTCGCGGGCGGTCGTCGTCGCAGAAGCGGATGGCATTGTGGCCGCAGCCACTGCGGAGATCATCGTGACCACCGCGGACGGCAAATTGCCAGTTTCTGATGAGAAATTCTTATCCGATGCGGAAACGGTGAAGACCAATCTGGATAAGGGCACGATGGCCTACCCACTGCGCAAATTCATGCGCTCCAATGCGGGCACCTGCATCAATCAGAAGCCAATCGTCAAGCTCGGCCAAAAAATCAAAAAAGGCCAAGTGCTGGCAGACGGACCCAACACGGAAGATGGCGAGTTGGCCATCGGCCGCAACGTGCTCGTCGCCTTCATGCCATGGAATGGCTACAACTTCGAGGACGCGATCGTCATCTCGGAGCGCGTGGTCAAGGACGATGTTTATACTTCCATCCACATTTCAGAATTCGATGTCGCCGCGCGCGATACCAAGCTCGGCCCAGAAGAAATCACTCGCGATATTCCAAACGTCGGCGAAGATGCATTGCGCAATCTCGACCACGACGGCATCATCCGCATCGGCGCGGAAGTGAAGCCCGGCGATATCCTCGTCGGCAAAATCACGCCAAAGTCCGAAACGGAACTCGCGCCTGAAGAGCGCTTGCTGCGCGCCATCTTTGGTGAAAAAGCGGCGGACGTGAAAGACACCTCGCTGCGCGTGCCATCCGGCTGCGTCGGCATTGTGCAAGACGTGCGCGTTTCCCAAAGCGGCTTTGCCAAAAAGCGCGCGGAAAAAGTGGATCCTGTCGAGCTGAAGAAAACGCTCAAAAAGATCAGTGATGATCACAAGAAAAAGGCGGATAAACTCACGGACGATCTTACCGAGCGACTTTCAGATATTCTGTTAGGCGAAAAAATTCCGCTGGATGTGGTCAATGCCCAAACTGGCGAAATCATCATCCCAGCCAACCGTAAAATCACCAAAACATTGCTGCGCAAATTGGCATCAGTTCACGATCACATCGAGATTGATCCATCGCCGATTCGCAACAAGATTTTAGAAATCATCGGCTCATTTGAGAGTCGTTTCCAAGAGCTCGATACCGAGCGCGAGCGCAAGCTCGATACTTTGGAATCCGGCGATGAAGTCGATCCAGGCGTGATCAAGGAAGTGAAAGTTTTCATCGCAGCGAAGCGCAAGCTCTCGGTGGGTGATAAAATGGCAGGCCGCCACGGCAATAAGGGCGTGGTTGCCACCATCGTTCCTGAAGAAGACATGCCGTTCCTCCACGATGGAACACCAGTCGATATCTGCCTCAATCCACTCGGCGTGCCCTCGCGGATGAACGTCGGCCAAGTGTTAGAAACGCACCTTGGAGTGGCCGCCAAAGCGCTTGGTTTTAAAGTTGCAACGCCGATTTTCGATGGCATCAAAGAAGAAGTCATCTGGGATTTCATGACCAAGGCGAAAAAAGTCGATGGGGTGAAATTTATCGGTAAAAACGGCGAACTCGTCGAACGCAAAGGATCGATGCCAGAAGGCCGCGGATACACATGGATTGGCGATGGTAAAGACGGCACCACCGGCGGGAAATCGACGTTGTATGACGGACGCACCGGTGAGGCATTTCACAATCCAGTCGTGGTCGGCATGATTTACATTTTAAAACTCGGCCACTTGGTCGCGGATAAAATCCATGCACGCGCAGTCGGGCCCTACTCGTTGGTCACCCAGCAGCCACTCGGCGGTAAGGCCCAATATGGTGGCCAGCGCTTTGGTGAAATGGAAGTGTGGGCGCTGCAAGCCTACGGCGCTGCCTACACGCTGCAAGAGCTCCTCACCGTCAAATCAGACGATGTGCAGGGCCGCACGCGCATCTATGAGGCGATTGTCAAAGGCGACAATAACCTCGAAGCCGGAACGCCTGAATCTTTCAACGTGTTGATCAAAGAAATGCAATCTCTCGGGCTCGACGTGCGCCCAGGCCACAGGGGCTCGACCCATGGTTCTGGCATGACCGGCGGTCTCGACGATTACACATTGGACGATCTTACTATCTAACTGCTACGGACAACCCTAATCCCAATCCTTAAACGATTTATCTAACATGAGTGTGGAACAAAATCTTCGCGAATTATATGGAGTGGAAGAGCGTCCCGATGCCTTCGACCAAGTATCCATCACCGTCGCTTCTCCAGAAATTATCCGTTCCTGGTCAAGAGGTGAGGTGAAAAACCCAGAAACCATCAACTACCGCACATTTAAACCTGAAAAAGGCGGCCTGTTCTGCGAGCGCATCTTCGGACCGACTCGTGACTGGGAGTGCGCCTGCGGAAAATACAAGCGCATCAAGCACAAAGGTGTGATCTGTGATCGCTGCGGTGTGGAAGTGACGCTCAGCCGCGTGCGCCGCGAGCGCATGGGCCACATCGAGCTGGCGGTGCCGGTTTCCCACATTTGGTTTTACAAGTGCATGCCATCGCGCATCGGCTTGATGTTGGACATGAGTGCGCGCCAATTGGAGCGCATCATTTACTACGAAGACTACGTGGTGACCGAGCCGGGAAATACCGCGCTTCAGTTAGGCCAATTGCTCACGGAAAATGAATTGCGTGACGCGGAAGATACCTATGGTGATGGAACATTCCAAGCCAGCATGGGTGCTGCCGCCATTCAAGAATTGCTGCGCCAAATTGATCTGCCATCGTTGGTTGTTGTGTTGGAGGAAGAACTCGGCACGACTCGCTCGAAGCAAAATAAGAAAAAACTCTCCAAGCGCCTCAAAATCACCCAAGGATTTTTACAATCCAAAACCCGTCCCGAGTGGATGGTGCAAACGGTGCTGCCAGTGATTCCGCCGGACTTGCGTCCGTTGGTGCCGCTGGAAGGTGGCCGCTTTGCGACTTCGGACCTCAATGACCTCTATCGCCGAGTGATCAACCGCAACAACCGCCTCAAGAATTTGTTGTTGTTGAAAACTCCGGAAGTCATCATCCGCAATGAAAAGCGCATGCTGCAAGAAGCAGTCGATGCGTTATTCGACAACGGCCGCCACGGCCGCGCGGTGACGGGTGCTGGCAATCGCCCGCTCAAATCGCTATCGGACATGTTGAAGGGCAAGGGCGGACGTTTCCGTCAGAATTTGCTCGGAAAACGCGTCGATTACTCGGGCCGTTCCGTGATCGTGATCGGTCCGGATTTGAAGCTTGGCCAGTGCGGATTGCCGAAGAAAATGGCACTCACCTTGTTTGAGCCATTCATCATTCGCCGTCTCAAAGAGCTCAATTTCTGCCACACAGTGCGCTCGGCCAAGAAGATGATCGATCGCAAAACGACGGAAGTTTGGGACATTCTCGCTGAGGTGACCAAAGGCCACCCGATCTTACTCAACCGCGCGCCGACGCTTCACCGCCTCTCGATCCAAGCCTTCGAACCGAAGCTGATCGAGGGTGAGGCCATTCGCGTCCATCCACTCGTTTGCACCGCCTACAATGCGGACTTCGATGGTGACCAAATGGCCGTTCACGTCCCACTTTCGGTGGAGGCTCAGATGGAGTGCCGCCAGTTGATGCTCGCTCCTAACAATATTTTCTCACCTGCATCTGGCCGCCCGATCACGGTGCCGACGCAGGATATTATTTTGGGAACTTACTATCTGACGTGGTCTGGCGTTCGCACGCTCAAGGATCGTGAGAAGCAAGAACATTTGCCGTTGTTTGAAAATTCCTCGGAAGTGGAATTCGCCATTGCCAGCCGCAAGATCGATTACCACCAGTGGATCCGCATCCGCAACCCCGATTTCGGCAAGGACACCGTCTTTGGTTACAAGGGCGAGGAAATAAGCGCGAAAGATGCCAAAGAGCTTTCTCCGTTGGAAATTGCATTGCGCCGTGGCCGCATCATTGAAACTACGCCAGGCCGTGTGCGCTTTAATGAAATTTGGCCCGAAGGTGTTGGTTTCATCAATAACAACGTCGGCAAAAAGCAAATTGGCGATATCATTTGGCGCTGCTACCAAGTCTCCGGAAAACGCAAAACCGTTGAAGTGTTAGATCGCTTGAAGACTCTTGGATTTGCCGAAGCAACGCGCTCTGGCACCTCGATCGGAATCGTCGATATGGTGATTCCTGAAGAGAAAAAAGAAGTCATCGCTAAGGCCTACGAAGAAGTGGACAAAGTGACCAAGCAATACCGCAACGGTGTGATCACCGATGGCGAGCGCTACCAGAAAGTGGTGGATGTTTGGACCCAAGCCACGGACACGATTGCCAACGCGCTCTATCGTAAAATCGAGCACAACGAGGGCAAGAAAAAGGCATCGCCACTCTTCATGATGGTCGATTCCGGCGCTCGTGGTAACAAATCGCAAATCAAGCAGCTCGGAGGCATGCGCGGTCTGATGGCCCGTCCTTCCGGTGAAATTATTGAGCGTCCGATTATTTCCAATTTCCGCGAAGGTCTCTCGGTGTTGGAATACTTCATCTCCACCCACGGAGCACGTAAAGGTCTCTCCGATACCGCTCTCAAAACGGCGGACTCGGGTTACATGACCCGCAAGTTGGTCGATGTCGCCCAAGACGTGATCGTCTTTGAGCAAGATTGTGGAACCGTCAATGGCATCACCGTCACGGCAATCTATGATGGCGACGAGGAAGTGGCGACACTTTCCACCCGCATTTACGGCCGCGTTTCATGCGAACAAATCAAAGACCCCGTCACCGGCGAAATCATCGTCGAGGTGGATGATGTGATCAACGAAATCCAAGCCAACGCAATCGAACGCATCGGCGTGCTGAAGCTCAAAATCCGCTCGGTCCTCACCTGTGAGTCAGAGCGCGGTTGCTGCGCAAATTGCTACGGCCTGAATTTGGCGACTGGCCTACCGGTTAAAATCGGGGAAGCCGTCGGCATCATCGCCGCGCAATCCATCGGTGAGCCTGGCACGCAGTTGACCATGCGCACCTTCCACGTCGGCGGGGTGGCTGCGGCCACTTTCAAACAGCCGATGATCAAGGTGAAAAACGCTGGCCGTCTGGTCTATAAAGACATCCGCACCGTGCAAGATGCCGATGGAAACTGGGTGGTGCTCAACAAAAATGGCAACATTTCGATCCGCGACAAAGCCGGACTTGAATTGGAAAGCCACGTAATCGTGATCGGCTCGGTCATCTCCGTGAAAGACGGCGATGAAGTGAAAAAAGGCGATACCGTCGTGACTTGGGATCCTTACAACGTGCCAATTCTCACCGAGAAACATGGCAGGGTAGAATTCCGCGACATGATTTCCGGCATCACCGTGGCCAATGAAACGGATAAGGAAACTGGCAAAAAAGGCATGGTCGTCACCGAGCACAAAGAAGATCTCCACCCACAAGTGGTCATCTTCGATGAGAAGACCAAAGAGGTCAAAGCCAGCTACTCCATTCCGGTCGGCGCTCACCTTTCCGTCAAGGAAGGGCAATCCGTCACCGCCGGCACACAGATCGCGAAAACTCCGCGCAAAGTGGCTCGCACCAAAGACATCACGGGTGGTCTGCCACGCGTGGCTGAACTCTTTGAAGCACGTAAACCAAAAGATTCCTGCGTCATCGCTAAGATTGATGGCGTGGTCTCCTTCGGCAACAACGTGCGCGGCAAGAAAAAAGTCGTCATCACCGATCCAGAAACTGGCGAGCAAATCGATCACTTAGTGCCCATGGGCCGCCACATCGTCATCGCTGATGGGGATCATGTGAAGCGTGGTGATCAAATCACCGAAGGGCCTGTCTCTCCGGAAGATTTGCTCGAAGCCTGCGGTGCTCAGCAACTCCAAGAACACTTGGTCAACGAAGTGCAATCCGTTTACCGCGTGCAAGGCGTGGAAATTAACGACAAGCACATCGAAGTCATTGTCCGGCAAATGCTGCGCAAGGTGAAAATTACCGATCCTGGCGATGCCGATCAATTCCTCTGGGGTGATCAAGTCGATCGCACCACCTTCAAGCGTGCGAATAGCGCACTCGTCGCCAACGGCGGCAAGCCTGCTGAAGGTGAGCCGATTCTGTTAGGAATCACCAAAGCATCATTGGAGACGGATTCGTTCATCTCTGCTGCCTCCTTCCAAGACACCACTCGCGTGCTCACGGAAGCGGCAACTTTGGGCCGAGTTGATTACCTTAGCGGCTTCAAAGAAAACGTGATCATGGGCCACTTGATTCCGGCCGGCACTGGATTCCACAGCCACCGCGATGTGGAGTTTGAATTCACCGTCGAGGAGCCAGAACCGCTGCCACCCGTCGTTGAAGAACCGATCGAAGAAGAAGATACCGCCACTGCGTGATCGTCTGTTAGAGTCTAACAAAAACCCCAACGTGCCATCGCGCGTTGGGGTTTTTTGTTGAGCGGGGCATCTGCCCGCCGTGACTTTTTTCCCTGCAAAGGAGGCAATTTTTATCAGCAGCTTGGCAAATCTGCGATGCAGCTCTTCGGAGAAATCAAGACAACTATCTCAATTTAACCTAAAGAGGAAAATGAAAGTATCGCCAGAGCGCGGTAAGTGAAGTAAATTCAAAGTCATGGAAGCTCCGGTAACCGTGATTTCTGCTAACCCTGCG
>RDZR01000052.1 GCA_004294095.1 Verrucomicrobiota bacterium
TTTTAGAAATCGGCAAGTAAGTTTTAGAAATCGGCAAGTAAGCCTTGCTTGACCGCGCCGCTCGATCGCTCACATGGTTTTGCCATGCGCATTTTGACGGGGCTGCAGCCAAGCGGCAAATTACACATCGGTAATTATTTCGGAGCGATCGAGCCGGCTGTTAGACTTCAGCAGGCGGGAGACGCATTTTACTTCATTGCTGATTATCACGCGATGACATCATCCCAAGATGCCAGCACCTTGCGACAAAATGTTAGAGAGCTCGCGATTGATTATCTGGCCTGCGGGCTCGATCCAACGCGGGCGATTATTTTTCGCCAAAGCGCGGTGCCCGAGGTCCACGAACTCGCATGGTTGCTTTCTTCAGTTTGCCCGATGGGCCTGCTCAACAAGTGCCATTCTTACAAAGACAAAATCGCCCAAGGCCTTGCTGCCAATCATGCGCTGTTCGCTTATCCCGTGCTGATGGCGGCCGATATTTTACTCTACGATGCGCAGCAAGTGCCAGTCGGAAAAGATCAGAAACAACACTTGGAAGTGGCACGCGATCTAGCGATCAAGCTCAATGAAACCTATGGCGACTCTACGGTGGTGGTTCCCGAGCCGATCATCCGCGAGGAGACGGCCTTGGTGCTCGGCATCGATGGCCGGAAAATGAGCAAGTCCTATCAGAATACCGTGCCCATTTTTGGTGAAGAAAAAGCACTCCGCAAATTGATCATGAAAATTCCAACCGACTCCACGCCGGTGGAAGATCCTAAGCCGGTGGAGGGATCGATCCTGCTCGCTTTCCACGCCCTTTTTGCCTCGCCCGATGAACACAAGGAAATGATCGCCGCGCATCTCAATGGTGGAGTGGGTTACGGCGATTTGAAAAAACGTTTATTCGATGCCTATTGGAGTTACTTCGCGGCGATGCGTGAGCGCCGTGAGACGATTCTAACAGACGAATCTTACGTAGATGACGTTCTGGCAGATGGAGCGAAGCGGGCTCGTGTAATCGCTCACAAAGTGTTAGAGCGAGTTCGTGATGCCGTCGGGTTGAGCTAATCCAATTTTTCGATGAGTCTCACTGATCAACGTGTCTTGTGTTTGCTTTTTGATGGAGTTGAAGAGCTGGAACTTGTCGCGCCGGTGGACTTGCTGCGCCGTGCCGGCTTGCATGTGACGCTCGCATCATTGAGCACGCCTACCGTTATTGGCAGAAACGGCATTGCCATTGCTGCGGATGCCTTGATCGATGCGCTGGATATCTCGACTTTCGACGTGCTGTTGATTCCGGGTGGGCCAGGCATCGCGGCTGTGCGTGCTGAGGGCAGAGCGGCGAGCTTCGCTGCGGAATTTGCGGAGCATGGAAAATGGATTGCGGCCATTTGCGCAGCACCGTTGGTCTTGCACGATGCGAAATTGTTAGAAGGTAAAAATTTTTGTGCTCATGGCTCGACCCATGAGTTGCTTCCCAACTCGAATAGCCAAGCGGTGGTGATCGATGGGCGGATGGTGACATCCATGGGCGCTGGCACTGCGATTGAGTTTGGTCTCGCGCTGATTGAGCAATTGTTAGATCAAGACGCAGCCGCGGAGGTAGCGCGGGCCATTCACTGGCAGTCGCCCAATTTCTTGACGTGAGCCGCGATCACGGCAGGTTGAGTCCAGTGAAAGTAGAATTCTATCAAGTATTGACGATTGTTAGAAGAGCCATCGGCTACGGGGTTCTAGCGGTTTTTTTGACGTTCATTATAGTCATTGTTTTAGCACTGCAGCAGCGGCCAGATCTTTCCTTGTGGCATCAAGTCCGGCTGCACGAAGAATTTGAAGCAGATAGCGGGACCAACAACTTCGCTTCTTATCTAACAAAAGAGGGAAAACTCTTCGCCGAGATGGACCGTGAAATCTATCAGAAAAGTCCGGTGGCAAATTCTGCCGATGCCTCGATCAATCGTTATCAGCGCGGCAGCCGCACGGATCCCACATCGCAAGTGGTGAATTGGAATCGCACGTTTGTTCTTAAGAATGAAAACCCAGTGGCAGGGGTTTTATTGCTGCATGGTCTATCAGATTCACCGTATAGCTTGAAAAATCTGGGAGAAAATTTACATCAGCAAGGTGCGGCGGTGATTGGATTGAGGATTCCGGGCCATGGCACAATTCCTTCTGGATTGATTGACGTGAGCTGGCAAGACATGGCCGCCGCAGTGCGTCTTGCGATGATCGAAATCAGCAAAATGGCACCCGGAAAACCGATTTTCATGATTGGCTATTCCAATGGAGGCGCGCTTGCAGTGCAATATGCGCTGGATGTGTTAGACGAACCAAAGCTGACCATGCCTGATGGTTTGATCTTAATTTCACCAGAGATTGCGCTGCCCCGAGTGGCGGCCATCGCGGTTTGGCAAGGACGGCTGGGGTCTTGGCTTGGGATGGAAAAAATCGCATGGAACTCGATTTCTCTCGAATATGATCCTTACAAATACTCCTCATTCGCCATCAATGCCGGTGATCAGGCGTATCGGCTCACCCAGCACAACGACCGCAGACTTGCCAAGTTGGAAGGGACCGATCTGCTAAAGCGCTTTCCGCGCACGATTGCTTTTCAATCCGCGGTGGATGCCACGGTTTCCGCCGCGCATTTGGTCACGCGTTTGTTCAATCGCTTGCCGCCCCATGGCCATGAATTAGTGGTGTTTGATCTCAACCGCCGCGCCGAGCTTGAGCATTTGATTGCTTGGAAAAGACGGCACCCGTTTGATGAGCTGTTAGAGTGTTCTGATAAATCGTTCGATCTAACCGTTTTGAGTAACTCGAAGGAATCCGTGAAATTATCTATTCGCCAGCGTCGAGCAGCGGGGGGCTATCAGGAAATACCTACTGCGATGGAGTGGCCTGATGATGTGTATTCGCTTTCACATGTGGCGCTGCCGTTTGCCATGTCTGATCCATGGTATGGCCGCGGTGAGAATGGCCAATTGACGTTGGGCAACTTGGCACTGCGAGGGGAGAGGGGAGTGTTGCGCATTTCTCCCCAAGATCAGCTCAGGCAGCGATGGAATCCATTTTACCCGTGGACGCAGGAAAAAATGTTCCAATTCATGCGGCTGAAATCAGACGAGGGATCTAACTGATTTTTATGGCAGTTGGGTCACGCCCATCAAATAGCGATCGCACTCGCGGGCCGCACCACGGCCTTCATTGATGGCCCAGACGACGAGTGATTGGCCGCGGCGCATATCGCCCGCAGCGAAGACACCCGGCACGTTGGTTTGGTAACAATCGTGGTCTGCTTTCACATTGGTGCGAGCGTCCGTCTCTAGAGCAAATTGCGAGATGATTTTTTGCTCCGGTCCGGCAAAGCCCATCGCCAATAGCGCGAGCTGGCATGGAATTGTCCGGCGTGTGCCATCCACTTCTTTGGGAACAAATTGGTTTTTCTCGTTTTTGTCCCAAATGATATCCGCAACTTCCAAGTGCGTGAGCTGACCTTCTGCATCGTGAATGAATGCTTGGGTTTGCACTAGATACTGACGTGGATCTTGGCCTTGCAATGCCGCTGCTTCCTCTTGGCCGTAATCCATTTTGTAAACCTTCGCCCATTCTGGCCACGGATTGTTCGCAGCACGGGATTCCGGTGGTTTCGGCATGATTTCGAGCTGCACGACGCTGCGGCAGCCGTGACGCAGGCTGGTGCCCACGCAGTCCGTGCCGGTATCGCCGCCGCCGATGACGACGACGTCCTTGCCCGTCGCATTCAGCACCGGATTGCTGCCATTGAATGCATGATCTAACTGATGGCGAGTGTTGTCTGTTAGAAAATCCATGGCGAGGTAAATTCCTTTGGCATTCCGCCCTGGGATTTCCAAATCACGGCCGTAGGTGGCACCGCAGCAAAGCACCACGGCATCAAATTCTTTGCGGATGCGTTCCACCGTCCAATCCGCATCGTGGCCGACGGAGATGCCGGTCTTGAACTCAATTCCTTCCTCTTCTAACAGATCTACGCGGCGCTGAACGACGAGTTCTTTGTCCAGCTTCATGTTCGGAATGCCATACATCAGCAATCCGCCGATGCGGTCTTCACGCTCCATGACGGTGACGTGGTGGCCAGCTTGATTGAGCTGGTCCGCACATGACAAGCCGGCTGGTCCCGAGCCGACGACGAGCACTTTTTTGCCCGTGCGCCGTTGTGGAATGCGCGGCAAAACCCAGCCCTCTTCAAAGCCGCGATCGATGATGGCGGCTTCGATATTTTTGATCGTGACTGGTGGCTGGATCACTCCGAGCACGCAGGCGCTTTCGCATGGTGCGGGACAAACTCGTCCGGTAAATTCCGGGAAGTTATTTGTTTTGTGGAGGCGATCGAGTGCCTCACGCCAGCGCCCACGATAAACGAGATCGTTCCATTCTGGGATGAGATTATTGATCGGGCAGCCGCTGGCCATGCCGGAAATGATGTGGCCGGTGTGGCAAAATGGAGTGCCGCAATCCATGCAGCGCGAGCCTTGTGAGCGTAGTTGTTTCTCGTCTGATTGAATTTTGAACTCGCGCCAATTTTTGAGCCGCTCAATAGCAGCAACTTCGCTGCTCACCTTGCGCTCGACTTCCATGAATCCGGTTGGTTTTCCCATGGTTCTAAATATCTAACAATTTCTAACAGTTTATGATCGGGTTTGTTCGCGGCAATCTCAATTTCCGCCAACGCGTGAGAGATCTTTCAAATTTTCCTCAAATGCGGCCATCGCGGCATCATCGCCGGTGAGGCCGAGTTCGCCCACTTTGCGGAATGCTTCGAGCATGCGTTCGTAATCGCGAGGCAATACTTTGAAGAAGCGTGCCAGCTCCGCTTGCCAATTTTCTAACAAGAATTTTCCGCGTGCCGAGCCGGTGAGGGCGACGTGTTTTTCAATCGCTTGGCGGACGGTTAGAATGTCTTCATCACTGCACTCGATGAGGCGGTAAAGATTGACCATGTCCGGATTGAGGCGTTTTTCAAACATGCCATCGATGTCGTAAATGTAAGCGGTGCCGCCGGACATGCCGGCTGCGAAATTGCGGCCCGTCTCACCGAGCACGATGACTTGGCCGCCGGTCATGTATTCGCAGCCGTGATCGCCGACTCCCTCGACGAGTGCGTGAACACCCGAGTTGCGCACGCAGAAGCGCTCTCCCGCGATGCCATTGATGTAGGCCTCACCCGCTGTGGCACCATAAAATGCGACGTTGCCAATGATGATATTTTCCTCGGCTTTGTAGCGTGCCTCGCGCGGCGGGTAGATGGCAATTTTCGCTCCGGAGAGGCCTTTGCCGACGTAGTCGTTGGCATCGCCTTCCAGATAGAACGTCATGCCCGGCGGAGTAAATGCTGCGAACGATTGGCCTGCGCTGCCGACGAATTTTAGCTCAATGGTATCTTCCGGAAGCCCCTTGCCGCCGTATTTACGGGATATTTCACTGCCCGTGATGGTGCCCACGACGCGGTTGACGTTGACGATTGGCAACTCTGCTCGGACCTTTTCTCCGCGCTCGATGGCGGGTTTGCAGAGCTTGAGCAAGTGGGTGTTATCAAGAGCATCTTTGAGGCCGTGATCTTGGAGGATTTGTTGGTAGGTGCCGACATCATCGCCCACTTCGGGCTTGTGGAAAATGCTGGTAAGATCCACGCCGCTGGCTTTCCAGTGCTCGGTGGCTTCTTGGGTATCGAGGCACTCCACATGGCCGACCATTTCATTGACGGTGCGGAATCCACACTCGGCCATGATTTCGCGCATTTCCATGGCGATGAACGTCATGAAATTCACCACATGTTCCGGTTTGCCTTCAAAATTTTTGCGCAGCACGGGGTCTTGGGTGGCGATGCCGACTGGGCAGGTATTTTTTTGGCAAACGCGCATCATCAGGCAGCCAACCGTTACTAGAGGTGCAGTAGCAAAGCCAAATTCTTCCGCTCCTAACAGAGCAGCGATGGCGACGTCACGGCCAGTTTTGAGTTGGCCATCCGTTTCCAGCACCACGCGGCTTCGCAAATCATTGAGCAGGAGAATTTGATTGGTTTCCGCAAGGCCCAGCTCCCATGGGGCGCCGGCATTGAAGATCGAGGACGATGGCGATGCGCCAGTTCCACCGTCATGGCCGGCGATGAGAATCACATCCGCATGGGCCTTGGCCACGCCGGCGGCGATGGTGCCGACGCCGACTTCCGCGACCAGCTTGACGTTGATGCGAGCACGCGGGTTGGAATTTTTTAAATCGTGGATCAATTCTGCTAGATCTTCGATGGAGTAAATATCGTGGTGCGGTGGTGGCGAAACGAGACCCACTCCGGGAGTGGAGTAGCGCACTTTGGCAATCCACGGATAGACTTTCGAGCCGGGCAGTTCGCCACCTTCACCGGGCTTGGCACCTTGTGAAATTTTGATTTGGATTTCATCCGCATTGATGAGGTATTCGCCCGTTACGCCGAAGCGGCCGGATGCGACTTGTTTGATCGCCGAGCGTTTGCTATCGCCATTCGGCATTGGCACGTATCGCTCAGGATCTTCGCCGCCCTCGCCGGTGTTGGATTTGCCGCCAATGCGGTTCATGGCGATGGCCAGCGTTTCGTGAGCCTCTTGGGAAATCGAGCCATACGACATGGCACCGGTTTTGAAGCGGCGGGTGATTGCTTCCACGGGCTCAACTTCCTCAATCGGCACCGCTGGCCGATTTTTGCGAAAGCGCATCAAGCCGCGCAGGGTCGAGAGGTTTTGGCTCTGATCGTTGACCTTTTGGGCGTATTGTTTGTAAATTTCGTAACTTCCGGTGCGGGTCGATTTCTGCAACAGATGGATGGTTTCCGGATTGAATAGATGAAATTCGCCATCTTTGCGCCATTGATACACTCCGCCAGGATCGAGCGCACGATCGTCTGCTGGAATGTGGCGATCTGGAAATGCCGCGCGGTGATGGATGAGTGCCTCTTCTGCAATTTGTTCTAAGTCAGAGCCTTCACAGCGGCTGGATGTGCCGCAGAAGAAACGATCGACCAGTTCAGTGCTGAGGCCGATGGTTTCAAAAATTTGCGCACCGCGGTATGAAGCGACGGTGGAAATTCCCATCTTCGCCATCGTTTTGACTACGCCTTTGATCGAACCTTTGAGGAAATTGTAAACCGCTTTTTCAAATGGAATCTCGATCATTTGATCGGCGATCATTTGATGAATCGTTTCAAAGACCATGTAGGGATTGATCGCGTCCGCGCCGTAGCCGATGAGCGTGGAGAAATGGTGAACTTCGCGCGCTTCGCCGGTTTCTAGGATGATGGATACCAGTGTTCTCGTGCCTTTTTTGACCAAATAATGATGGATGCCGCCCATCAGCAGCAGGGTGGGAATCGCGGCATGCGAAGCACTCAGATTGCGGTCCGATAAAATCAGCAAATTGTGGCCATCTTTGATCGCTTGATCGGCTTGGGCACAGATGGATTCAAAGGCGCGATTGAGGCCAACACTGCCCTGGCTCGCAGGAAATAGCGCATCGAGCGTGATTGCTTTGAACCCGTCTTCTTTCACCTCGCGGAGTTGGGCGAGTTGGCGATTATCGATCAACGGATGATCAATGCGAATCATGCGGCAACTTTTCGGGCCTGGCATGAGTAGATTGCCCTCGGAGCCGAGGAACGTTTCCGTCGCAGTCACCAGTTCTTCGCGGATGCAATCGAGCGCCGGGTTGGTCACTTGGGCGAAGATTTGTTTGAAATAGCTGTAAAGATGCTTTGGTTTTTTCGAGAGCACCGCGAGTGGCGTGTCATTGCCCATCGAGGAAATCGGTTGCACGCCAGTCGTGGCAGTTGGCACCAGCATCATACGCAGGTCTTCATAGGTGTAGCCGAAGGCGATTTGGCGCTCAAGGATGCGCTCGGGCTCGACCTCATTTGGTGCTTGGGCGGCAGGTAAATCGGCGAGGGTGAGGCGATTTTCTGCTAGCCATTTTGCGTAGGGCTTCGCCTGATAGATGCGTTTTTTGACTTCCTCATCCGGCACGATGCGGCCTTCTTTCATATCCACGAGGAACATGCGTCCTGGGCGCAAGCGGCCTTTTTCCACGATCGATTTCGGATCCAGATCCGGAATGACACCGACCTCCGAAGCCATGATCACGAGATCTTCATCCGTCACGTAATATCGGCTAGGGCGCAGGCCATTGCGGTCCAGCACGGCACCGATTTGCTGGCCGTCCGAGAAGGTGATGGAAGCCGGGCCGTCCCATGGTTCCATCATGCAAGCGTGGAATTCGTAAAACGCTTTTTTATCTTCATCCATCATGGTGTGGCGCTCCCACGGCTCGGGGATCATCATCATCATCGCGTGGACGAGATCGTAGCCGCCGTAGTGCATGAACTCGAGCGCGTTATCAAAGCGTGCTGAGTCTGAGCCATCCTCATTGATGACGGGGAAAATATTTTCAATAGCGGTGCCAAAGACATCGGAAGCACATTGCGCTTGGCGTGCTTTCATGAAATTGGCGTTGCCCATCACGGTGTTGATTTCTCCGTTGTGAGCGATAAATCGGTTAGGATGCGCGCGCGACCAACTGGGGAACGTGTTCGTCGAAAAGCGCGTGTGCATCAATGCCAGCGCCGACTCGAAGTCTGGATCGTGAAAATCTTTGAAATACTCTGAAAGCTGACATGGGGTGAGCATGCCTTTGTAAATCATCGTGCGGGCGGAGAGACCGGTCACGTAATGATAGCCTGCGCCAGGGAAAGTGTTAGATTGGATGCCATGCACGGAGCGAAATTGATTCGGCAATTGGTTATTGCGGATTGCGTGGCCAACGCGCTTGCGGATCACGTAAAGCTTGCGCTCGAAGTCCATCGCAGACATCGCAGGATCCGATTTACCGATGAATATCTGCTTGATCAATGGCTCGTAACGGCCAGAGGTTTTTCCTAAAATCTCGCTTTTTACCGGCACGGTGCGCCAGCCGAGGAATTCTTGCTCCTCGTCGTTGATGATGTGTTCAAACAACTGCATCGCGACCTCGCGCGTCGATGGATCGGGCGGCAAGAATACACAGCCTGAGCCGTAATTCCCCTCAGCGGGTAGCGTCACGCCTTTTTTGGCCATTTCTCTGCGCAAAAATTTATCCGGCATTTGGATAAAAATTCCGGCACCATCTCCAGTGGCAGGGTCTGATCCGCTGGCACCACGATGGTCCATATGCTGATTCATCGTCAGCGTTTTGACGATGATGTCGTGCGAGCGCAGCCCTTTCAAATGCGCGATGAACCCAACGCCACATGAGTCTTTTTCGTGGCGAGGGTGCCACAATCCTTGGGCGGCCGGCCAACCAAATGGAGATTGCTGAGTTGATGACATGACGAGAAAATCGTTAGCTTGGAGTGTATTAAATTACTTGCAAAAATGGAGAGCGGATGAGCTCGCGGATTTACCCGAGATTTCCATCAGCAACATTCTGCCGGAAGGTGATTTTTCAATACCTTTTCTACGCTGTCAATGCTGTGAATCATTCACTCGTGGACTTTTTTGGGTGCATCGTCGGCAGCAAAAATTAAATTCCTGAGTATTGCAATCATCCACAAAAAAACCAATCATGCGCCTAACCGATGACCATTTCCCAACCTGATGATGCCAGTTTGCTGATTCGCTGCCCCAGTTGTAGCCAACGCTTCAAAGTGGGTGAGGAATTGCGCGGACGGATGGTAGAATGCGGCGCGTGCGAACATCGCTTCCGAATTGAAGATGACGTCATTGTTCGCGCGAAGAAAATTTATCCCGGCGAGAAAAAAGGTGTTTCAAGCACGGCATTTTTGCGGGTGCCAAAGCCGGTGGAAACTCCTGCGGGATTTCAACATCCAGTCGCTAATTATTTAGAATCAGTCGATCCTACTTTTCTCGAGCCTATTTCTCCCTTGCGCATCCTCGGTGCGATTTTTGGGGTTGGCGTGATGGCATTCATCGCGATGCTACTGGTTTTTCAGACTGGGCCGGCTGGTGCTTTGAACGGCATGACGCTTGTTAGCCGTCTGATGATGAGCGGCTTTGCTTCGCTCCTCGGTCTGTGTTTGCTCATTTATGGGAATCCTAGGGCTCAGAAAAAAGCTGCGGGTGTTGCTTTGCTTATGTCTGCTGGACTGATCGCCCTAGCATTTCATTTCGGCCAAGATGCAGATCGTAAACATGAAGCCAAGCAGAGGGCGAAAAAACTCGAGATTCCTGCCCCAGAAGTCTTTGATGGTGCTGCCAATGATACAGATGAAATCGCGGTGCTGCGTAAGAAAATTGGCACGGATCCATTGGTCGCGGAAATTGAGCGCAATATGAAGCTGGATCCACCACGCAGTGTTTTCGGCATTTGGATTCGCGACTTGCTGGATAGTAATCGAATTCTCGTCCGAGACTATATTATCAGTGAGACAGCAGCAGATCCATCATCCCACATTTACCCACGGGGCGATGGAAATTATCTGATGGTCCTGATTGCTCCCAAGCAGAATTTAGAAGAACTGCCTAAAGTGCTGGGAACGTTGGGGAAATCCACTGAGGTGTATGATAAAATTTCGGTCGTCGAAGTGGATATAGAAAATAAAAATTTTGTCGAAGGGCCAATCGATAAACTCAGCAATCGAGATGATCCAGCATTCTATGAACTCAACAAACGTGAGCTCGATAGCATTGACAAAGAACGCATTCAGCGAGCAGTTATTCGCTTGGTGGATGCTGAGCCACGGGCCTATCGGGAAGATATCTCAAGGCGGCTCGTCGATCTTTTAGGAAACCAAGAGATGGACTTCGAGTCTGACCTGAGTCGTGCTCTGCTTTTATGGGGCACTGATTTTCCACCTGCATCGACTGCGGCGGTTAAATCTGCACAAGCGCTTAAGATCAGAGGCAAGGTCTTACCCCCTCCTTTGGTGGACTTAATCGCCAAAACGCCTTCTTCGGAATCAATCAAATTTATCTACGAGTTGTGGTTGGGTGACCCAACGCGCTGGGAAGAGCACTTTTCTAAAATCGGCCAAAATGCAGAAGAAACGATTCTTTCTAACATACAAAAATTCACCCCCATCACGCTCCAATCTTCAATCCGCTTGCTAGGGCAAATTGGCGGGACGAAAAGCATCGGCATGCTTTCTTCACTTGGTCCCCAGCAAAATCCGGAAACCCGCATTCTGATAGATCAGGCGCTGAGCTCCATCCGTCAGCGCGCAGGGAATTGATTTTTTGCATGCGCAAGCTTGCAGGCAGCATGCAAAAAGTCGAAAGTTAGAATGCGATGCAAACCCGAGATGCTACGCGCCGATGGAGCGCATTTATCTGCCCGCAATGCCAATTTGTTTTTCGTGTGCCCAAAGCACATCTAGGACAGCGTGCCTTGTGTCCTGGTTGCCAAGCGTGGGTGCGCATCCCTGATCTAACGGAAGAGACCCCTGAACTCAAAGTGCCGCAAACCGCTCCCATCTCAGAAACGCAAACACTCAAACCTGCGGACCTTACTCGCATCCGCAGAAAAAAACGCAGCAAAGGCAAACGTAGCGCCAAAGATGAAGTCGGCTGGGAGCGCGATGCGCACAGATCATCGTCTAAAGAGAACCGTCAGCTCAGGCTTCTCATGATCTGCGGGGCCGTTCTTTTCTTCGGCGCCCTCGCCGGCATTTCCTTTCTCTTTCTCAATAAAGAGAAGCCATTGCCACCGTTGCCAACATCTCAGCCCCCCGTGGTGGCCGCAGACTCAACTCAGCAGAAAATCGCCGACATAACACCTACACGCGAGCAAGAGCTGCTCAAAGAAGCCGAGCCATTGGTGGCCAATTTCCTCAATGCAACAACCATTCAAGAAATCCTACCACTCATCCGCAATCCGGAAAAAACAGAAGCCAAAATATTGGCCATGTATCCCGATGGCACCTTTCCTGCCCTCGGTCTAACCAAATTTAATGAGCAGGGGAAGCTCGCGATGAAAGGAAAATTGCTGGCCATTCCCGTTCGCCTTCGCTCTGGAGAACTGCGTCCTATCGCAGTTCTATTCGATCATGATCAATTGAAAATCGATTGGGAAAGTTGGGTCGGCTGGTCCGAAATGTCATGGCCTGATTTTTTAGAGAAAAAACCTGCTACCCCCGTGGAATTTCGTGTCGATGTCTCAGATGTGGACTACTATAACTTTAGTTTCACCGATGATAAGAAATGGCAATCCTATCAATTGCGCTCCGTGGATGGTGAACATCTCGTTTACGCTTACGTCCTGCGCGATAGCGAATTGCATGGCAAGCTCAAGCCCCTTGTAGAGACAAAAACACGCATGCAAATCCTTAAGCTGAAATATCCTGAAGGCGCGTTGCGAGAAGACCAAGTCATCATCGATAGCTTCGTCCATGATGGCTGGGTCATTTCCGAATAACCATCATCATGATCCCTACCATTTACGAAAAATCGCTCGAACTGAATCTCGACCCCGCAGTCTATGGCACGCTCGCCGAGATTGGCGCTGGCCAAGAAACGGCGAACTGCTTTTTTCGCGCTTCGGGAAGTTCCGGTCTAGTGGCTAAAACCATCTCCGCTTATGACATGACCATGAGCGATGCCATCTATGGGCATGCCGTGCGCTACGTGTCAAAGGAGCGGCTCGTCGCGATGCTCGATCATGAGTATCAGATTTTGTTAGAAAGGCTCGGACCCAAGCGTGGTGCCAACACCACTTTTTTTTCTTTTTGCAACACCGTCCGTGCTCGTGGCTGGAATGATCAGGGAGAATGCCACGGCTGGATCGGCCTGCGCTACCAGATGAAACCAGGCGATCCGCCGGCGGACATCATCATGCATGTCCGGCTGTTAGATGCGCGGACAATTGATCAAATGGAAGTGTTAGGCGCACTCGGAGTGAATCTCATCTACGCAGCCTATCGTCACCGTGGTCATTTGAAACGCTTCGTCGAATCATTGATGGACCATGTGCCTGCCTCCCGCGTGGAAATTGACGTGCTCAACTTTACCGGCCACGGATACGGATTTTTTGATAACCGATTATGTGCTCTGCAGCTCGTTGAAAGTGGTCTAACAGATGCGACCATGTTTCTGCCTAACGGGGAAGTCGTTCAGCCAGCGGAAGCACTTTACAAAAAGCCAGTCATGCTGCTTCGCGGCAGTTTCGCGCCATTGATGAATATTCATCTCTCCATGCTTCAGCAAGCTCGTCCAGGGTTCTCGCGATTGTTAGATTCTAACAATTCAGCGGAAATCGTCGAGGTTTGTGAAATTTCCATGCAAAACTTGCTGCGTGGAATAGGCGTCGATCCCATGCAATTTTTAGACCGTGCAGACGCGCTGCAAGCAAATGGCAAAACCGTCCTCGTTTCCCGCTGCGCAGAATTTCACCGCCTCTCTGCTTTGCTACGGCGCTGCACCAATCAACCGATCGGCATCATCTTGAGTATTGGTTTGCTTAACGAATTGTTCAAACCCAAGTGGTCTGAAAATCTCGCTGGCGGGTTGTTAGAATCGTTTGGGAGATTATTCAAAGATGGTGTTTCACTGCACGTTTTTCCTTGGAAAAATCGCAAAACGGGAGAACTCGTCTCCGCGAGTAATTTCCGCGCACCATCTCTCAGTAAGCACCTTTATGAACATTTTCTGATCAATCATCGAATCATTGATGTGCCTTGCGATGATCTTCGGTTGTTAGATTATACTGGCCGCGATGTTTGCCGCTTGATTCTAACAGGTGATGAAAAATGGCGTGAATTAGTTCCCCCTGCATCATGGAAAATGGCGGAATGCCACGCCCAACAGATGCAGCAGTTCAATGCACAACCCGCCGTCTGAGCAGCCAAGCACCGTGACCTTCTCAGGACATTGGAACTATCCGGGCGACTTGCCCGTCGTCGCTCATCGCGATGAAATTCTCGCCGCCATCGGTGCTCACCAAGTGGTGGTGGTAGTGAGTGATACGGGTTCTGGAAAAACGACCCAACTGCCAAAAATGGTGGCCGAGGCACTCGGTGAAAATCCGGGCCGCATCGGCTGCACTCAACCGCGGCGCCTCGCCGCATCCAGCGTTGCCAAACGTGTGGCAGAAGAACTGTCCGTGCCGCTCGGCGGTTGGGTCGGCTATCAAGTGCGCTTCGAGGATCGCACTTCGCAAGACACACGCATCAAGTTCATGACGGATGGCATTCTGCTCGCTGAGACGCAGGGCGATCGCCAACTGCGCCAATACCAAGCGATCATTCTGGACGAAGCTCACGAACGCTCACTCAATATCGATTTTCTGTTAGGCTATCTCAAGCGGTTGTTAGAAAAACGTGGCGATCTCAAGTTAATCATCTCATCGGCGACTCTGGATGCAGGCGGCTTTGCTGCATTCTTTGCTCGGGAGGGCCACGAGGTGCCGATCATTCAAGCACCGGGGAAATTATTTCCCGTCGCTGAATTTTTTTTAGCCCCCTCAGATGATGAAGAATTGCCGCAACATGTCGCGCGGGCGGTGGACCACTTGAGCACTCTGGATCCAATGGGCGATGTGCTCGTCTTTCTCCCCGGAGAGCGAGAAATTCGAGAGTGCGCAGAAGTGTTAGATGGCCGATCGTTTCGTTCCACAGAAGTGCTGCCGCTCTACGCGCGTCTCAGCATGCAGGACCAGCAGCGCGTTTTCCAACCCGGCAACAAACGCCGCATCATTCTCGCAACCAACGTCGCTGAAACGTCACTGACCATTCCGCGCATCGCTGCAGTGATCGATTCTGGCCTTGCCCGCGTCAACCGTTGGAGTCCGGGAAAAGGCGTGCAACGCTTGCAAATTGAACCGATTAGCCAAGCCAGTGCACGCCAGCGCATGGGCCGCTGCGGGCGCGTGCGCGATGGGATTTGCATCCGGCTTTACGATGAAGTCACGCTCGCAGAGCAACCTCCATTTTCCGATCCAGAAATCCGCCGCAGTTCGCTCGCAGGTGTGATTTTGAGAATGAAGTCATTGGCTCTGCCGGACATCGAAGAGTTTCCTCTGTTAGATCCGCCTGCACCCAAAGCAATCGCGGAAGGTTACCGCACCTTGCGGGAAATCGATGCGCTGGATGCTCATAAAAATCTGACGAAGGCAGGCTCGGATATGGCAAAAATTCCGGTCGATCCTCGCTTGGCAAAAATGCTGCTCGCCGCCAGAGAGAACAACTGCCTAACAGAAGCCATTGTGTTAGTGGCCGGCTTGGAATCGAACGATCCACGCGAAAGACCAGCGGAAAAAGCGCAAGAAGCTGATGCCGCACAAGCTCGGTGGAAAGATGTGGAGAGTGATTTCATGAGCCTGCTTCGCCTGTGGGTGGATCTATCTGAATTCGACGAGGGGAGGGGACGCTGGCGTCGAAATGCCCTGCGTAAATTCTCGCTGCGCCATTTTATCAATGCTCGTCGTGTTCTCGAATGGAGTGGCATCGCGGAAGAATTGTGCGGCTTGTTAGAAAGCTTGTGGAAAATTCGCATTCCACCGCTGCGGAAGATTCAGTTAGATTCTGGATTGCCCGACGTGCTGCATCGCTCGCTGTTAGCAGGCGTTCCTCGCCAGTTTGCATTGTGGGATCCGCAGGCGAAAATCTATCGCAGTGCCAGTGGCGGCTCGTTTTCGATTTTTCCCGGCTCCTGTTTGTTTGGTCGGGCCAAGCGTCCGATGTGGGTGCTTGCGATGGAACTGGTGGAAACAAGCCGCCTGTGGGCTCGCAAAGTGGCGAGCATCGACCCCGCGTGGATCGAGCAAGTCGCACCTCATCTGTGCCGCAAACTCTATGGAGAAGTCAGATGGGATGCGGATCAAGGTGCCGTTTATGCCAATGAATCAGTCATTTGCGGCGGGCTGATTGTTGTTTCAGGAAGGCGAGTCCACTACGGACGCATCGATGCCAAAGCTGCTCGCGGAGTATTCATTCGCGAGGGATTGCTGACGGGAGCTGTTAGACAAAAACTCAAATTCGTCACGGAGATGAAGGAGCTCCGCGAGCAAATGACGGCGATCGAGACCAAGCTGCGGCGGCCTGCCGGATTGTGGAGTGATGAGGCTCTCATCGATTGGTTAGAAGCGCGAATCCCTGATTCGGTGCATACGACAGCAGCTTTTGAAAAATGGTGTCTGGAACAAGGCGACGCATTTTCTTTACAGCTCCATCATGTGGTGGCGGAGGATTTGGATGATCTCGGACTTGAGCGATTTCCCGATGAAATCATGCACGAAGGGGAAAATTATTCGATTTATTACCACGTCGGCCAAGGCGATCGAGACGATGGTGTTTGCTATGGAGTTTGGGTGGACCAATTACCGAGATTTCCAGACTGGCTGTTAGAATGGGGGATTGATGGCAATTTAGCTGATCGAGTGGAATCACTCATTCGCGGGCTGCCTAAAGATTTCCGCCGAGCATGCCAACCAGTGGCGCAAACGGTCGATTCATTCGTCGAGCTTTGGTCTTTGGCGCCAAAAGATCGTCCACTCAAGCAAGCACTTTGCGAGCACCTAGAAGCTCGCTGTGGAGTGAAAATTCCGTTAGATGCCATCGATTTTTCACGCCTCCCTGCGGCCATGCGATCGAAAATATGGGTCTGCGATGATGCCGGTGAAGAAATGGCGTTTGGCGAAGATGTCACACAAGTGAAAATGCAGTTAGCCGCTTGCATGAAAGAGCGCTTCGAAGCCGTGGCCAACGAGGAAGTCGCCCGCAGTGGATTGACTTCATGGGATGGTGAGGCGTTGCCTTGCTCGATCGCCACACCCGGAGGTCTCGCATTTCCTTCTCTAACAGACGAAGGCAATGCGGTGGGCATTGTGGCGAGCACCAGTCTCGCAGAATCCACGGAATTGCACCGCGCAGGTGGCGCTCGTTTGTTGTGCCTTGCCGCGCCCCAACAAATTCAACATCTCACCAAAAAATTTCCGTTAGGAATGAATGCCCGCATCGGGCTTTCCCACCTTGGTCAAGGTGGCACCACCATTGATGATCTGCTGCTCCTCACCGCAGAAGTTTTGGCGGCTGGCCCCTTTCCTCGTGCGCCACAGGATTTCCATCAGCTCAGTGCGGCCCGGCGTGGCAATTGGCACGATGCTGCTGGCAAAGTTGGCGCATGCCTCGACGCAATCGTTGAGCAGCGCACAACCATAGAAGCTTGGCTCTCGAAGCAACGCAGTGACCGCAATCTAACAGAAATATGCGAGGATCTTGATGAACAGTGGCAATGGCTTTTTCGCTCGCGTTTTATTTGGCGCGCTGGGACCATCGAGTGCTTTGAGTATCCACGAAGGTTGCGCGCGATCAGCTCAAGAATTGGCAGAATCCAGTCTCTCCCTTTGATCAAAGATTTGGAAAAAACCCAGCGTTTGCGCGTTCTCTGGCAGCCGTGGTTTTCACGCTGGATCGATCAGCCTGAAGATCCTGCACTCTGGCACATCGGTTGGTTGTTAGAAGAATACCGCGTTTCATTGTTTGCTCCAGATATACCATTGCGCAGCAAAATTTCTGAAAAAATCATTAAAAGTGCGCTGGAAACTTTGGTTAGATAACCCACAAACCAACGATTGCGGCGCTCATCAAATTTGACATCGTGCCCGCCAAAACAGCCTTGATGCCTAAGCGGGCAATATCTGAGCGGCGGTTCGGTGCCATACTCCCAAGCCCACCTAACAGAATGGCAATGGATGATAGATTCGCAAACCCGCAGAGGGCGACGGCGCAGATCGCTTGTGTTTTGTTAGAAAACGATTTCATCCACTCAACGTATTGGATGTAAGCGACAAATTCGTTGAGCACCAGTTTCTGCCCGATCAAACTACCGCCGCGGATTGCATCGTGCCAAGGCACGCCAATCATCCACGCCACCGGACGAAAAGCATGGCCAAGAACGGCTTGCAGGCTCCAATTGTTAGCCCCAAACCAATTTCCTAGCCCGCCTAACAGTAAATTGAGCAACGCGATCAATCCGATGAATGCCAATAGCATTGCGCCCACATTGAGTGCGAGTTGCAAGCCCGTTGAAGCACCAAAAGCAGCTGCATCTAACACATTAGTCGGCTTATTTTCGCCTTCGGCAAAGTCCTTGCGAGATTCATCAGGCCTTTCGGTTTCTGGAATCAAGAGCTTGGCAAAAAGCAATCCACCGGGTGCTGCCATGAAGGATGCTGCGATCAGATATTCAATTTTCACTCCTAACAGAACGTATCCGGCGAGAATGGATCCAGCGACGCTCGCGAGCCCGCCGACCATCACTGCGAATAATTCCGAGCGCGTCATATTCGCAATATAGGGCTTCACCACCAGCGGCGCTTCAGTTTGGCCGACAAAAATATTCGCTGCGGCAGAGAGTGATTCCGCACGGCTGGTGCCTAACATTTTTTTCAGTAACCCACCTAACAGACGGATGATGATGTCCATGATTTTCAGGTGATAGAGCACCGCGATGAGCGAGGAAAAAAAGATGATCATCGGCAGCACTTGCAGCGCGAAAACGAAGCCGACTTCTGGCTGGCCACGAGTCAGCCCACCAAACAGGAAATCCACGCCATCTTTGCCGGCGCTGATGGCCATGGTCACCTGATTGCTCGCCCACTCGAGCGCGGATCTCCCCGCGGGTAAACCGAAGACGATGGCCGCGATGCTCACTTGCAGGGCAAAGGCGACTCCAACGGTGCGCCAGCGAATCGCTGATTTTTTTTCTGAGAGAAAATATGCCACAGCAAATAAAATCACGATTCCCACTAAGCCGTTCATAAGAAAAATCTAGTAAATCGATATGCGTTGAAAAGACAATACGCGGGGGAAATAAGCTGTTTCGTCCAACAGCCTAGCTATCGGCTTGCATGAGGGGGCTGAGTTGTTTGAAGGAAGTCCGCGAGCTGTCTCAACGCACCCTGCGGCCAACGGATAAACTGCCAAATCTCCGGCAAATGATGCAGTGGTCATTCACAAAGTGGATCTCGATATCCAACGAAGCATATTGAGGCGATGGCTGGTAAATTAAAGCCCCGCCCATGCTCGGGTTGGCGTATCCGTGCGGATTTTGCATCACGATGTTGATGCGCAGATGGTCGCCTTCCGGAGATTCGATGAATTCCCAACGCGCGGAGCCGGGCAGAACTTTCCCACGTTGAGCGCCGCTGGCACCTTGCGGCGGGCGCCCAGTGGAATCGAGAATTGAACCGTCATTGCCGCGTAAACGGAAATGTCCGCCGCGCATGAATTCCATCGTCCCGTCCATAAGCTCCCATTTCCCGACAATCAGCTTTTGTTTCGATTCGGTAAGCGGCTTGGCGGGAGTTAGACGTGAGGCCTGCGCCGCTGGCAGCGATGCCTGACTGAGCGGCACCGGCGCGCAACCCGCAAGAATGGCGATGATTACCAATATGAAATAACGCCCATGCATGATTCAGACACAAATTCCTATTTTCTCCGATCAAAGGAAAAGTTCCTCCTCCTCAAACGTAGTTCAACAGCTCCTTTTGCCAAGATTTCTTTTGCCCAAAAAACGCGGCCAAATCGCCGCCAGATTCATGTTCGTAAGCGTCGCATAGTCGCCGATCGAGGGCCGTATTCCCTGCCGGATTTTTAGTAAAAAAATCGCCTCCTTTAAACCCACTCCGCACAAAGCAGCTCCGCCTGTGCAAGCACGGTCTTCACAGCTTCTTCCTGCAAGTCGGGCGGGTAGCCGTGTTTGTTTAGGATGCGCTTCGCTATCACTTTGATTTTGGCGCGGGCACTTTCGCGGAGGGTCCAATCGATGGTCACGCGGTGGGAAAGTGCGAATGAAGAAGTGCGAATGAAGAAGTTTAGGCACTTCGACCTTCGGAATTCATACTTCGGACTTCTCCACGTTCGTCCTTGAGCAGCTTCTCCAGCAGCTCGGCGGCGACGTTCTTGTGCTTAAGGCCGCGCACTTCGGCGAGGAACTGGTCGCTCAGGATGCTGATGTCCGGCTTGGGCAATCCGGCGGCGGTGAAGACGTCGATCACCTGGCCTTCGGTGGTGATGGCCTTGCTTACTAGCTGGCGGATGGCGGCGGATTCTGAAGTCTGAGGTAGGAATTATGAATGATGAAACCGACGTGCTGAGAATCATACTTCTGCATTCATCATTCATCATTCATCCTTTCTTCCCGTGCCCCTGGCCGCCGCTCTCGGTGTAGGTGATGAGCGCCTTCTTGAGCTGATCGGCGAGGCCGAGGTAGTCCACCACCAGACCGCCTGGTTTGTCGCGGAAGACGCGGTTCACGCGGGCGATGGCCTGCATGAGGCCGTGGCCCTGCATCGGCTTGTCGGCATACATGGTGTGCAGGCAGGGCGCATCGAATCCAGTCAGCCACATGTCCCGCACGATCACGATCTTGAACGGGTCCTTGGCATCCTTGAAACGGTTCGCCAGTTTGCGCCGGGCATCTTTGCTGCGGATGTGCTTCTGCCAGTCGGGGCCGTCCTCCGCGCTGCCGGTCATCACGACTTTGAGCGTTTCCACTGCCCATTCAGGCCGCAGCTTGATCAACGCGTTGTGGAGGTCCACGCAGATGCGGCGGCTCATGCAGACGATCATCGCCTTGCCGTCCATCGCCTCCACGCGCTTCTCGAAATGCGCCACCAGGTCGGCGGCCACCAGCGCGATGCGTTTCGGATCGCCCACCAGCGCCTCCAGCGCGGCCCACTTCGTCTTGAGCTTCTCCTTCTTCGTTAGCTCCTCGCCTTCGGTGATTTCCTCAAACTCCGCGTCGAGCTTCGGCAGTTCGGCGGCGTTCAGGCTGAGCTTGGAAATCCGGCTTTCGTAATAGATCGGCACCGTGGCCTTGTCGGCGACGGCGCGCTGGATGTCGTAGATGGAAATGTAATCGCCGAAGACCACCCGCGTGTTCGCGAAAAGAATTATTCATGCAATTCCGGGCCCATCAGATTCAGCTGCACCAGAACTGACAGCACGCGGTCTAATGCCCGACAGCAATTCTGAGCGGCAGGGTATTGCCATTTGTCGTCTTTTGTGTGGTCCGCATGGTCTGAAATCCCACGGACGACGAGAGTTCCTCGTGGTCCACGTAGCGGATTCAATTTTAGTTCATAAAGCGCTTGGCCAAAACCGCCCGCCTCCGTCTCAAGAGCCAAGGTTTTCTCATTATAAGCTAATAACCACTTCCGAACTTCAGCATCGCGGAATTTAACAACAGCTTCACCAGTTCCGATTGGGCCGAGATGCAATGTGAATTGTGACGCGAAAGAGCCGACTGCCGCATCGTGCTCGATTCTATCCACGAGAATCGTGTTAACCACGCTGAGCAAAGTCGGGTCGATATTGTAGCTTTCGCCGCGATGCTTCGTGCCCGATTCGGTCTCCGCGCGCTTGTCATAGTAAATTGACTGTTCCGCGACGACAACGTCTGTCAGCTTTGCGTCTTTATGGATGCTGCCTGCAATGCCGAGGAGCACGATCCATTGAGGATTGTAATCGGTAACCATGTCGTTAAACGCGGAAACAATCGACCGATTGCCCTGCGTCAGGGCTTGTGTAACGGCCACGCGCAATGGCTTCCCGCTGCCGACCGCCTTCGTGCTCGTATAATAAATCCGGCCGCTTGAAGCGACCCGTTGCGGAGCAATCGGGTTTCCAGGCGATAAATAGTCTAAGATGGCTCTTACCTCAGTTGGGACGATAGCAAGAATACCGACGTCATAGTGCCACTTGCTTTTCCGGGAGGGCAGTTCTTGTGCTGTCGCGCTGCCCTGCGTCTTTAGAAGGGGCGGCAGGGTCATCGGGAAAGTGAGATCTTGAGCGCTTTCCCCTGTAGCTTGGTCGAGCACAACTCGCATGGCTTGCGTTGCTTTCGTTAATTGGTAATGCGCACGGGCTCCAGTGGTAGAGCGGTTTGGGTTTGGGATTGGTATGGCGCCTACCTCCGCGCGAATCGACTCAAGGAATTCCTGTTGTGTAACGACGTGGAGTTCGTTTTTCTCGGGCAGCCCCAATTTCTGGTCAATAACTGCCGAAGCGCGTTCCCAAAAAATCGGATTAAGAAATCGGTTTTCGGTTTTTGGACACATGAGCTGCACACCTCGCGGCAACTCAGCGAAGAGGACGGCTCTAACCGGAACGTGTTGTCCGGTGCTAGCAATGACCTCTGTTGCCATTTGGAGCAACCACTTCCGAGCCGACGGACCATAACCGCAGACCCAGAAGCCGCGAAGCACCGAAGCTTCCTCACTCGGAATTTGCTGAATGATACATGACTCCTCCTTGCGTGACTTTGCCAACACGGACCGAATTACTTTGCTGCCTCGATCAAACAAGCTTCGGTGCGTTGCTGCAGGAGCGCCGATATCAATATGTAAGACATGTGGAAAACGAGTGACGGAGAGAACCCGCCCAAAGTTGCCGACCTTAATTGCGGCCTCAGCAAGCAGGGTTCGGCCTTTCGGAACGAGTCCGTCTAAACGATTGGCTGCATATTCCCGCAATTTCGCCGGTTCAAGTTTGTTCTCGGCGACCCGAGTGCGTGCAAGGTCGATGTCGCGCCTTAGCGTGGAATCCATCGCAGCAGTGCAATTAGTAGCAAATTCCGAGGCGATGTTTTCAAGATCGGCAAGAATCTCTACCCGCGCCCTATCCATAACCTCAGGTGTGGACTGGAGCGACGGGTTTGCCTCGTAACTCAGCGCCAACATGAGCAAACGGGTGTAGATGTTACTTTCGTAAACCCAAATTGCTTGTGCCTGTAACAATTCGGTGACTTGGGGATCCTGTCCGTCGCTAGTTGCTTCGCTTTGCGCCGGCCAAAATGAGGTCCAGACCGACTGATACAAGGCATCGGTCAACCGCTGTGGGATGTCTCGATATACAAGCTGACGCGGAATTCCAGCAATGTGTTTTTCCAATTTCCATTTTGCGCTGTTGATCGCGATGTAAACGCGCTGCCGACGGAGCCAGTTCAAAACGTTGGTATGTTGGCTGTCGGCCTCGGGAATCGGGCCCGAGTGGGACTTGAATCGGTTGCCGATTCTCAACCACCCACGACAGAAAATGTCGATCTCGGCTGCCAAAGCAGCGGCGACATCAGTGTCGTTCGCGCAAGTCGCCAATAGGGTCCATTCCTCAAGAGAAACCAATGAAGCAGCATTCGGGACAGTATTCGGGCGATGTAGGTATCCGATCAAGTTGCCAACCTGTTTAGCTTGGTTTTCAGCGTTCGCATAAACGGAAGCTTCAATGATTGTGTCGACTCGGAAGCCTGAGCCGGGGCCATCTGGCATCGGGGTTTCGTGAATTACGCCGTGCTCTTCCAATAAGTGACTCAGCCACCGTTCTTCGTCGTGTCCGTAAAGGTCGGCAACCTCTGACTGGGCAACCGCTCCATGGAGTGAAAATCTAATGCCGACAGTCCCAGGTGACCCAGAGACGCCCAAGAATGGATGAAGAAACCTTTGTTGAACACCGATTCGTATCAGGAGCACCAAAAGCTTTTCGACTAGCAGATGTGGTAGAACGGAACGTTTGGATGCATTGGAACATGCCTGTAGCGCTAGTCCGAATAGCCGGATTTCTGCTCTGCTGAATAGCACGTCTTCACCATGGCGATATGCGCGAAACACTTTGCCATTCCGCTCTGTTGTAATCGGAACCACGACTCCCCGGTCGATTGCTTGGTCGAGGAATAGAGAGACCGCCTCCGTAGCATCGCTGCCAAGGTGGGCCATGTGCTCCTGAAGTTGGGTGTGAGAATATCCTCGTTCAAGCCGATTAAAAGGCGACAAATCTCTGACTTCTTCCCACTTATCAGGAGAAAGCATTCGGCCACCGGATTGTGCTTGGCGCTCTGTGGTGCGCTCCAGCTCGACGAAAGGCTTCGAAAGGCGTGCACGAATCGACGGAATGTCCCGAGTCATGCTCCGCGCATCAGGTCGCAA
Organism: Verrucomicrobiota bacterium; assembly: GCA_004294095.1. Taxonomy (GTDB): domain Bacteria; phylum Verrucomicrobiota; class Verrucomicrobiia; order Verrucomicrobiales; family Akkermansiaceae; genus Luteolibacter. Next base: position 23,896 of record RDZR01000052.1, read on the forward strand.
TTCCAAATCCGGCGGATCGGAGGCAAAGGTGGCGGGCGGGGCACCTTTGAATAATCGTTCGCGACTCTCGACGAGCCGCTGGACCAACCCAAATGACGGTGGTGAGAACAGGCTCTCCAACATCCGGCGGGAATGACCTAGAACTGGCCGCTTCAGAACGTGGCGCGCAACTCCTTCCAACCAAACACAAGCTAGGCACGACGCGGCGAGGTAGTGCAACAACCGCAACCGCGACGTTGGTGAGGTGAAAAATGCCCAAGCTGGATCTTCTGGGTAGCCGCTGTTAATTTTCAACCTTGCCCAGAGTGCGTCTAATTCGCCTCCACTCATCGCTTGGAAGATCACAATTGGAAGTGCCGAGCATTGCCAAAACGAATTCTTCTCTGGGTGTTGGCGGATGTAGAGCCGGATTTTCACGAGAGACAGTGGAGCGCAGCTCCATCCAAGGCGATTTTCGAATTCGGCCAAGACCTCGGGTGGAGGTGAGCATGTGATTGAAAAAACTCCGTGCTCCCGCTGCCAAGGAGACGACACGTCGCGTGCACTCCAAACAGGCAGGCCAAATAGTGCCTGCAGCGACCTCTCGGGGACTCGGAGTTGCGAGAACACCGGGTAGTCGGCCGCATAAGGCATTGGCAGGACTGAGATCGCGTCGACTATCGTGGCGCACACTGAAACCACTTGTGCGTGCGGCAGCACAAGAAATGGTGGCGATGGTTCGATCTTAGCGCGATCCCATCGCTCCTTGCTCACGCAGAGCACAGACGCCTGAACGTCCGCAGCGCCGGCCCTTAAAAACTCGTCGCGGGCAGTTGCTAGGGTGCTTCCAAATACTACGACATCGTCAATCAACGTCACGCGCTTGCCCTTCACCCAACTCAAATCCATGTCTTTGACCCGGTCGGAGGTCACCGTCGCATTGAGGGCAGTCAAACCGAGGGCGTCGAGGCCGTTAATAAGGCATGTAGCCTTTCGGGCCATAGTGACGAAAATGTCGGTCTTTGTATGGCTAAGCCGCTTCCCGAATTCGATTAAGTGGGGGCGAATCGACGGTTCAAACTGGGCGAGGAATGCCTCTTGGCTCGAAAGAATTTTATGACTCATGGTTGAGCGACGGTTTGTAGTTTAGAAGCGCGGGATTCATCGAGATCAAAACGCGGAGGCGGATAAAGCCATATCGATCGCAGGCAATGACGAACGAGACGGAACTCTTGTCTGGTTGGAGAATATGAAGAGTTCAGAGCCTTTATATGCCTTCGCTGCGTTGTATTGCAGAAGGTATTGAAACGACTTTCTTCCTCTATAGAAGGCCTGAATTTCGTTACAAGAGTCATAAGAAACAATCCAATGCTGCGAGATCGCGCGTTGTATCACCACGGCGATGCGTTGATGGTCTTCTGGCTTATAATGATTCGGATAGAGGCGGTCCGCTTTGCGGAAATATGGCGGGTCACAATAGACAAGCGTCCGCTCCGGAAGACGCGGAACATACTGATTAATGAAGCGTTCCGCATCCCAGTTCCGAATCTTGATGTCGCCCTTTCTTGCCGCGATGGCCTCCATTCGAGAAATTAGTTCGTTCCGCGGGAACCGGGCGTCGATTTTCCATTCACCCGTCTGGTCTAGTCCTCCAATAACCCCACCATTAAGAATTCCCGACCGATTGCACCGGTTTAGATAAAACATTGCAAATCCTACGTCGAAACGATCTGCCGTATGCCGATTCCGGAAAATGTCTTGCTGACGCCTCCATTTATCGACGTTCAAAGAAGCTCGGGACACAGCTGCGCAGAATCTTTCTGGCTCATTCAAGAGCGAATGCCAAAACGAATAAACGCCGATGCACGAATCATTGAGATGGACTCGCCTGACGCGTCCCCTCAGCAGAAGCTCCATTGCGACACCGGCGCCACCAGCAAATGGCTCTACATAATCGGCCCCTGCGAGTCCGTTCGCGATGAGTATCTCGTCAACAAACGGCCACAGGCGCTGTTTTCCTCCGGGATATCGTAGTGGTGTTTTATACTGACTCATGTTGTTCACGCCAAAGGGTTAGCCGTTCATCTCCTCAAGAAGTGGAAAGACATTCCCAAACAAGATGCAAATATCCGGTGGTGAAACTGAAAACGACGGGTGGTGAACCAATTGATTCATCGACGTCACGGAAAGGAGCCCATCTTTTTTCGCCAATTCTGTCATAGGACCGTGCAGCACTTTCACTTTGGCTTTGTCGGCACTGTTGTTAGTCAAATAGTTGACGATGTCGCGCAAGAGATCGGCCAACGACTTGTCTGAACCGTCTTTCTTCTTCGGGTCAGGGCCACCGCCCGACTTGTGGTCGACGCAATACGCTTTGGCGGATAGCTCGAATAAGCTACGTAAAAGAAAACAAAATGCGTGAGGGTGGGTTTCTAGTTTCAGCGTCCTGATCTCGTTCAGGAGTGTCGCTATCTTGTCGCGGCCCATGCCTTTGACTTTGAAAGACGCAAGTTTTTTCCGGACCGATTTAGGATCGTTTGAGGGATGCGCTTTGGTTGCACCTCCCTTGCCTTGTGCAGGTGTAGAGCCACCACTTGCACCTGTTGTGCCTGCGCCACCACCGCCGCCACCTCCGTTCGTTCCAGAGTTTCCCGAACCAGACGTGCTCCCGCCAGGATTCGCCTCCGCGCTTGGGACAGCCAGACCATAGGACGTGAGCCATGTTTGCGAAGGAGTTCGAATCTCCTTAAAGCCCAGAGTTCCCGTGCCAATGTCGAAAAGCAGGCCATCGAACAACTTTTTATTCTTCCCCGGATAGGCCGCCACCAAATCCACAGCCCCTTTCGCCTTTAAAATTGGTGCCAATTTTTGCAGGGCTTCATTAAGGACTGTAAGATGATATTCTCCTGACCACCGCTCGGCCTGCTGAGGGTTAAGATTCTTTCCATGCAAAAGATAAGCTTCCAGCAAGGTCAAGCCGGGTTCGGACTTTTTGAGCTGGTCTCTCGCGTAGCGCGCTGTTGCGACCGAATTCCACTTATCCCGCCCAGACGTGTCTGCTTTCGCGTGGGTCCTGGCGACCAACTTGTCCACGAATGAAGCGTCGTTTGCCGTGTAAACGACGCAGGGTATCGTCTGGTTATCAGTCTTCCATTTGCTCGGGAGTTGGTCGATCCGGGCTTGGATGTGTTCGGGAAGATCTACATTTTTGGTGATCCCGTGAATCAGTTTCAAAGATGCCGTTCGGCGATTGCCCTCCTTCACAACGTGCTCCCCATTCACATTCAGAACAACAATGTTTTCGGTTGGGCTGTAGCCGTCATCGAGCAGGCTTTCCATTAGTCCCCAGAAGTAGTTCGGATGAATTGCGATCAATGCGTTCGTCGCGTGCTCTTCATCCGGCTGATGGACAGTGCGGTAGTTGGTCAGGTCGATTCTAAGGTCGGCGACTTTGATTTGCTTCGTTGTTCCCATAGTGTGGCTTCGGTTAATTTAGTGACAGGTGGCTGCGGCCAGCACCGATGAGGGTGCCGCGTTGGCGGACGTCGATGAAGCGTGTCTGCTTGCGGCGGTCGCGCAAGCCGCGTTTGGCGTCGGCGGTTTTGTTTTTCGCGAGGAACCAGAGGCAGACGGGGATCTGCGTGCTGTAGAAGAGCTGGCCGGGGAGGGCGACCATGCAGTCCACGAGGTCGGCCTCGATGAGGGCGCGGCGGATGTCGCCTTCGCCGGACTGGTTGGAGGACATGCTGCCGTTGGCGAGGACGGGGAAAGTGGGAAGTAAGAATGATGAATGAAGAAGTGGAAGACCGTCTTCCTTTCTCATTCTGCCTTTTGATTTCCACCCTCGCGGGCTTTTTTGATAATCGTGACGAAGATGGCGGTCAGTTCGTCGCACTCGGCACGAAGCGGTTGCAGTTTGGTCGCTGGCACGATTTCTCCATCGACGAGGAGTTCCAGCCAATACGCGGATTCTTCCAACTCCCGCAGAGAGTCGCCGCATTTTGCGATGAACTCTGCTTTGCTTCGGCCGCGGTGAGCTTCGCGGTAATTCGCCCCGACGGATGTTCCCGAGCGGAGCAGTTGTTTGCCCAGCATCTGAGCTTCCGTCGATTTCGGCAGGCTTCCGAACAGGCGGATGATTCGCAGCGCAAACTGTTTGGTCCGGTCCTTGAGGTCGTTTTCTTCCTTCATGGTTTTGATTTTCCTCCTCCTTCTTCATTCTGACTTCAACCTTTCCCTCGGTGTCGGAGATGTATTTGAGGAAGATGAGGCCGAGGACGACGTGCTTGTATTCCGCCGCGTCCATGTTGTTGCGGAGCTTGTCGGCGGCGAGCCAGAGCTTAGCCTCGAAGCCGATGGTAGCGGTGGAGGCTGAATCGGATGCTGTGGCTTTGCGTTTGGCGGGCATAAGGAAAGCGGCGGAGGTTAAGGAGTTACTACGATGATGGTTCACTTTCTTTATGGGTGAACGTTAGCTTTGTATTGAGGGAATGCGCAAGTTCATACGCTCATGTTGGAGTCGTTAAAGGGTGGGTTGGTGAGAGAGTAGGAGGTGCGCAAGTCGCGACGGTAGGTGTCGACCTGCTCGGGGTAGAAGCCGCCTCGGCATCATTCATGGCCGTGGAATCGGAAATGAAAGCAGACGGCTCCACGCCTAATGCATGGTTTCGCGTCGCCGCACGGCGCAAAGAATAAGCACACGGATTTTTCAAAACGCCAGCAATCGCAGCTTGCTCGGCACGCTCCTTGAGCTGCGCCTAGGTAGAGCGTTGTCATCCCACGCAATGGTCTTCGTGCTGGTAATCGCGGTGCCGATTTCAAGATTTTCGTAGCACGAGATGAGTTAAACACATGAGCAAGTGAGCGCAATTTCTTGCCAAGTCGGAATTCGGATATTTAACTCCGGCACCTTTTCCCATGCCTCTCATTGTTCAAAAATACGGCGGCACGTCGGTTGGCTCGCTCGATCGCATCCGCAATGTTGCCGCGCGCGTCAAGCGCACTCGTGATCAGGGCAATCAAGTGGTTGCCGTCGTCTCGGCGATGTCCGGGGTGACGGATGGCTTGATTAAAATGGCCAAAGATCTTGCGGGGTCTCCAAGTGAGCGCGAGATGGACGTGCTGATGGCCACGGGTGAGCAGCAATCGATCGCGCTGGTGAGCATGGCTTTGCAAGAAATGGGTGTGGATGCTGCATCGATCACTGGCAGGCAGGCGGGAATCATCACCAGTGGTTCTCACACACGCGGCCGGATTGAAAAGATCGATCCGGCGATGATGAAGCAAATGCTCGACGAGGGGAAATCTTTGGTGGTTGCCGGTTTTCAAGGAATCACGCCGGAGGGAATGATCCATACTCTTGGCCGCGGCGGCTCGGATCTAACAGCCATCGCGGTGGCGGCGGCGCTCAAGGCAGATGTTTGCCAAATCCTCACCGATGTGGATGGAGTCTATACGTGCGATCCGCGGGTGGTGAAAAATGCACGCAAGCTGCCGGAAATTTCCTACGATGAGATGTTAGAAATGGCCTCATCCGGCTCGAAAGTGATGCAATCTCGCTCGGTCGAATTTGCGAAAAAATTTGGAGTCGTTTTTGAAGTGCGCTCATCTCTCAATGATCATCCTGGAACCTTAGTATTAGAAGAACATCCCCATATGGAAAATGTCGTCATCCGCGGAATTTCTATCGAGCGCTCGCAAGCTCGGCTCACGATCACCGGCATTCCGGATGCGCCGGGCATGTCTGGCTTGATTCTTGGCGCGCTGGCCGATGCGGAAATCAATCTGGACATGATCATTTCTAACATCGCGAATGATGGATTTGCGCGGCACTCGTTCACCATGCATTCGAGCGATCTCGGCAAGGCGCAAGCTGCGTTGAAGCGCGTTCTAACAGATCTTGCGCCAAACTCGAAAATTGAGACCGAGGCGGGCATTGCCAAACTTTCTGTGGTGGGCATCGGCATGCGCTCGCATTCCGGAGTTGCTGCTACCATGTTCAAGGCATTGGGCAACGCCGATATCAACATCGGCATGATTTCCACTTCGGAAATTAAAATTGCGGTGACCGTGGATGAAATGCGCATCGAAGACGCAGCTCGCTCTGTGCACGATGCCTTTGAGCTGCATAAAGCTCCCGCGTGATGCGGCAGCTCGCTCAGAGGTGGGCGATCATCTGTGACTTTTCAAAACGTGCCTTAGGTGCGGCGGCGTATTTATCCGTCGCTAAACGGTAGCCAAGCGCGCAGGCAACGGCCGTGCGATATCCGGTATTCTGCAAGCCTAACAGCTCATCATACCCAGGCGCATGAATGCCTTCTAACGGACAACTATCGATGCCCATGACTGCGGCTGCGGCCATCAATTGGCCAAGCGCAAGATAGACTTGGCGGCGATTCCAATCATGCCGCTGCTCAGGAGTCATCGCACCGGAAAATCCTACAATCATTTTTTTCAATGGCGCGAGAGCGGCTTCTGGCGTGCCTTGCACTTGCCCAAGACGTTGGATCCATTGATCGATGTCATGCAGCTCGAGATCCGCCCGCGCAGTGAGAACGACCAAGTGAGATGCCTCAATCACCTGCGGCTGATTCCAAGATTGAGCTGCAAGTTTTTGCCGAAGTTCCGGATCATCGATCACCCAAAATTTCCACGGCTGAAGGCCAAACGATGAAGGTGTTAGAACGAGAGATTCTTCGATGGCTTGCCACGCGTCTGTTGAAATTTTCGCTGTGGGATCAAATTGCTTGGTGGCGTATCGCCAGCGTAAGTCGGCAAGTAAAGAGTCAGGCGAAATCGGCATGATGTTAGGGTTGGTTGTTAAATTCGATGGGCACATCAGCGCCCGGCAGTTCTTTGAAGCTGAGGCTAAAAATCACCCCAAATTCTTCTTCCAAACGATTGTCTCTATGATTGAAACCGACTGACGCAACCCAATTTCCCATATCGTGATGAAGTGAGTATTGCTCAAATTCCAAAGTGCCATCATCCATCTCCAATTCATGCAAGGTGCCGAAGCCCCAATTTTCACGAAAACGCGAATACGTTTCCAGCGAGACGTGATTGGAATCTATCAGAACCGGATGCCCACTGAGCATGCGATAGCCAAGGGCAAATTCAAAATTTTCATAGGGTTGGTAGCGGATTTGGGTATTGAGCTCTTCATAGCCCGATCCAGTTGACGCAATCGGAAATTGCGTATCCACATCCAATTTCAACCACGGCACAGGTGCCCAGCGCAGCTTGTTGTATAAATTGGAAAGCCTTCGATCGCCCTCCGGATCTTGCATGAATGCATCCACGTAAGTATCCAAATAAAGCCATTCGTAATTCTGCTGATCGCGGCGCGTGATCAATCGATTCCGAGCACCTACGCGAAGGATATTCCAACTGCGCAGATCATCCACCGCGGTGAAGCGCATCGGGTCTAACGGACGCGGGCGCGTGGATGGGCTGAGCCGATCCACATCCGGACCGAGGCGATCGTAATCGTCCACCGCCATCACGGACCATGCTGCATACGGCTGGACGACGTGCAACAGGCCATCGATGCCAAGTTTTTCATCCCGATAGCCACTCATGCTTTTTGAAAATTTCATCGATGCCTCAAGTCCCGCATGGCCGTATAGACGATCACTGTTAGAGAGCGGGCCGTCCACTGAGTCATAACGTGTATATCCTGCGCCGACTTTTGGCGTGAGCTGGAGAAAATTTCCGAGCTCTAACTGATAGCTTAATTCCTGATAGGTATCGAGGCGGAAATAGCTAGAATCATGCAACTGCCTTTCGAGTGCTCTGCGAGTATCGCTGCCAAGCGGTTGATTGATCATTTCCTCGGCCAGTAATTTTTCGTAACCCGTTAATTTCGCGAGCAGAGCTGGTGCATTGGGATCACCTGCGAGCATGCCACTCAGCGGTTTGATGGTTGTATTGTGCAAGAGATGGTCCATTCGCTCGCCGATCAACCCCAACGAGCTGCGCCCTTCATGCAGGATCGGCAAGTCAAAAAGCGGCCTGCGCACACGGTCGTAAGAAATTTCCGGAAGCCGCTCATCTGCTCGGTAAAAATCATTGACCTGGTAGCGCACCATCCCGCCAAAGAGCGATTCATCATCCCTGCGGAAAATCCCCAGCGTATTGTCAGGTGATGGATTGTTCCGGAAAATCGCCCGATTAAAATCCTCCAAATAATATCGATCGCTGAGCCAGGTGAGATTACTCGCCAGCGTCCATTCTGCACTCGGCGAGGAAAAAAGCTCATACTGATTTTTCAAACTCAGCGTGTAACGATCCTCATTGGTAAAGACGCGCGGCAAGCCGTTGCGAGTCGTCTTTGGGTTCATATCATTGAGGTAATAAAATGAGAACCCGGGCAGTTCTTCCAAATTTTCCTCGCGCGTATCCACAAGATCCACGCCAAGCCCGATGCCACGCTTGCTAAACAAATCCACATTCCAACGCGAGAGCAGCCAATTTTCCTCCTCATCCCCACCTAACATGATGCCGTAGCGATTTTTTAGAAAAATCCCCAAATCCGATCGCGCTCCCGGAGTGAAATGATACCCCAATTCTTGATCTAACGGCTGGCTCAAATACGGCAACCAAAAAAATGGCGTATCCCCAGCGTAAAGTTTGAGATCCTCGAAAACAACTTTCTCGCCCGGATAAATCGTCGTCTTATCCGCCCGCACCCAATAGCCTGGATTCTGCGCGTCATGAGTCGTGATGCCCGCATCGTAGCCGACATACACTTGCCGGTCCCCGCGCTGCTCGGTCGTGAATTTCCCAGACTCTAACAAAATAGGGTCAATCGATGCTCGCAGGCCACGCGTATCGAGCTTCTTGAGCGCGTAATCGTATGTGACAGATTCCCCGCGTTGAAAAAGATTCCCCTGATAGATCGAGACATCGCCAGTGATGATCGTGACTTTTGCCTTGGTATCGATCGTCGCGCGGTCCCCAAAAATATTCAGCCCATTGTCCCCCTTGATGTGGATTGGCCCACCCAGCGTAAGAATGCCGGTGTTGAGATCGCCACTAATGCTGCCACCTTCATTTTTGATTTCAAGCTCTTTGGGCATTTCCCACTGCGCCGGGCCAGGTGCCAGCAACGGAATCTCAGGCGGTGGGACCGGCGTGATGACATCCAGCAATGGCAGCAATTCCGAATCGGGAATGGCTTCAACTTCTTGGCCCACCACTGGGTGAAAAAGACACAAAACTGCTAACCATCGTAACCTGCGCACCATCGCAATGATCAATAATCAAGGAACCTACGAAGTAAAGCCAGAATCGAAACCCAGCCTAACAGCCTACTTCTCATCCTTCCTCAGGCGGTGACATTACCAGCACACGATCCAAGCCATGTTGGCTAAATTCTTGCCAGTAGCGTTTTTCCCATGCGGCGCAGCGCTCGCGCCTTTGCTCCTCGCTGAGCATTTCCCATGCATCCATGCCGATGGCTCGAATCAAATCGCGGTCCGCCATCCGCACAGTCAATTCTTCCCAAAAACACTCATTGCGGAATTCTTCATAACATTCCGAGCTAAATAAAGTTTCCTCAAATTCACGGGATAGAAAAAAACGTTGGCTCTGCCCATCGTATTCGATCATGTGCGCAAAGCCCTGCTTGCTCGCTTTTTCCATGATTTTACTTTCCAGCACTTCATACTCCATCAATCGAGGAACCGCCGATGGCTGTTGATTCCATGATGCAACATTGCTCGCCAAGCTAATCATTTCTAACAGCGTCGCGATTTCTTTCTGTGATAAATTTAATTGCATCTTGCGCGCAACAAACCACCCCGCCCATCCCGCCGCAAGCTCACAACCGCAAAAGTCCTCACTTTGCCAAATCAACGCTTGATCCCGCCATCATCTCTTGTCACACATTCCCCGCGGCGATTTTTTGCATGAGTAGCTCAGCGGTAGAGCGGTCCGTTTACACCGGATTGGTCGGCGGTTCGATCCCGTCCTCGTGCACCAGCCATTTTTGTTAGAATTTGTTAGAAAAGTTGGCTCAGGAAACTGGAAACTGCCACTCTCGCAAGCAAGGTCCGAAGCCGCATCCCTCAGGACTTTCCTCCACCAAGCCGTAGCGCAGCCACTCGCCTCGCCACTCGATCCATCCGGCGCGCCCAGGATTCATGAATGATCCGGTGTTGATGACGCGGATGCCTCGCTTCAGCCACAATCCACCGTAATGAAAATGGCCGATGATCAAGCACTCCGCCTGCGGGAAATAGCGCTCACAAAATGCTGCACCCGCATCGGCCTGAGTGAGCCACGCGGCGAGCATTTTCCACGCACGGCTAGGCGGCACCATCGCATCCCACGCTCGTTGGTGCAAATGCCGCCCTTGGGGATGGCGCACGCTTCGGAGCTCTTGCGCAATGCGCCTCGCGAGATGGATTCTCGTCTCGGCATCCGTTTCTGCTGTTGGGAAATCAGCCCATAGTTCCTCAACTCTCTTGGCATTACGAAGAATTTCGCGCTTCCACGGCGAGCCGCCATAGAGCAGCGCATCTCCATGCGTGATGATGATTTTACCTGCAGCCAACGAGATCCATCCTTTCCCAGGCCAGCCCGGATCATGATTTCCTGATAGAAAAATGGCCTCCACACCTTCCTCCTCACACATCCGCCGCAATCCATCTAACAAAATTTCCGCTTGCGGGCGAAATGCCGTCGATAATTCCTGCCACGTATCGCCATTAAAAATCACCGTCCCAGCCCCGCGGATCAATGGCCGCAATCGTTCCACATCCCGCAACCGCGAGACGCTGTGCCCCAGATGTAAATCGGATAAAATCCGCACCGGCTCACGCACCACTCGCTCGGCGCTGCCGCACCGCCTCGAATAAGCAAACTCCCGTTGCCACCGAGACATTCAAACACTCAACACGCCCAGCCATCGGAATCGATGCCAGAAAATCACAATGCTCTTCTGTTAGGCGCCGCATGCCTTTTTCTTCCGCACCCATCACCAATGCCAACGGCCCACGCAAATCTAACTGATAGATTGATTTTGATTTCGCATGATCTGAGGTGCCGACGATCCAAATTCCGGCCTGTTTGAGTTTTTCCAACATGCGTGCGAGATTGGTCACTTGAGCAAATGGCACCACATCCGCGGCACCCACCGAGATGCGGCGCACGGTTTCGGTAATGCCCACCGCCTTGTCCTTGGGCGCGATCACCAAATGCACGCCAGCAGCATCCGCACTGCGCAAAATCGCCCCCAAATTATGCGGATCCTGCACGCAGTCCAAGACGAGCACGAATGGCTCTTTGATTTCTGCTAGAATGGCCAGCGCCTCATCTTCATCCAGCGATGCCCTGATTTCCTCCACATCCGGAGCGTGGCGATTGGCTCGTGCCTCATGGCGCGGTGAGTGCGGCGGTTGTGGGCCATTGCGGCGCGGTTTCATGCACCGGATTGTGAGCGGATGCTGGCCAGCGCGTCGAGTGCGGTTTTCAAAAGTGGCCATCTTCCCGCTTGAATCTCAACGCGGCCGCGGCAAGTCTTCGCCATGCCTGAAATGCCGGAACCCGATCGCCGTTTCCATGAGTTTGTCATTCTACAAGCTCAGAACGCCGGGCTATTTCTCGGCCAAATCCCCAATCCGCAGACGGGCCAAAAATCAATCAATCTGCGCGCCGCGGAATCCGTGCTCGATTCTTTAGAAATGCTGGTGGATAAAACTCATGGCAATTTATCCGCCAACGAGGAAAAACTCCTGCACACGGCACTCAATCATTTGCGCAAACTCTACACGGAGGCCGCTGAATCCTAACGCGAAAATCATGAACACTTCGTTCGATCCATTTCATATCCAACACGTCCCCGTCGGCGGCCCATCGCCATTTTTTATCTTGGGCCCATGCGCCTTGGAGTCGGAAACCTTCGCTTGGGAAATGGCCTACGCGCTTAAGGAAATTGCCGAGCGCACCGGCATTCATTGGATTTTCAAAGCCTCATTTGATAAGGCGAACCGCACCTCGATCAGTTCATTCCGCGGCCCGGGCATCGAAGATGGATGCCGCATTCTGGGCGATATCGGGCGGGAAATTGGCGTGCCCGTCACCACGGACATCCACTCGATCGAGCACGCGGAAATCGCTGCGGAATCCATCGATCTACTGCAAATCCCTGCCTTTTTGTGCCGCCAAACAGATTTGTTAGAAGCCGCTGCGAAAACCGGGCGCTGCGTGAACATCAAAAAAGGCCAATTCCTCGCGCCCGCAGATACCATCCACATCGCCGCGAAAATGCGCTCGTTTGGCTGCGAGCGGTTTCTCATCACCGAGCGCGGCACCACCTTCGGCTATCATAACCTTGTCGTCGATATGCGCTCACTCCACTGGATGCGCAAAGAAGGCTTACCCGTGGTCTTCGATGCCACTCACTCCGTGCAACGCCCGGGCGGCGCCTCAGGCACCACCGGCGGCGATGGTGAACTCGCCCCCGTGCTCGCGCGTGCCGCCGTCGCCACCGGCGTGGATGGCCTCTTCATGGAAGTGCACTCAGATCCCGCCAATGCTCTATCAGATGGCCCCAACCAAATTCCGTTAGAATTTATCGAAGATCTTTTAGTGAAATTGATCGCCATCCACCACGCCTCCCACTAATTTTTTTGGAATGATGAAAGTTGCGTTGATGGCGATTTGCTGCGTGAGTTCCTCATCACTTTGGGCAACTGCCGCTGAGCCTTCTCCATCGAGCAAACTCTCTGCCATTTCTCTGCTACCCAATGGCAGCCAGTTGCACGATGTGGTCTTCCCACGCTACGATGAATCGATGCGCTTGATCTCCTCTCTCAAGGCTGGAGAAATGACGCTGGTCAATGCTGAGGAAATTTCAGGCACATCGGTAGATCTCAAATTATACAACTCGGACGAATCACTGCGCGCGGAATCTTTTTTTTCTAAAGCTCGATTTTTACGCCGCCTCAATATGGTATTGGCAGACCAAACGGTGACGATTCGCAGCGATCGCTTCACCACCACCGGCGCTGGGTTCTGCTACAGCATCGAAAGTGGTGAAGGCTATCTGTTAGGTCCAGTGCTCGCCTACCTCTATCAAAAACCAATCGAGACATCCATGAAATCCTCCAAGACATCGATGGCGCAATCTGCCGCCTTGCTCAGTGCCGCGATGGCCAGCTCCACACTCGTCGCCGCGCCTGCCACTCCATTGTCAGAGGCTGATATGGCCAAAGCGGAACAAGATGCCTCATCCATCGCACAAGCTGCCAACGCGGCCAATCAAACCACGGAGCAAAGCGCCGCCGCCGCCAAAACCGCCGCAGACCAAGCATCCGCCAAAGCTGAAAAATTTCTATCAGATGCTCCGATCAAGCCATCGCCCTCCGCCGAGCCAGCCTTTGCCGCAGCTAGCCAAGCTCTGGACGTGAAGCCAACCGCCAACGACACCAAGATCGAATGCGACGGCGGCGTGTATTTCGATGCCGAGGCGGGCGTGCTCGTCTATCAGAAAAATGTGCGCGTCGATGACCCACGTTTTTCTCTAACAGGTGCCAATGAGCTAAAAGTCATTTTCAAAAATACGGAAAAATCTGCAACGCCGGACGCCTCGCCCTCGTTCGCAGGAAAGCTTGGCTCCGTGGATAAAATCATTGCCTCCGGCGCGGTGCGCATACTGCAAAAAAACCCCGAAGCGGGAAAGCAAGCCATCGAAGCCAGCGGCGCACTTTTCCACTACAATCTAACAAACGGCGAAATCATCCTCAGCGGCGGCTTCCCATGGGTGCGCCAAGGCAACAGCGTGATGCGCGCGAAGGAGCCTAATCTTAAAGTGCGCATCTTATCCTCCGGCAGTTTCACCACTCAAGGAAATTGGGAAATGCGTGGCATCCTCCCCCAGAAGTAACGATGCCACTTTCTTGCCATGCAAATTGATCCCAGCGAGACAAGCAACGCAGTTCTCTGCGCACAGAATTTGAAAAAAGTTTATGACGGCCGAGCCGTCGTCGATGGCGTATCCATCACCGTCAATCCGCGCGAAATCGTCGGCCTGCTAGGTCCTAACGGCGCTGGCAAAACAACGTCGTTTTACATGATCGCCGGCCTCATTCCTGCCGATTCTGGAACGGTCTTTTTCCAAGGAAATGAAATTTCACGCAAGCCGATGCACAAGCGCGCGCAACTCGGCCTCGGCTATTTGCCGCAGGAAGAATCCATCTTTCGCAAACTCAGCGTGATCGATAATTTACTCGCCATCTTAGAAACGAGACCCAACCTCAGCCGCTCAGAGCAAAAGCAAAAAGCACAAGAGCTGTTAGAGCGCTTCCGCATCGCCCGCCTCAGCAAATCCATCGCCTCCACCCTATCCGGCGGGGAAAAAAGACGCCTAGCCATCGCCCGCTCGCTCTGCTCGAGCCCAAGTTTGCTCATGCTCGATGAGCCTTTTGCCGGCATCGATCCCATCGCCGTCGATGATATCCAAAACATCGTCCGCGAGTTGAGAGATCGCGATGGCCTCGCCATCCTCATCACCGATCACTCCGTGCGCGAAACTCTCAAAATCACCGACCGTGCCGTGCTCATCCACGATGGCCGCGTCATTCTACAAGGAGACTCGCACGAACTGGTCAATCACCCGATCGCCCGCAAACACTACCTCGGCGAGGATTTTAAAATGTGAGATTTTTTTTAGATAGGCCAGCCATCCTGTCCCAACTTCGCCAACTGAAATCATATGATTTTTTTTGAAAATCTCGAATTTCAAGACCTCCAAAGTCTGAGTCTCTCTAATCCCAATTTGTGACCATTTGCCTCTTTCGTGGCCGGAAAAAACTTCAAATTCTAACCAAAAATGTCACGAACCCGCACGCACTTCGAGCCCTCCAGAAAAAACTCCCTCCTATTATCCGCGGTTGAAAATCCATAAATCAGCAACCCGTCTGTCGTCTTGTGCCTTGTTGAAGGTGCAAGCCTTCTCGACCGCCGGAGCTTTAGCGAAGGAGGTGGCGAAGAACCGGACAAAGTCGGATTCCCACCCACATCAGCCCGCGGCTCGCCAGTGCTGCTCTGGTGCTTGATCTCCGGCACTTATTAAATCCAAACCTCGCGGATAATTTTCCCCATCATCCAGCGGACTCATCACCCCAAGTCCATTTTCAC
>RDZR01000027.1 GCA_004294095.1 Verrucomicrobiota bacterium
GCGGGTGAAAATCGAACCCTTCACCACCATCCGACACAAACACCCAGCACCTCGCTCAAAGGTGCCGAGCGAACGCGTCCATTTTCCTTTTTAGGTTTATTTGATATGCTTGATAAAACCAATCAGTCTGTGCATGGCTTTATGGAATGAATCGATTGCGTTATTACGCAGAACACCCGAAGATGGCGGTTTTTATTCTTCGCTTTTCATTCGATGACATTTTCCAGCCCATTTTTGTGGGTGAAAAATCAGGAATCTGAAGAGACGGTTTGCTTGGCTTCTTTGTAGGTGGAGCTGATGTAAACTTCGCGCAGGAGTTTGTGCTCGATGTGGCAAGGACTGGAGGCCATGAGGTCGGCGCCTTTGTTGTTTTTTGGAAATGCGATGACTTCGCGGATGCTATCTTCGCCAGCGATGAGCATGGCGATGCGGTCGAGACCGAGTGCGAGGCCGCCGTGCGGAGGGGCGCCGAAGCGGAAGGCATCGAGCAAGTGGCCAAACTTGATTTGCTGTTCATGCTCATCGATGCCGAGCGCGCTGAACATTTGGGCTTGCAGATCTTTTTCGTGGATGCGGATTGAGCCGCCGCCGAGTTCGTAGCCATTGAGGACCACATCGTAGGCCACGGCGCGCACGTTGGCAAAATCGCCCGAGGCGAGTTTTTGCAGATCGTCTGGATGAGGACGTGTGAACGGATGATGGACCGCGACCCAATTTCCGGACTCTTCATCTTGTGCAAGTAACGGAAAATCAACAACCCATAGGAAATTCCACTGATTTTTGTTAAGCGTGAGTTGTAGCATCTCTGCGCATTCCGTGCGGACGCGGCCGAGGATGGTGCTGACGTTTTCGCGGCTGCCAGCGGCAAAAAACACGATATCCCCCTCTTCCAAATTCATCGCTTTGACGACGGCGGATTTTTCCTCGTCCGTGAAAATTTTCCACAGTGGGCTTTTATATTCGCCATTTTCCAACTTGATAAAAGCGAGGTTTTTGACGGGTAGGCCAGCTTGCACTGCGATCTCATTGAGGCGGTTCATTTGGCCAGTGGTGATGCTTGCAAAGCTTTTGGCATTGATTGCGCGGACAACGCCACCTTGGTCGAGCACGCTGCGGAAAATTTTAAATTCCGTTTGGGCAAAGCACTGCGCGAGGTCGATAATTTTTAGATCGTAGCGGGTGTCCGGTTTATCTGAGCCATAGATGTCCATGGCTTGTTGGTAAGTCATGCGTTCAAACGACTTAGGAATTTCGATGCCGAGCCCGGCTTGAAACATTTCCTGCAATAATCCCTCGACGAGGCGGATGATGTCTTCTTGGCCGACGAAACTGGCCTCGATATCGATCTGGGTAAATTCCGGTTGGCGATCGGCGCGCAAATCTTCATCGCGGAAGCAGCGGGCAATTTGGAAATATTTTTCAATTCCGGCCACCATCAGCAGTTGCTTGTATTGCTGTGGTGCTTGCGGCAATGCGTAGAAACGGCCGGGGTTGAGTCTGGCTGGGACTAGAAAGTCGCGTGCACCTTCTGGCGTTGGGTTGGATAGAATGGGTGTTTCTATTTCATCATAACCCGCATCATTGAGAAAACGGCGGGCAGCCGAGGTGATTTTGCTGCGCAGGCGGATATTTCGCGTCATGCGTGGCCGGCGCAGATCCAGATAGCGGTATTTCATCCGCAAATCTTCATTGGAAAGCTCTTTGTCCAATTGAAATGGTAGCACGTCCGCTTTGTTGATGACCACCAATTGATCTGCCACCACTTCGATCTTTCCTGTCGCCAATTTATCGTTCGTTGTATCGATTTCTTCCGAGCGCAATCGTGCCTCGACGCGGCCTGAAATTTGCACCACATCCTCCACACGCAGTTTGTGTGATAAATCAGCAGCGTCGTTTGAAACTTCCGTTCTAAACACACATTGGGTGACTCCTTCGCGGTCGCGTAAATCGATGAAAATGACTCCGCCCTGATCGCGAGCCGAATTGACCCAACCGATGAGCGTGACGGCTTGACCGATGTGAGATTCGCGCAGTTCGTTGCAATGATGTGTTCTCATAAATAAATTATGTTTAGTTACTTATCAAAATTTTTACATTTAAGCTAGCAATGGACCATCTGGTTCAAGTAAGCGTGCTTTGAGCCACTCCACGGCATCGAGAGCGGATAAATTTTCGGTAGTCCTGGATGCGAGAACTTTGAGTGAAAGCAGAGGGAATTCATCACCGATGACGAGTGCGAAGCGGGCGCCACAGCGTTCAGCGGCTTGGAATTGCTTGGCGACTTTGGCTGAAGAAAATCCCATATCGGCAGCAATTCCCGCTTGGCGGAGATCGGTGAGCAGGCGGAGAGCCTCGGTGCGTTTGGCATCATCGGCCACGACGAGGTAGAGATCGCAAGCAGCGGAGTTGCGCATGAGCCATGCTTTCATAAGAATGGCGGCGTGCGGTGTTTCTTCGATCAGGTTGCGGATGACGTAATCGCCCATGGCAAAGCCGGTTGCGGGCAGATCCACTGCCCCGTCGGAAATTGTGTGAATGAGTGTGTCGTAGCGACCCCCACCGGCGACGGCGCGCATGGACTTTTTGCGATCGAAGACCTCAAAAACGATTCCGGTGTAATAAGCAAGCCCGCGGACGATCGAGAGATCGAGTTCAAAGCAGCCATCGTAACCCCGCGCTGAGAGGTCTTGAGCAATCGCACGGTAAGCAGTTGAGGCGTGCTCATGGTCTGCCATGAAGGCCCGGACTTGATCTGGAGTGAGGGAAAAAACCGCCAATTTTTTGGTTAAATTTTCCGGAGTATCGCGGTCAATTTTATCCACAATCGATAAAAACTCCGCGGTCGATTCATCTGGGATGTCATGTTTTTTTGCAAAATCGAGCCATGCCATGCGGTCTGAAATGCGCACTTGGAAGTCCTCTTTTTCAAAACCAAATGACAGCATCGTTTCAATGGCCAATGAGATCAATTCCGCATCGGCGGCGATGCCCGCTTCGCCGAGGATATCGACGTTGAATTGATGGAATTCACGTCCCCTGCCCTTTTGCGGTTTTTCATAGCGGAAACATGCGCCGACCTCGAACCACTTGAGCGGTTTGGGAAAATTCCGTTGATGCTGTGCCACTAGGCGCGCGAGTGAGGCAGTCACTTCCGGACGCAGCGTCACGTCGCGGCCGCCTTGGTCCTCGAAGCGAAATAGCTGGGACGAAAGCTCGCCGCCGGATTTTTTCAAATAAAGCCCCGTATCTTCCAGCACGGGAGTTTCATACTCAATGAACCCGAAGCGCCGGGCCACACCGCGCCAAACCTCGAATAAATAGTTGCGGACTGCGCATTCATCGGGCGTGAAATCGCGGAATCCTGGGAGTGCTTGATATGGAAGTCCTGCCATGGCGGGCGGCGAGGATGCATGTGTTTAGTGGCAATTCAAGATTCTATTCACGCCCGAGCCGAGAATTCTCATTCTTGCGAAAAATTGGGCCCCATTTTCCTGCTTGGCGGCATTGATGGAGGAAATAACATCGTCTCATGAATTCTTCATCAGCAGCCTCGGATTATCTGGCGGAGATCCTAACAGCTTTCGATTGCCAAACCGGCACCATCCACTTTGGCCCCGATGAAAATGAGCTCCTTCATCTGGCGGCCCAGCACGGGATTCCTGATTTTTTGTTAGAAAAAATTTCCACCATTCCGTTAGGTAAAGGCATCGCTGGTGCGGCCGCGGCCACACGAAAGCCGGTTGAGCATTGCAATCTCCAAGAAAATCTCGGCGCAGTTGCCCAACCCGCAGCGCGTGAAACCGGAGTGGCTGGCTCGCTGGCGGTGCCTATTTTTTCGTTAAATGGAAGCCAAGTCATCGGAACATTAGGCATCGGCAAGCATGTGCCCTACGCATTTTCGCACACAGAAAAACAAAGCCTCGCCGAGTGGGCGCAGCGGATTGCGGAGATCGTCTGAGGCCAATAGGACACCGCATTTTTCTTGGGCGATGATGGGCTTGGCAGATGGAATCCGCCGCCACGACGAGTTTGCGGAAAATTTGCAAATCTGTCTCAATTTCGCTCATTGTTGAGTGATTATTGCCGAGTCAGATGCGATCAGACCGGCATTTCCAACAAGGATAAAGTCGCCCGATTGATCCAATCCCGTCCATCCAAGCGGCGCATACTCACGCTCAAAAATGGCCGATCTAACGATGCCAAAGGCCGGACGTTTTTTGAACACTTCGGCGCATTGTTCTCCATCAGCCACGACGCGGGCCTGCTGCTTTGCATTCATAGGAAGCACGATATCGGCTTCTCCCTCGGAGATGTGGATGAGTTTTTGCAAATAAAACACCACTCCCTGCGCGCGCACTCTATCGGCAAAGATGACTGCGCTGTTTGCATTAGGTTGTTTTTGAATCGTATGGATCAGCGACCTCACATCAGCCTGCTGGAGTAAAAGTGAATTACCCCAAAGCATGACTCCGGCGAGAACGATTGAAAAAACGAGAAACGGCACCGCCACTCGACATACCTTGCGGACATCGGTGAAGCGCGAGCTGATTGCGATGGCAAATGCCGGCATCAACGGCAGCACGTAAGTGAGCAGCTTCGATCCGCTCAAGCTCAAGATGATCAATGGCAAGATGGTCCACCCTAACAGCAGTCCTTGAGATGAAGTAACCCGCTTGGCACGAATCCGAGACCACGCCTGACGGACGAGGCCAGGAATCAAAAACGTCCAAGGAAGCAGCCCGGCGATGAGGACTGGAGCGAAAAACCAAAAGGGCTTCGAGCGCCCGTGTTCATTAGTAGCAAAACGATCTAACAATTCAGACTGCCAGAAGTAATCAAAGAGTGTTGGATTCAAGACGGACAGCACAATGAACCACGACAGCCCGATGAGCAGCGTCACCAACATTCCCCGCACCCATGGGAAGCGCACCTGCGGCAAGCTCCGGTCTCTTGTTAGATAACTTCCCAGCGCAGCACTGAGTGGAACTACCAGCGCCATCGGCCCTTTCGTTAGGAAGCCCAAGCCCATCATGATGAAGAATAACCAGCGCCGTTCATCAACCAGCGCGGCGATGGCAGCGGTGATAAAAAAAGTCATCAACATGTCCGGAGTGAGCACTCGGGCGAGGAGGAAAAACATGAAAGTTGAAACCAGCACGATCGCGGCGATGCGTGCCCGATTCTCATTCCAAAGGCGCCGCGTGATGGCCATGGTGAGTAGCAAAACCCCACAAGCGGCAAGAGCGGATGGCATCCGAGCAGCCCATTCGTTGTAACCTAACAACTTCATGGAGGCCGCAGTGAACCAGTAGATCAGCGGTGGCTTTTGCACATGCTCGATGCCATTGAGATGCGGCACCAGCCAACTGCCGCCAGCCGCCATTTCCCACCCCACCGCCGCATAACGGCCCTCGTCCGGCTCGTTCAATCCACGGGTTCCCAAGAAAATGAAAAACACCGGAATGAGCAGCCACAGCCCGCGCCAAGCCAGAAGATTGCTTGCAGAAAATTTATTCATGACGTGTCTCAATGGAGATCCGTCTGCAGCCGAACTACCACACGCCGATCATGTCGAGCGCGGGCCTCCAGAGCATCGCCATCAGCCCATATTTAGAAATTCCCGCCGTCCGTTTCCGATGTGGCACAGACATTTCCACCACCTTGAAGCCTGCGCCTACTGCAAGTGCCGGCATAAAAGAATAGAGCGTGCGCAAAGGAATGAAGGCACCTAACACTTCGCGGCGCATGACCTTCAGAGCGCAGCCGGAGTCGCTCACACCGTCATTAAGGAAAATTTGCCTAACTCGATTTGCCGTTCGAGACATCGTTTTCCTGAGCAATGAATCCTTACGCTTAGCACGCACTCCAGCCACCATGTCTGCATTCGCAGCATTCAAATGGGAAATCATCGCATGCAGCACAGACGCATCATTTTGCCCGTCGCCATCGAGCACTGCTATCAGCTCGCCATTGGCTTTTTGAAACGCCGTCCAGAGTGCAGCTGCCTGCCCGCGGTTTTTCACATGGCTTAGCAAACAAAGCTGCGGCCAAGACTGCGCTACTTGCCGGAGTATCAGCATCGTATCATCCGCACTTCCATCGTCCACAGCCAATACTTCATAGGTTAGATTCAAGCCATCGAGTGCTAACCTCAGCTCGCTAAGCACACTCAAAACGTTCTCACCTTCGTTGTAAAATGGCACGATCGCAGATAAGATAATGCGTCTTTTAGATTGGGGTTTGTTCTCTTTATAATCATCGAAGCGTGATTCGGCGATTGTGCTGGATCGAACGGCGGACCTTAGAGGAAACGACTTTAGCTGGATCATCGATAACATCCATGGCTTAGCAGGCCAAACATGAGAGCCTGATGAGAAGGGCGCGAATTCAGCCAATTTTTCTCATGCCGTAAAATTACTGTCCTCTAACAACGCAAATTCTTAGGCACGTTTCTTCGCAGTTGTTAGTTACACTCATCGAGGAAAAAGCCATTCTAACTGGGATGGTGTTTTGGAGGGTTTGACAAATCAGATCGTTGAGAATTCACAATTCTGACTTGAGATGATTGACCTTGAGGCAGTTCATTCTAAGCTATCGTCATGAACGCGGTCGAATCAGCTACGCAGATCTTGGACACTTTACTCGGCCATTTACACATTGCAGCCACCATCGATGTTGAGGAAACTAAGGACGGCCCATGCCTGCAAGTGCACACCGATGATTTCAAAACATTGGTTGGCAAAAATGGAGATCGCCTCGACGATTTGCAGTATTTGGTCAACCGCATCTTACGGCGTAAAATAGAGAATGCTCCCCGGATTAGAATCGATTGCGCCCATTACCGGACGATGCAGGAAGATGAATTGCAACGTGAAATCACGTCGGTGGCTGAGCGTGTCAAAGCCACTGGCAATCCTTACGAGCTTAGGCCACTTAATGCCTATTATCGAAGATTGGTTCATAATATCCTCGCCGAGGATCCGGAGATTCATTCAACCTCACCAAGCGGAGATGATCGCTTGAAGCGCATCACCATTTCATCCAAAAAACCATCAGCTGCTTCATGAAACGATACCTCTTTGATTGCGGATTTCGCGATACCACCGCATCGCTCGGAGTGTTTGCATTGCGGGTGATGATTGGTTTGATGATGTTAGTCGGACACGGCATTCCAAAAATCCAGGGATTTAGCCAAATGAAAGATCACTTCCCTGTTCCAAATTTTTTCGCACTCAGTTGGATGTCACCTCAAGTCGCACTCGTTGGCTGCATTATCGGTGAAGTGGTCGCTGCGAGTATGATTGTGTTAGGAATCATGACGCGGCCTGCTGCATTTCTGTTAGGTTTTACGATGGTTGTCGCGGCCTTTGATGTGATGGGCCAGGCGCCGTGGTTCGTAAGTCCGCCAAAGGTCTTCATGGCGAAGGAGCTAGCTTTGCTTTATCTGATTCCCACCATCGCAATTATTTTTTCTGGAGCGGGTGCCTATTCGTTAGATGCGGCGCTTTATCGTGATCCAAAACGCCGCCGCTGGTGATTGATGAAGCCATGGAAACGCACCGCCTCGTTCTGCCGGAAGATTTGAGTCACTACGGATTTTTGTTTGGCGGCCGTCTGTTAGCATGGGTGGATGAAGCGTCATGGATTGCGGCGAGTCTTGATTTCCCGCACTGCAAGTTTGTGACGATTGCGATGGATCGAGTGGAATTTCACCACAGCGTAAGAGACGGATCGATTTTGAAAATCAAGTGCAGACAAGTGCGCACCGGCACTACCAGCGTGACATACGCCGTCGATGTCACCCAACATGGAGGCAAAGCTCCTCTGCTGTTAGATCCAATTTTTTCAACCCATATTACCTTCGTCAATGTCGATGATCATGGGGCGAAACAACCGATTCCGTTAGAGATTAAATCATGAAATCTTGGATAGAAACGGTCGATCTTATTCTCCCGTTAGAAAAGTCTGAGCAGGTTGATGCACAAATTACGGCTGCAGCGAGCAAGCTTGGCATCGAGGAAAAACGCATCGGCGGAGTGACACTGCGCAAGCACTCGATCGATGCGCGGCAGCGTGCGATCAAGGTGCAGCTTAGGCTTGATGTGGCGATTGATGGGCCGATGCCAGCGGACGCGCGTCCGAGCTGGACAGCTCCCCCGCTCTCTTCGGATGCGCGGCGTGTTCTTATCATTGGCAGCGGTCCTGCTGGATTATTTGCTGCGCTGCGTTGTTTGGAAAACGGCCACCGCCCGATTGTGTTAGAGCGAGGCAAAGATGCGAGTGCGCGGCGTTTTGATTTGGCTCCGATTTTGCGCGAAGGCCGCGTGATTGAAGAATCTAACTACTGTTTTGGCGAAGGTGGCGCAGGCACTTTTTCTGATGGAAAACTTTACACGCGTGCCACCAAGCGAGGTCCAGTGGCCACGATCTATCAGATATTAGTCGCTCATGGTGCTCCCGAGCAAATTCTGGTAGATGCCCATCCTCACATTGGATCTAACTTACTTCCCAATGTGGTCAAAGCCATGCGCCAATCGATCATCGATGCAGGTGGCGAAGTGCATTTCCAAACCAAGGTGACGGATTTACTGGTGCGCAATCAACGCATTTATGGAGTGATGACTTCAAACCAAGAAGAATGGTTAGGCGATGCCGTCATTCTCGCTACTGGGCATTCTGCGAGAGACATCTATCAGCTTCTAACACGTCATCACATCGCACTCGAAGCCAAGCCATTTGCGATCGGCTTTCGCATCGAACATCCTCAATCGATGGTCGATCAAATTCAGTATCACCTGCGCCGTGATCAAGCGCGCCCGAGTATGCTGCCAGCGGCGAGTTACCGTCTAGCCACGAAAATTCGCGACCGAGGCGTGCATTCATTTTGCATGTGTCCGGGTGGTTGGATCGTTCCCGCAGCCACAGAAAACGACGAGGTGGTGGTCAACGGCATGAGTTTATCGCGGCGCGATTCCCCCTTTGCAAATTCTGGAATGGTGTGCACCGTCGAGCCGGAAGACGTGCATCCATGGCACAAAGAACATGGCATTCTAGCAGGAATTGCCTTTCAGAAAAACTACGAACAAGCGGCAAAACTAGCCGGCGGCGGCGGGCAAGTTGCTCCTGCCCAGCGCGCGATTGATTTTCTAACAGGAAAAATTTCTCACGATTTGCCTGCTACCAGTTATTTTCCGGGCGTGCATTCTGCGCCATTGCATGAAATACTGCCCGCATGGATGACCTCGCGCATGCGGCAAGGCCTTGAGCTCTTCGGACGGCAGATGCGCGGCTACCTCTCCAGCGATGCATTGCTGGTGGGCTTCGAAACTCGCACCAGCTCGCCAGTGAGAATTCCCCGCCGCGACGAAACATTAGAGCACCCAGAAATCGCCGGACTATTCCCCTGCGGAGAAGGTGCAGGCTATGCCGGTGGCATCGTCAGCGCCGCACTCGATGGCATGCGCATCGCTGATGCTGTGGCCTCGGTTTCAAAAAATTCGTAAATCAGTAAAAAAATGCAGCGCTGATATTTCGCATGTTATCGATTGCTGACTATTTTTTAGCGTCAAGTCCGCTCTAAATTAATGGCTCTAACAAATTGAAAACAAGCCTCGGCACCGGACGTGTTCAGGAACATACTCCTTATTCTGGAAGTGTTTGAATATGGCGAGAGATAATTCCACTTTGAATCTTGCAAAACGTTCATTGTTCAACGATTGCACATACTGTTTCACAATTTCAGGAATTTGTAATGATTTGTAAATAAACTTTCCAACAACGCTGGAGTCCAGCTTGAATGCGCAAGAGCCCTTTTCTCATGACAGCAAAGCCTAAAGATCCCCGTCCATTCAAACGTGCCATTCTCAAACTCAGCGGTGAAGCATTGCGAGAGCCAGACTCACGCGATAACATTTCTCCTGAAATTGTGGACCGCATTGCTTTGGAAATTCGCGATGCGATCAGCGGCGGTTTGCAGCTCGGTATTGTCGTTGGTGGCGGAAATTTTTGGCGCGGCGCAAGCGCGTCAGCACGCGGCATGGATCGGGCGACGGCAGATTACGTTGGCATGTTGGCCACCGTGATGAATGCGTTGGCATTGGAGGGCGCGCTGGAGCACCACGGGGTCACTTGTGGCGTGCAATCTGCGATCGAAATGAAAAACGTCGCCGAAACATTCATCCGTAGAAAGGCGGAAAAACAACTAGATGATGGCAAAGTCGTGATTTTTGCCGCTGGCACGGGCAATCCATTTTTTTCGACCGATACGACAGCCGCCCTGCGCGCAAGTGAGATGGGTGCCGACGTCATTCTGAAAGCGACACAAGTGGATGGAGTCTATGATTCCGATCCGCGGAAAAATCCTAATGCGCGCCGATATGAAACCGTCACTTTTCAAGAATGCCTCTCAAAGCGTTTGAATGTGATGGACTCCACTGCATTCAGTCTCTGCCTTGATAATCATGTGCCGATCATTATTTTTGATCTCGGACCTCACGGCAATCTCTCGCGTGCACTTCGCGGCGAACCGATCGGCACACTTGTCCACGCGGAATAATCTAACAGACTAGAAACCAAATTAAGTCATGGACCCTGATGAAACATTGTTAGAAATTGAAGATAGCATGAGCAAATGCGTGGACTATTTGGTCCATGAATTTGCAAGCGTGCGCACGGGCAAAGCGAGCCCTGCATTGATAGAAAATCTCGATGTGATGGTGCACGCATATGGAGCGGTATCCAAGCTCAAGAGCCTCGCGGTGATTCATTCTCCCGAGCCGCGCATGCTCACGGTGCAGCCATTTGATCCGGCGACGACGCGGGACATCGAGCGTGCCATCCGCGAGTGCAAGCTCGGCCTCAATCCCGCCGCTGCTGATCGCTCAATCCGCGTGCCGATCCCAGAACTCTCCGAAGAACGCCGCCGCGAGATGGTGAAAATGGTCAAACACTTGGGTGAAGAAGCAAAAGTCCGCCTGCGCGCTGTGCGCAAAAACGGCATGGATGCGGCGAAAAAAATGAAAGCGGACAATTATCTAACAGAAGATGGCCAAAAAGATTTTGAAAAAGAAATTCAAGATCTCACGCAAACTTACACCAAAAAAATCGATGATCTCGCAGTGGCGAAAGAAGCGGAACTGATGAAGGTGTGATTTTTTCTAACTGTTCAATGATGCTGATTCTTGCATCCGCTTCACCGCGGCGAAAATACCTGTTAGAGAACGCAGGCTGCGAATTTCTCACCATCGTGCCGGAGGTGGAAGAAATCGTGGATCCCTTGATGCCGCTTGAGCAGTTGTGCCAACTCAATGCAAAAATCAAGGCTGAGGCGGTTGCTAAACAGCATGCCAACGCGACCGTGATTGGCGCGGATACGCTAGTGGCGATTGATTCGCGCATCTTGGGCAAGCCTGCTGATCTGTTAGAAGCGAGGGAGATGTTATCGGCTCTTTCCGGCCGCACTCACGTGGTGTGCACCGGTGTTTGTCTGATTTTTCCGGATGGCAGGATTGATTGTTTTTCCCAGCTCACAGAAGTGACGTTTGCCAAACTGGGCAACGCAGAAATCGATGCCTACTTTGCCCGAGTAAATCCGTTAGACAAAGCAGGTGCCTATGGCATCCAAGAACATGGAAATCTTCTCGGGGCAACGATTTCTGGTAGCTTTGACAATGTGATGGGACTGCCGGTGACAGAAGTCTTAAGCAAGCTGGCATGAAATCGGATTGCGCACGTTGCTCATCCGATGGAGAATACAGGCATGCAGTGCCCGCATCGATATCCGCTGATTTTCAATCCCAAGGCACGCAGCCAAAAAAGTGGACGGGTGTTGCGTTTTTTAATGGAACATGCCAATCGCTTTGCCATTTACGCGACTAACCACGCAGGCGAGGCACATGATTTAGCCGCACGTTTTGCTGCTAGAGGTGAGCCAGTGGTGATCGCCGCTGGGGGCGATGGCACACTCAATGAAGTGGTCCGAGGCTTAGCTGGCTCAGAAACGGTGCTCGGTATTTTACCCGCTGGAACGATGAATGTCTTCGCACGGGAAATGAGCATCCCGTTTGATTCGTTAGAGAGTGCCTTTGATGTCATTGAGAAACGTCATATCAAAGAGATCGATCTATTCGAAGCGAATGGGACACCTTTTGTGCAAATGGCCGGCATCGGATTCGACGCTCACGTAATTGAGGAAACGACATGGGAATCAAAAAAAATGTTAGGTCCGATGGCGTATTTGTTAGCAGGCATCCGCTTGTTAGGAAATGTCCCGCCCGTTTTGGAAATTGAATGTGCCAATGGGCATCGTGAGCAAGGTGTGGCGGTGCTGGCAGGCAATGGCTCACTCTATGGTGGACCCTTCCGTTTTTTTCGCAATGCAAGTAATAGCGACAGGATGTTAGACGTGCTCATCTATCAGGAATCCGGTTACCGATTGGTGATGGATTCTCTCAAAGGATTGGCCACTGGTGGGATTGAGATGATGGATTCGACCCGCTGTTTTCAGACCGAATCCTTCACCGTCCGTTCATCTGAGCAAGTCCCTCTTCAAGTGGATGGTGAATTGATCGGCCGTTCATTGGACGTTCAATTTAGACTTTCCGAGCACCGCCTGCGCGTCATCGCTCCGGCGTCATCAACGAGCGAACGAACATGAAAGCCCGTGCAAAAAATCGGCGACGAGGCTGGCTGCGATGGGCGCTATGGATGGTGCTTGGCTTGATTGTGGCAGGTTGTGCGCTTATTGCAGCGGCTTATTTTTCGGCAAACTGGGTCGCCCGCGATCGCCTATTTTCGGATTTAAAAGAAATGCCAGCGATGCAGGTGGCATTGGTTTTTGGCACCAGCGATCGCTTTCAGGGGCGCGAAAATTTGTATTACCGCTACCGCATCGATGCCGCGGTGGCACTCTGGGAAAGCCGCAAAGTGCAGACCATCATTGTCTCTGGCGATAACCGCAGCCGCTATTACAACGAGCCCGAAAAAATGAAAGCCTCATTGATCGAGCGCGGTGTGCCGAGCGAGCGCATCGTCTGTGATTATGCTGGCTTGCGCACGTTGGACTCGGTGGTGCGCGCGCAGAAAATTTTTGGCGCAGAGCGGTTGGTATTTGTGAGCCAAAAATTCCAGAACGAGCGCGCGATCTTCATCGCCCGTGCTCATGGGATCGATGCCTACGGATTCAACGCTCAAGATGTTGATCGCAGCGCAGGCATGAAGACGCGCATTCGCGAAGTGGGAGCTCGGGTGAAAATGTGGTTAGATCTATATTGGTTAGAAACAGAACCACGTCATTTGGGCGATCAAGTGCCTTTGCCAGAGATTGATTCTAACTGAATTTTTCGTCCCTGCTGATAGTAAATAATCCCGGATGCCACCGTGGTAATCGCGGCAACAAGTGACGGAATAACGGGAGACCAATCCACCCATTTGAGCATCACCCAGCCCAAGGCAATCATTTGCGAGACGGTGCAAACTTTGCCAATCCAATGCGGCTGGATTTTCACTAAACATCCTTGGCTGCGCAAAATACGTATGCCGCCAAGAATGAAACAATCGCGCAGGATGACCACCGCAGCCAGCCACCAAGGCAAGGCCCAACCATCGCGGCCCCAATCAACACAGGTCAAAACGATCACACCTGTTAGAAGCAACGCCTTGTCTGCAATCGGATCAATGGTTTTACCAAAATCAGATATTTGGTTAAAGCGCCGTGCAATCCATCCATCCAGTCCATCACTTGCCGCGGCGGTAATGAAAACTGCTAGAGCCCACAAGCGCCATGATTCATCTGGCTGGCCTGACTTCACAGAATGGCCATACATCAGTGCAAGCGCACCAAAAACCGGCACCATTGCAATGCGTGCAATGCTGATCTTACTCGCGAAAGTCACGCCTCAACTCTAAGCAGAGCAAAGTGGATCCTGAAATAGAAAGTTTTTAAAAATCAGCCGACTTCAGTAGGTGTATTGTTCATGACCACCACCACCGCCGCCGGTGCCTTGGATTTTATCCTTAGTCCACAAAAACCCCTGCTTAGTATCACGGCCGATGCCGATCAAGGTATTGCATGAATTGAGTGACAATAAAGCTAACATTATGACCAAGTATTTCATTGGGTTTTCCTAACACGGCGCTTTTGGGATGCAAATAAAAAGTTTAAAAAAGTTAATATTTTATTTATCTTAACTAAACTACTCACCTCCGCGGGCGAGGTGCGATTCCCCAACGCTCACCGGTGGCGATGACGATCGGCGAGTGATGGCGCACTTCCACGCTGATTGAATCGCCTTCTTCACTCAGGCATTCGAGCCAGACATCTTGATGGGTGCCGGCAAACAGAATCTGGGTCACCAATCCTGTTAGAATCTCAGATTGTGGCGGGACAAGCTCTAAATCCTCGGGGCGGACCCAAAGCTCTGGCTTGGAATCACTGGTGCCGGGTGGCCCGATGTGGCATGCCATGCGAGCTCCATTTGGATGCGCCAAACTGCGCAACGGCATGAAATTACACCGACCAAAAAACGCGGCGACGTGAGCATTGGCCGGTGCGTGATAGACCTCTTGCGGCGCACCTACTTGTTGCAATTCGCCATCGCGCAATACAGCGATGCGCTCTGCGATGGCCAAAGCATCACTGGTATCGTGGGTCACAAAAACTGCCGTGGCACCGGAGTTTTTGAGAATTTGCCGCGTCTCGTCCCTCAGTGATTGGCGCAAACGTGAATCAAGACTGCTAAACGGTTCATCTAACAACATAAGTTTGGGAGAACGAGCGAGTGCTCTGGCCAGTGCTGCGCGTTGCCGCTCGCCGCCAGATAATTCATGGGGATAGCGTTTCTGCATGCCTTGCAAGCCGACGCATTCTAACATTTCTTCAAGCAACTGCATTTGTTTCACGCGCGCCATTTGCCGAATTCCAAAAAGCACATTCTGAGAAACCGTTAGATGAGGAAAAAGCGATGCGTTTTGAAAAACCATACCGATCCCGCGTCGCTCGGCAGGCACCGATCTCTGCTTACTAAAGAGCACTTCGTCACCTAACAAAATCTCTCCATCATCCGCCTTTTCAAGTCCGGCGAGGATGCGCAATAAAGTGGATTTTCCACTGCCGCTGGCACCGACGAGTGCTAAAATTTTTCCACTCGGCACATCTAACGAAATGGAGCGCAACGCTGGATTTGCATTGCCGGAAAATTGCTTGCTGATGTTGCGAATGACTAGTGTGCTCATGCTCGAATCCTCCCCATCCAGCGCAGTAATGGAATCAAACCTAACAGACTTAAGACCACCATACTCAGGCCGGGAAAAGCCGCTTCTGCTAGACGGCCTTCATCTGTTAGGCGATATGCGCGAGTGGCCAAAGTTTCAAAATCAAATGGCCTCAAGACCAAGGTCAAAGTCAGCTCTTTAAAGACATCGACGAAGGCCAACGCCGCTGCGACAAAAAATGCGGGCCACATTAAAGGAATTTCGATTTTGAAAAAAATCCCCCATGGCCGTTCTCCGAGCATGCGGGCGGCTTCGCCAAGTGTCTCAGGAACTTTGGTCAAACCAGCAGACAACGGTTGCACCGCCACCGCCATGAAGCGCACCCAATACGCGAGCATCAGTCCCGTTACCGAGGCACTCAATGCCAGCCCGGCAAATAATTGCGATGATTGCGAAATGCTGGTGACGATGGCGCCCACACCCACAGCGACCATCGCGCTCGGCAGTGAATAGCCCGCGATGCTGATGGCTTGCGCGTGCTTGAGCATGCCAGAGCGCAGAACCCGCGCGCCCACCACCAAAATGGCGGCTGATAGAACGACGAGCAACGCCGCGCCAAGCGCTAAAGATAATGAATGCCAAGCAGCGCTGAAATGTCCCTGCCAATCTAACAAATGCAAAGTCAGCCACAGCCATTCTAACATCTGCATGCACGGCAACAAAAATCCCAGAGCAACCGGCACCATCGCGAGCAGCCAAACGCCACTTGCATTTCGATGTCTAAGCGGAACTCGCGCCAGCGGCCGCTCGGTGTCCGAAGAGACAAAGCGCTTTCTGCCGCTCTGAAATTTTTCCACCGCTAGGATCACACTCGCGATGACCATCAGCAGCAACGCCAGCCGCATCGCGACGATCCATTCACCTTCCGCCCAGGCTCGGAAAATACCCGGAGTCAGCGTCGTCAAACCAAAAGCACTGACGACGCCGTAATCATTGAACGTCTCCATCAGCACCAAGCCGCCGCCCGCCGCGATCGCTGGCCTTGCCAACGGCAGACCTACGCGAAAAAAACCATTCCAACCCGATACGCCTAGCAGCCGTGAAACTTCAAATGCATCTGCCGCTTGCCGCTCGAAAATAGCGAGGCAGCTAAGGTAAATGTAAGGAAACAACGTCGCTGATAAAATGACGATTGAAAAGACCCATGGCATGATTTTCTGCACCCACAAAAATGCCTCAATGCCAAAGCTGCTGCGAACCCACACATAAAACGGAATCATGCCGTTGAGAATTTCAAGATAGGCACCGGCAGCCACGAAGCTCGGCATCGCCAATGGCAAAACCATCAGCCATCGCATGATCCCCCGCCCCACAAAATCGTGCATCGCCACCAGCCACGCGGCAGGCAGGCCGATCACGAGCGCGCCACAAAAAACTCCACTAGCAAGCAGCAACGTTTGCCAAAGATGCCCTAATAAACGATTTTCTAACACATCACGCCAAGCACCGCCAGCATTTGCCATCGCTGAGAAAATTACCCAGCCAACGAGCAGTAAAACCAGACCTGCAAGCAGTGCTCCCGTTGCGCGGAAAAGGACCGACTCGGCCCGCCAATCGCCATTTTTCATTTCCACCCGGCTTGATCAAAAAGACGGGATGCCGCTTCCATGTGCTTGCCTAATTGGGGAAATCCAACCATGTCCATTTCAATTTTTCCCCAGCTTTGCAAAATCGGCGAGTAGTCTAAATTCATCATCACTGGGTGCTCGGATGTCTCGGTGGCATAGAGCCGCTGGACTTGCTCGCTGAGTAAAAACTCAAGGTAGCGCGTCGCTTGCGGAACCCGCTGCGAGTGGGCGGTGATGCCTGCGGCACTCACATTGCAATGCGTGCCACCTGCTCCTTGATTCGGGAAAATCATGCGCACGGACTCCGCTGCTTTTCTCTCCGCTGGATCTGGCGAGTTGAGCAACAGGCCGAGGTAATAACTATTGGTGAGGCAGGCATCTGCGAGTCCCGCCGCGACAGCTTTGATTTGATCTCGATCCCCTCCTTGCGGCGGACGGGCAAAATTTTCCACGATCGCTTTGGCCCACTCTGATGCTTTTTCTTCGCCATGGGTCGCGATCATATACGCAAGGAGCGCTTGATTGTAGCTACTCGTCGATGAACGAGATAATACCCGCCCACGCCACTCAGGTTTTGCCAAATCCTGGTAAGTCGAGATTTCTCCTACTTTCACTCGGTCTTTTGCGACCACAATTCCACGTGCCCTCAAGGTAAATGGCCACCATTTTCCCTCGGCATCTCGCATCGCTTCTGGGCTGTGGTTTTTCAAAAAATCAGTCACGACTGGCTGCAATAATCCTTCCGCCGCCGCACGTTGCATTCTGCCCGCGTCCACCGTGATCAAGACATCCGCAGGGCTCGCTGCGCCTTCTGTTCTCAGCCGCGCGATCAATTGATCCGCCTCCGCTTGCACCACTTTGATCTGAATGCCCGTTTGCTCGGTAAAGAGTGCGTTGACCTTTTCATCCGTCTTGTAATGGCGGTGTGAATAGATGTGCAGCACTTCCTCACCATGGCTCATGCCACCGCAAAGCATCAGGCAAGACAGCAGGACGTAATTGAATTTGAATCTCAACATCGCCAGTGAGAATAATCCAAGATCGACACGCGGCAACTGGAAAAGCCAATAAGCAATGCATGAGGCCGTAAAAACAAAAGCAAGCGACGCAGTTGCGGAATGGGATTTGGGAGTAGATTAGGCTTATCAACCTTAAACGCGGCCTGCGTTTTTCAAAAATTAAAAAGTTTAAGGAAGCTCGGCGGTCGCCTTTTGCATTCGATTGGAAAATTCTGCGGCCGCTGCATCCGCCGCTTCGGCCAATGCTTTATTGACTAGGCTAGGACTGTTTGCGAAATCGGCCAACCGAGCCTTGGTGTTGCTAACGCCTGTTACCGGACCTAGGCCGCCAAGTTCTTTTTTATCTTCATTTTTGAGTGACACAGTCATTAAGACGTGGGCGGAATAAAAATCATCGGTTTTGCCATCGGCGGAATTGCCGACTGGTGCCACTCTAAGCAGCCCGTAAGAATGGACCCGAGTCACGATGGGCGTTGATGAATCCGCCTTCATGCGGCTCGCAAAAAAGCGATTTTTTGCTAAATGTTTTTTGAGTGATTGATGCAACGGTTTTGATACTTTTCCTCGCATAGCAGAGTTGATCTTTGCGATTTCCATTGGGTGCTGTTTTTCAAACTTATTCTGAGCCACAGCTTGGACGCCTTCAATGATCAATGCTCCCGCGATTCCTCCGATCGCACCACCTCCCACAGCCGCAGCCATGAAACCTGCTGTGGCCCCCGGATGATTATTGAGGGCCGTGTAGGATGGATTTTGATAGCTATTTTCCTTCTCAGAGGGGAAAGCGAGAGAAGTGCTGGGGAGCGCCGCTGCCTGAGCTGCGGTAATTTTATGTCCTCCACCACAGTTGGCTAGCGTGATGATTAGCATGCCCGAGCAGATTGATAATAAGTAATGTGGCGCATATGATTTTTTTTCTTGCGAGGGAATTTCGAAAAACTATTTTTTTACCGTAATAAATTTAGTGGTAAATATATCAGAAGTGCAAACAATTTTGAGTATCGCGTGCATTAGGAAATCCAGGATAAGAATCGTGTATTTTCTGCAAAATGACAGCCAAGTCATCTGATTAGGGCCAAAGGCAAAATTTATTCTATTTCGGCCCAAAATGATGGATAAAACGGGTGGTGGTTTGACCATTTGCAAAGACTCCGATACTCTTTCATTCGATGAATGGTAAGCACATATTGACAATGATGCATGCGAGCGAGCTTTTACAGGCGCGCGCGATTGATGAAATAATGCAACGCTTGGCACCTGACTTTGATGATTTGCCTGCATTTCCCAAGGTGACAGCGAAGGTCTCAGCCCAGGCGATCAACCGGACGTGGAATCATTTCCCTCACGATCCAGCGGTCAGGCGGGCTTTGCTTGATGCAAGCGAGGACACGCAAGCCTACGAGGGCAATATTGAAAATATGATCGGTTTGATAAAAATTCCTCTGGGAGTTGCCGGCCCACTACGTGTTCGCGGTCTCGCTGCGTATGGGGATTATGCGGTGCCGTTGGCCACATCGGAGGCGGCCTTAGTGGCAAGTTACCACAGGGGCTGCCGCGTGATCAATGAGTCAGGTGGCTGCACGACTTTGATCCTATCAGAATGTGTGACGCGCTCGCCGGCATTCATTTTTGCAACGGCTACGCAATCTGCACGCTTTGTGCTTTGGGTGTTGGAAAATTTTTCTGTGGTCAAAGGAATTGCCGAGTCCACCACTGCGCATGGACGATTGACGGACATTGGTTGCATCGTCGAGGGTAACCACGCTTACCTGAATCTTGAATACACCACGGGCGATGCTGCTGGGCAAAATATGGTGACCATTGCCACTCAAGCTGTATGCGATTGGGTGGGTGAGCACTGCCCGCTCAAGCCGGAGAAAATTTATGTGGAGGGAAATGCCTCAGGCGATAAAAAGGCGAGCGCTAAATCGTTCATGCATGTGCGTGGGAAAAAAGTATCGGCAGAAGTGTTGGTGCCCGGGCTGGTTCTCAAACAACGTCTGCATGTAACGGCTAAGGAAATGGAGCAATACTGGCGCGTTTCTGCCATTGGCGGTGTGCTCAGCGGAACCATCGGTGTGCATGGGCATTTCGCAAATGGATTGGCGGCTTTGTATCTCGCCACGGGGCAAGATGTGGCGTGCGTGGCAGAGTCCGCTGTGGGCGTAACTCGATTTGAAGCGCGCGATGATGGATCGCTTTACGCCACAGTCACACTGCCGAGCATCATTGCGGGCACAGTGGGTGGCGGCACATCGATGCCTACCGCGGCGGCATGTCTCGATCTCATGGGTCTGCGCGGAGCAGGCAAGGCTCGTGCTTTTGCCGAGGTGTGTGCCGCGCTTTTGTTGGGCGGCGAGCTATCGATCATTGCAGCGATGGCAGCAGGCCACTTCAGCCGCGCTCACAAGAAACTTGCTAGGAAAAAACCATGAAGTGGTGGATTTATCAAAAAGAGCGATTTTCTCTGGTTGCACACGCACCGTTGATCTTGGCATTCAGCGCCTGCGGGGTATCGTATTCTGCATTACTCGTGGGCACGCGTCCGAGTTTGGTCTCCTTTGCCGTGGCGTTTGCAGTTTGTCTGATGATGTTCATGCAACTACGCATCGCGGATGAATTCAAGGACGCTGAAGATGATGCGCGTTGGCGGCCCTATCGCCCAGTTCCTAGAGGTTTGGTAAGTTTAGCCGAGCTGCGCGGATGGTTCATCGCCTTTGCGATCGCGCAGTTGGCATTATCCGCGCTGTTAGACCTGTGGCTGATCGGCCTTCTTCTGGTGGCTTGGTCTTATCTAACAATGATGTGTGTTGAGTTTTTCTGCCGTGATTGGCTCAAGGCACGGCCGGTCATCTACTTGCTATCACACATGGGCATTATGCCATTGGTAGATTGGTTCGCTACCGCCTGCCATTGGGCTCCAGCGGGTCATGGCATGCCTGCCGGTCTTGGCTGGTTTTTAGCGGCCAGTTTTTTCAACGGAATCGTCATCGAGCTGGGGAGGAAAATTCGCCGCAAGGAGGATGAAGAAGAAGGCGTAGAAACCTACAGCGTTTTATGGGGGAAAAAACGGGCGACAATTGCTTGGTTGGCGACCATGCTGCTGACACTATTATGCGGATGGCGGGCATCGCTCTTGACCAACTTTCATGAAATTTTTCTCTGGTGCACAATCCCTGCTTTTTTGCTTTCCGCGTGCGTGGCTTATCTTTTTATCATTTCTAACAAAAGCAGCAAAGGCATCGAAAAGCTATCGGCGTTGTGGACCTTGGCATTGTATCTCATACTTGGAGTGATTCCATTATGGCTGAAATATTGAGTGAAATCGATTCGTTTGATCCGATGGTGAGCGGCGGTAAAGCTGCCTCTTTGAGCGCACTGCGGCGTGCGGGATTTGAGGTGCCAGACTTTTTTGCCATCCCACCAAATGTCGTATTCTCTGAGCAAGAGCTTGGGGACTGGCTTCTGCGACTTGGGAGTGGTCCCTATGCCGTGCGCAGTTCTTCGCGTGATGAAGATGGGGTCAATCATTCCTTCGCTGGGCAGTTTGCCACTTTTCTGGATGTGGCAGCGGTCGATATTGCCGAGAAAATAGCGATTGTTAGAGCATCCGCAAGCGCGGAGGCAATCCTACTCTATGCAAGAGAAAAGAAGATTCCGCCACCTGCTGTGCCGGCAGTGTTGATCATGCCGATGCTCGATGCGCGGGCAGCTGGGGTTTGCTTTAGTGCAGATCCGGTGGGCGGGCGGCGTGCTCTCGCAGTTTTATCCGCATGTGAAGGCACCGGTGAAAAGCTGGTATCAGGTGAGGTGGATGGAGAAGATTGGAAAATTTTCCGCAAAGGGGAGGCAGTCGGCCAGCAAGGAGTTATTTCAGCAGATGATGCGAAAAAAATAGCTGACTTAGCATGGCGCTGCGAGAGGCATTACATGCGACCGCAAGACATCGAGTGGGCGATTGATCGAGCCGGGAAATTATGGCTTTTGCAATCTCGCCCCATCACCACGCTTGGTCATTGCCCAGATCCTGACGACACTTTGCGCGTATTTGATAATAGCAACATCGCAGAAAGTTACAGTGGCATAACCACGCCGATGACTTTCTCATTTGCGCAGCGGATTTATGAATCCGTCTATCGCGAGTTTTGTTTTTTATTGGGTGTCCCGCATGAACGCATTGCCGCCGCGGATGATGTTTTCCCGCAGATGCTGGGTATGATTCGCGGCAGGGTGTATTACAATTTACTCAGCTGGTATCGGGTGCTGGCGCTGCTGCCGGGATTTAATGTGAACCGCACTTTCATGGAGCAAATGATGGGTGTGAAAGAACCGTTGCCCAAGACATTGGTGCAAAAGGTCGTGGCAGAAAATGAGCGCGGACGCCTCGCCGATAAGTGGCATCTATTCAAAACCTGCCTTGGTCTGCTACGTGGATTTTTCTTGTTAGAAAATCAGATCAAGCAATTCCGCCTACGACTTTCCAAAGCACTTGATACTCCCCTACCCCAATCAATGGATGGCGAAGCGATGGCTGCGGACTATCGAAGATTGGAAGGCATGTTGCTCAAAAAATGGGATGCACCTCTCGTGAATGATTTTTTCGCCATGATTTTCCACGGCTTGGTGCGTGGCCTATGCGGAAAGTGGTTTGCTTCCGAACCTCAACTCGTCAATGACCTAATGGCAGATTGTGGCGAAATTATCAGCGCTGAACCGCCGCGAAGAATCTGCCAAATGGCGGAAATGGTTGCAAAAAATTCATCTCTAACAAAATTGCTAGCCTCCAGAGAAACTCCCGTGGCAGAAAAAATCCGCGGCTTGAGAGCAGACACAACATTGGCTCGCGAATGGGATACATACCTGCAACGCTTTGGGGACCGCTGCCTTGAAGAACTTAAATTAGAGAGTCTCAACGTCGCCGATGATCCATACGCACTATTGCTATCGCTTGGCCTGCTGGCGCAGCGTGGAGTCACCAAAGCTGATTCGATCAATCAGGTGGTGATGAGACCCAACTTACCTTGGTGGAAGGATAAAATTTTTTGCTTCGTTCTAACAAATGCGCAGCGTTTAGTGAGAAACAGGGAAAATCTTCGCTTTGAAAGAACACGCTTGTTTGGCCGCGTGCGAGCCTTGGTTTCTGGCATGGGCCGAGTGCTCTATGCCGATGGCACCATCAATGAAGCGAACGATGTTTTTTACCTCAATCTTAATGAGCTGTTAGCCGTGTGGGACGGCACAGGAACCACCAGTGATTTGCGCGGATTGATAGCTGCTAGAAAAAGCGAATACGCTGGCTACCAGCAGATGCCTGAACCTCCTGACCGGATTGTATGTCACGGGCCATTGCACCGATACGAAGAATTTCCTGCAATTAAACCGGCCGTGATGGATGATGCGTTGATGCAGGGAGTCGGAGCCTGTGGTGGCATTGTCCGCGGCAAAGTCCGTGTGGTGTTAGATCCAAGACAGGTGGAAATGGCGGCAGGTGAAATCATCGTTGCCCGTCAGACCGATCCTGGCTGGGTGGTGCTTTTCCCCTCCGCAGCTGGTTTGTTAGTCGAGCGCGGCAGCTTGCTTTCCCACTCGGCGATTGTTTCCCGAGAACTACGCCTGCCATGCATCGTATCACTACCTAACATCACTCAGATTCTCAAGAATGGCGATGAAATAGAAATGAACGGCGGCAATGGAACTGTTAGAATGTTATGATCCAATCTGAAGTTCAAAATCGCGCCAGCTTTGATTACATCCGTTATGCGCAATGCTGGGAAGATGCGGACATATTGGTATCCGCGCTTGCACCGCAAGGCCGCGCGTGTGTCAGCATCGGCTCGGCGGGTGATAATTGTTTTTCTCTGCTAGCAGCCGGCGCCGCATCGGTCACTGCGGTGGAAATGAACGCCGCTCAAATCGCTTGTATCGAATTACGGCGTGCGGCGTATTTGACGCTGGAGCACCCTGAGTTTTTGGAATTGTTAGGATCGCGTGCGTCATCAGATTGTTTATCTCTGTATCGCAAATGCCGCGGCATCATGGATGCGAATGCTCGAAATTTTTGGGATACAAGGCGTGATCTCATAGCGGCAGGTATCGGTTCGGCTGGAAAATTTGAGAGTTATTTCTGCTTGTTTCGTGAACGCATCCTGCCGCTTGCCCATGGTAGGAATCGGGTGCGCCAATTGTTAGAACCAGCAACACTGGAAGAGAGACGTGTTTTCTATCAAAAACAATGGAACAACCTGCGCTGGCGAACTATTTTCCGCGTGTTTTTTTCACGTTTTGTCATGGGACACAT
Organism: Verrucomicrobiota bacterium; assembly: GCA_004294095.1. Taxonomy (GTDB): domain Bacteria; phylum Verrucomicrobiota; class Verrucomicrobiia; order Verrucomicrobiales; family Akkermansiaceae; genus Luteolibacter. The sequence goes on from RDZR01000027.1 coordinate 24,156, forward strand.
GGGGCGTGATCCGGAATTTTTTCAATACGTGGAGGGCAACGTCGCGGATCGTATCCTTGAGCGCACGCGCCACGCTTTGGTCGAGATGGATGCCGCTGCAAATCCTTATTTGCATTGGATTCTAACAGGCACTCACGGTGAAGCCTTGCCGCATGCGTTGCGTCCGGAATCGTTCGAGGCGATTCGCTCAGCATTGTCCCGGCCGGGTGCTTTTGAGGTAATCAATGCACCGTTAGAAGCATTCCTCGCTACCAGTGGCACAACATTCGATGCATTCAATTTGAGCGATATCTTTGAATACATGAGCGAGTCATCCATGAATTCAATTTTGCAGGAAATAGTGTGTCATTCTAACAGCGGCGCGCGTCTAGCGTATTGGAATATGCTGGTGCCTAGGAATCGTCCACAAGCGATGGCTGATGTTCTTTTTCCGTTAGAGAAAGAAGCTGCTAGATTGTTTTTTGAGGACAAAGCGTGGTTTTATTCGCGCTTCATCGTCGAGGAGGTATTGGCATGAATGTGCTGCTGCTGTGGTTGGCATTTATTGGCTTGTGGAGCGCAGTGGCATGGGCGGCCAAATCATTCCATTGGCAAGCAGAATCAAGCCGAAAAGCAATTCACACCGGCATGGGACTGGTGTGTGCTTGTTTTCCATGGTTTTTTTCTCATCCGTGGGAGGTATGGATGCTCGCTATATTGTGCGTGATTCCACTGGCAGGGGCACGAGTTTTTCCAAATGGGTTTCCAAAGGCGATGAGTGCCGCACTCAATCGGGTGACGAGGCGTTCTTGGGGCGAGCTGCTTTTCGCTCCATCGGTGGCTCTGGCCTTTACTTTCGGCCATCAGAACCGGCCGTTATTCACCGCCTGTATTCTTCTGTTAGCCTTGGCCGATGCCGCCGGTGCTTTGGTGGGGAAACGTTGGGGAGCAAACGGCTACGCCACGATGAGCACTAGAAAATCAGTGGAAGGCAGCTTGGCGGTGATGATTTCTGGCGGCCTAGTCGTATTTCTGGTGCTATGGATCGCAGCGGTGGCCCCGATCGGAAATTGCCTTTTCATCGCCATGGTGGCGGGATGCTTGGTCGGCATGATCGAAGCGGTGGCGGATAGCGGGTTTGATAATCTCACAATTCCTGTGGGTATGTTTCTAATTCTCGATCGGCTAATTGTCTTGGATCTGGGGGATCTTATCGCGCGGTTAGCCGTGCTCGGTTTTCTCGCAATCACGTTATTACTCAGTGCGCGGCGTAGCACGCTAGACGGTGGCGCGTTGTTGGCAGGCTGCCTGTTGCTCTATGCCTGCCATGCTCTTGGTGGTTGGCTATTTTTCTTGCCTCCGCTGATGGTGTTTTTGTTTCACTTGCGAGCCTGCATCCGCTGGCAGCTGCATCTAAGGATGCATCATGGGGTGATTTCTGTGGCAAGCCTCGGACTACCTGTGATGTTGTGGCTTATCGTTAATGCAACGGAAATGATGCCGCAGAGAGCCTCTTTGCAAGCTGTCGCATGGTCCTGTGCGGTTTTTCTGGCACTGGCAATGAGCGCGACGAAGTGGAAAATGACCTCGCAACGGAATTTTTGGACCCCGTGCATGAAAGCCGTGGCAGTTTGCATTCTGCCGCTATGGGTGCTTGGCGAATTTCCCGGATGGCTAAATTTTTCCGTAGGGTTTGCTGTTAGTTTAGCTAGTGTTTATTTCGGAGCACGCGTGCCACAAGCCGAGCAATCTTATGAATACTCGTGGCGAGCTGCTAGCGCATTACTCACATCCTGCACAGTTTTTTTATCATGAAAGACCTTATCGATGATGGCTCACCACATTGGGATCATGAATACTCACAAAATCTTGTGGCGTTAGATGAGAATCCGGATGCGAGGATTGGTATTTACGATGGCATGCGCATGTGTGCTCATGCTGCACTTTGGTGGCGTGAAGCGGCTTGCTTGGCGGAAGAAACGATCGGTGTTTTAGGTGGATTTTGCGCCGATGATGAAAGTTCTGCTGAAATGTTGCTTAAAGAGGCGCAAACCATGCTTCGCGACCAAAGCTGCAGCATGGTGGTGGGGCCAATGAATGGAAATACTTGGCGTAAGCACCGGTTTGTTTCATGGTCAGATGGAAGTCCACATTTTCTACTGGAGCCGGCCACTTCTGAGGAGCATCGGGCATATTGGTTGTCTGCTGGTTTCAAACAGCTTGCCGATTATAGCTCCTCACGTGTGGAGCTCGGTAGAGGAAGCACCATCTCGGATGCGGTGGTGAATCGTTTATCACTCAGCGGGGTGCGCACGCGAGGTGTCGAAGTAGATCGATTGGAGCAAGAACTAGCAGAAATACATCGTGTATGCTTGGAGAGTTTTCGCGATAATTTCCTCTACGTCCCGATGGAGCAGCACGAATTTGTAACTCGCTACATGGCGCTTCGGGCATGGATCTCGCCGGAATACGTTCGGGTGGCGGAATGGCATGGGATGCTTTGCGGCTTTGTATTTTCTCTGCCGGATCCCCTCGCCCAGCGCGATGGCCGAGCAGCTGAATTGATCGTCAAAACTCTGGCTGTCTTGCCTAAAAGACACTTTGCTGGATTGGGCAGCTTGTTGGTGGATCAGGTTCATGCAGCCGCTGAGAAAAATGGCCTGCAGGTGGCGATTCATGCGCTGCAGCGCAATGACAATAGCTCACGACGAATCACTGGCCGCCATCAGGGCGTGATTTTTAGGAAATACGAAATGCTGGCAAAAAAAATCTAACATGAATTTGTTACATCATTTGGTGAAACGAGTCGCAGAATCTCCTCACACGATTGCGATTTGCGAGCGTAATGCTGGGAGAGACCGCTCCATCAGCTACCAGCAATTGTATGCACAAATTTGCGGTGTTTCTCGCTCGCTGAGCGAAAGTGGATTGCGAAAAGGTAATCAAGTTCAACTGCTGCTGCCGGTGGGTATTGATTTGTATGTGGTTTTGTTAGGTTGTTTACATGCCGGGCTAGTTCCAATCCTGTTGGATCCCTCCGCAGGTGTCAGCAGGATGAGGCAGTGCTTGAAAATCACTGAAATCATGGCCTTCGTGGGTGTCCCCAAGGCGCACCTGCTACGTTTTATCATTCCTCAATTGCGAAATGTGCGGGCGTTTTGTCCCTCCCCATTTTTTCCTTTTGCCAAGCGCTTGAAGTTTGATGGCCCCTTATTTGATCCGTCCGATGTAAAAGTTGATGCTCCCGCATTATTGACCTTCACCAGTGGCAGCACCGGCCAGCCCAAAGCAGCAGTCAGGACGCACGAGTTTCTGCTTTCCCAAGATGCGGCCTTGCGCAAGGCGATTTTGTTAGAAAAAGGCGAAGTGGACCTCATCACACTGCCGGTTTTCGTTCTCGCCAATCTTTCGGCTGGAGCGACTTCAGTGATCGCAGATACACCACTGGCACTTCCGGGAGCGCCAGATCATCAATCCATCAAGCGGCAGTGCGACGACTGGAAAGTAACACGCTGTTCGGCATCGCCAGCGTTTTTTGAGGGGCTGATGCACGGAGATATGCCACAATTGCAGAAAATTTTCACTGGAGGCGCTCCCGTGTTTCCGGATCTCTTAAACCGCATTAAAACTCGCTTGCCCCTTGCCCAAGTGACGGCGCTTTATGGCTCTACTGAAGCCGAACCCATCGCAGACCTGCGCTGGAATGATGAATTCCCGCAGTCGCTCATTGGCGAAGAACTGGGCCTATGTGCCGGAATTCCTGTGCCTGAAGTGAAAGTGAAAATCATCGCCGATCAATGGGGCACATCATTGGGCCCGTGGACCGAGAACCAATTCTTTGCCCAACAAACGCCTCAAGGACAAGCCGGCGAAATTGTGGTGACAGGAAAACATGTCTTGTCAGGCTATCTCGGCGGGCGAGGTGATGATGAAACGAAAATTCGCATCGAAAATCAAGTGTGGCACCGCACCGGTGACGCCGGATTCTTTGATGCGGTCGGTCGGCTTTGGTTATTAGGAAGATGCTCAGCAAAACTTCCTGCGAGTGACGATTTTCCTATTGTCTATCCATTAATGATCGAGGCAATTCTTCGCACCATCCACTCACAGCATCGAGCTGTTGCAGTGGAGCATGGCGGAAAAAGAACTTGGGTTTATGAAATTGGGTGGCCGCACTCAGCTGTGGCCAATGCCTCATCAGCCCTAAATCAATATGGGTTCACCAAAGCCGTATCAGTTTCAAAAATCCCCCTCGATCAACGTCATCAGGCCAAGGTCGATTACGTATCACTACATCGCATGTTGCAAAGTCATTGATGAGCGCTCCTGGGTATTCAGGTTAACCACCACCCATTCATTCTGCGAGCTTGTGGCAATGCTCGGAGTTAGTTCGTTTTCCGAAATGTCATTAGAATGCCGTTGTGATCAGATCCAGCGCTCTCAAGCACTTTGAAATCAAGCACTTCGATAAACTCACCTACCAACGCATGATCTATGGGAATCGCGATCCATGGCAATGAACGCTTCCACGTTGGCGAAATGCCATAGCCTCGCCGCGCGTCACGTAATCCTACTCGTGTAAGCATCCTAAAAGCGCGAGACCAAGGGGATGCGTTGAGATCTCCAACCACGACTGCTTCGGCTGGTTTACCGTCCCAAACAAACTTAGCGATTTCCGAGATTTGTTGATCGCGCAGTTCGCTTCGCATCCTTCCCATAGGCGGCACTGGATGAGTCGCAACTAGCAGACCTGTGAACTTTGAGTCATCCACACGCGCAACGACTGAAGGCACCTTGGCTAAACCAAAGTTTTTGATCTCTGCTTTAACTTTCAAGCCTTTCACCAGCATCACTATGCCGAAGTTATCATCCCGCGGTTCCTCGATCGCAGTCGAATATTCATTTTTGAGAGCCGAAAGCGAACGCATCCAAGAAAAATCTACTTCGTAAAGCACGATAATATCTGGCCCTGACGCTCGTATCAAATCGATCACCTGTGAATGATTTTGGTTACTGGTAAAAACGTTGAAGGACAACAGTTTCAACCCAACTGAATTCTCATGCTTTGCCTTGATTGGCAGGTAGGGCAACAGCGAACCAGCCAACAAAACTGAGAAAAATCCGGCAAAAATCGTCACTCCCCGCGCCTTCAAAACTATCGAGCATACGGCAACTATTGCCAGAACCACCAAATACTGGAGCCGGAAATGTGAAAGTAGGTCGAAACCCCACCAAAAATCCCCGCATACACCAAGCAAAACGAACACGACAATGGTCAAGGCAACCACAAAGAGGCCAATTCGAACGATCTTGAGAAATGCTTCTGACAAAAGATACCTTTTTTGTTAAAATGAACGAGCTCTAGCCATTGTCAAATTCTCCCAACAATTCTTCCGGGCGCGATGGGACATGAGTGTTATGAAAGGTAAGATTGATAACAATCGCACTCATTCAAAACGTCTCGAATTTATCTCAAATTCACCAGCCGGCGATTTTGCGGCACGCTTCGGTGAGCAGGCTGCGGAGAATGCTGGCTTCACCGTGTGTGATGGGGAGCGTGACTTTACGCAGGCTGCGGTCGGCGGCGGCTTGGCGGGTCAAAGTGATCATGAATGGGGCACGCTCCGGATTTTCTGAGGCAATCAGGTGGCAGGTGCTGCTGGCTTTTTCGGATTGGTGGAAAAGTTTCGCTTCGGGCTGATATTTTTCCAAGGTGGCAAGCAGGCTGCCAATATCAGATAGGTTCCACTTCATCGTGATTTTTTCTTCCCAGAAAAATTGGCGTTCGCCGTTTTGGGGGGCAGCGTCGGTGAAGATCGCCGCTTTGGAGAGACTCAAGCTGAGACGCATCGCGGCTCCGCTGCCTTTTGCATTCGGCTTGTAAATGGTGAATTCCGGATCGCGCGGCTGGGACGTAGGGCGCTGAGCTTGTTGTGGGTTCGCGGTGGCGATAGGCTCATCATCGGGTTGGGCCCAGGCATTTTTTGCGGGGCTTGGAGCGGACGGGTTGATTGCTTTCATCGAACAATTTTTCTTGGCTGGTTGTTAATGTATGTTGCAAAGGATCTCATCGTGATTTCCATTTGACTGTTCAAAAAAACACTCAAAAAACGGACTCGTCAACAAAAAATGTGATCGTTTGAACAATTTTTTAAAAAATGGGATATTTTGAGTTCACCGCATCTCCAATCTTGCATCGGGCACGGAAGCCAGAAAACATAAGCGCATGCAATTGCTCGAATTTGAAAAGCCGGCAGCAGATCTTGAGCGGGAGTTGGAAAAACTCCGCACCAAATCCACGTCTCAAAATATTGATATGAGTGAGGAAATTGCGACCATGGAGCGCAAATTGGAAGAAACGCGGATGCATCTCTACCAAAATCTCACGCCGTGGCAACGCGTGCAAATCGCGCGGCATACTCATCGTCCATTCATGCTCGATTACGTTGCGCTGGCATTCACTGATTTTTTTGAACTCCACGGGGATCGGCATTTTGGCGATGATTTATCGATGCCGGCCGGGTTGGCAAAATGTGGCGAGCAGCGTGTGTTGGTCATCGGCCACCAAAAAGGAAGGGACACGAAGGAAAATTTGAAGCGCAACTTCGGCAGTGCGCATCCGGAGGGATACCGCAAGGCGATGCGCTTGATGAAACTCGCCGAAAAATTCGGGATTCCGATTGTGACGATGATCGATACGCCTGGAGCATTTCCCGGCATCGGTGCTGAGGAGCGAAACATCGCTGAGGCAATAGCGCATAATTTGCGCGAGATGATGCTGTTAGAGGTGCCCGTAGTCGCTGTGGTGCTCGGCGAAGGCGGCTCGGGTGGGGCACTTGGCATTGGCGTGGCAGATCGCGTATTGATGTTAGAAAATGCCTATTACTCAGTGATTAGCCCGGAAGGATGCGCGGCGATTTTATGGAAACACCGCAAGCATGCTCCAGAAGCGGCTGAGGCGATGAAGCTCGTGGCTCCAGATTTGATGAAGCTGGGCCTGATCGATGGAGTGATTCCAGAACCGGTCGGCGGCGCTCACCACAATCACCAAATGGCGGCGGATGCCTTGCGCAGTGAGGTGCTACGGCAGATTGAGCAGTTAAAAACTCTAACAACCGAAGAATTGTTAGAGCAACGCTATCAGAAGTTCCGCAGCTTTGGCGATTGGCAGGGCAAGTGAGAAATATGTTAGATTTCACGCAAGGATCGATTTTTTTATTCAGCATTTTCATCCAAACTTAATTTTTTAAATGGCGATACAAATTGGCATCATCGGCGCAGGCGGCATGCTGCAGCATCACATGAATGGATTCCGTCAAGCCGGCGCGGAGGTGGTGGCGATTGCAGACCCGGCTCCCGGCGCGGCGCAGCGAGCGGCCACTCAGTGGGGCATTTCGCAGGCGTTTCAGAGCGGTGAGGAAATGTTAGAAAAGTGCCCGACGATCGAGGCGATCAGCATCATCGTTCCGAACAAATTTCATGCGCCGCTTTCGTTGTTAGGGCTGCGCGCAGGCAAGCATGTTTTTTGTGAAAAGCCACCCGCGCTCAATGCCAGTGAAGTGGAGGAAATGGTCGCCGCGGCGGAAAGTGCGGGGAAGTATTTGATGTTTAACTTCAACAACCGCGCGCGCCCGGAAGCCCAAGCACTCAAGGCTTACCTCGATGCGGGACAAGTCGGTGAGATCCAATCTGCGCAAGCCAAATGGATCCGGCGCACCGGCATTCCCGGCTTTGGCGGCTGGTTCACCACGCGTGCTCTATCAGGCGGTGGTCCGCTCATCGATTTGATGCACATGATTGATCTCGCCCTTTATTTCATGGGCTATCCGGAGCCGACGCATGTGCTGGCGAAAACATTTGATACGTTCATTCGCGAGACTGCTTTCAAAGGCCCATGGGGCATTCCGGACCGCGCCGATGGCGTGACGGATGTGGAGAGCGCGGCGCATGGATTCGTCACCTTCAAGAACGGCCAAGTGCTCACCTTGCAAGCGTCATGGGCCGAGATGGTAAAGCGCGAAGAAGTATCCGTCGTCTTCCAAGGAACGGCTGCGGGCGGAAAAATTGAGCGGCTTTTCGGCACCGATGGCTTGGATGAAACGGCGCTCGATGCTTGCGAATTGTATGTGCAGGAAAATGGCCATCGTGTGAATCGCCAAATCATCACCCCAGCGTGTCCTGATATGGGCCGCAGTGCCTCGGCTAAAAATTTCATCGATGCGATAGAAGGCAAGGCCGCCCCGCTCAATTCTCCGCATGAGGCACTGCGTCTGATGCGCATCATCGATGCTTGTTACGCGTCTTCTAACAGCGGCAAACCCATTGCAATCTAACAAATATGATCCAACGAAAATTACGCATGGGCATGGTCGGTGGCGGTCGGGGAGCCTTCATCGGCGGCGTGCACCGGATGGCGGCACAGTTGGATGGCAAGATCGAGCTGGTGGCCGGATGTTTTTCCTCCAATCCGGAGACCTCGCGCTTGAGTGGCCAGGATTTATTTTTAGAGCCGACGAGAGTCTATCATTCGTATGAGGAGATGGCGCAACGGGAAGCGGCGCTGCCTGTGGGCGAGCGCATCGATTTCGTGACGGTGGTGGTGCGCAATGATTTGCATTTTGCGGTGGTCAAAGCATTTCTCAAAGCTGGCATCCATGTGGTGTGTGAGAAGCCGCTGGCATTTTCCTCGGAGGAGGGGAAAGAAATGGAACGTTTGGTCAAAGCAAGTGGGCTGATTTTCGCACTCACGCACAACTACACCGGCTATCCGATGGTCAAAGAAGCTCGCGCGATGGTGAAGGCGGGCAAGCTTGGTAAAATTCTTAAAATCGTGGCTGAATATCCGCAAGGGTATGCGATCACTGCGCTCAAAGAGCAGGCCGATGGTGCCATTTCTAACTGGCGGATGGATCCAGCGATTTCCGGTGTCTCTAACTGCATCGGCGATATAGGATCGCACGCGGAAAATTTAGTGCGCTACATCACGGGTCTTGAATTGGAAGAGATCGCCGCGGATTTGAATACCTTCATTCCTGGAAGACCGTTAGATGATGATGGCAGCATTCTTTGCCGCTACCATGGCGGTGCGCGTGGGGTGATTTACGCCTCACAAATTTCCACTGGAGATGAAAATAATCTGAACATCCGCGTTTATGGAACCGAGGCTTCGCTCGAGTGGCACCAAGAGCATCCGAACGAATTGATCGTGAAATTTGCCGAGCAACCACGCCAGATCTGGCGCCGCGGGAACAGCTACAACGGCGCTGAAGCAACTCGTTTCACACGTTTGCCGTTTGGTCACCCCGAAGCATTCATCGAGGCGTTTGCCAACCTCTATCTCGCGGTGGCGGATGCCATCATCGATTCTCTCAACGGCAACTATCCACGCCCGGAAGGCTACGATTTTCCTACGGTGGATGACGGCATCGCGGGCCTCGCATTTATCGAAGGCGCCGTCGCCTCATCCCGCGCCAATGCGGCTTGGACGAAGATCCATGGATGATGCTTTTTTTATCATGAAACGATGCAATTGATCGTCGATGAAGGGCCTCAGCCACGGATTGATGCGTATGTGGCGATGCGTGTTCCCGAGCTATCGCGCTCGCGCATTCAGGTCTTGATTCGCGAGCAGTTCATTTTGCGCAACGGCGCGCCGGTCAAGCCGCGCGATGCTCTTGCCATAGGCGATTGCATTACCCTCGCGCTGCCAGAAGCAGTGCCACTGGAAGCCGCGGCTCAGGATATTGCGTTAGAAATTTTGCATGAGGATGATGATCTCTTGGTGATCAATAAAGCACCCGGCATGGTCGTTCATCCAGCAGCGGGAAATCCAGATGGCACTTTGGTCAACGCGCTGCTACATCATTGCCACGGGCGCTTGTCTGGAATCGGCGGAGTGGAGCGGCCGGGCATCGTGCACCGGCTGGATAAGGACACGTCGGGCTGCATCGTCGTCGCTAAATCAGATGCCGCGCACCGTGCGCTCGTCGAGCAATTTGCGGAACGCGAAACGATGGAAAAGCTCTACCTGTGCGTGACCGAAGGAGTGCCCAAGCCAGCCGCTGATACGCTCTTCACGCACATCGGCCGCCATCCGGTCAATCGCCAGAAAATGGCTGTGGTCAATCCGCCGGGCGGCAAGCCAGCCATCACCGATTACCGTGTCCTGGCGGCGGATGCCGCGACGGTGACGGCGCTGGTGCTGTGCCACTTGCATACCGGAAGGACTCACCAAATCCGTGTGCACATGCACCACCGCGGCACGCCGCTCGTTGGAGACCCGATTTATGGGAAGACCAGCACCATCAGTAAACAAACTGGCCGCTTGATGCTGCACGCGTGGCGCTTGAGTTTCCAACACCCGATCACCGGCAAGCAGGTGCGGTATGAATCTAACATTCCGTTAGAGTTTTCTTCATGGTTGGAAAATGCTGAGTTGCCAGACTGGAGTGGTTAGGATACCTGCTAGCCCATCTTTTGACATATAAGATAGAGGTAGAACGACGCATTTGAGTTATTCGTCTGGATTGAGATTTGGACCGTGCACAAGGAGCTTGCGGGTGATGTTTTGGGCCGCCTTGTCCAGTTGAAGGGTCGTGCCAGTAATACTTATGCCTAGAGCCTACTAAATGCTCTGCGCGAGTTAAGATCGAAATCAAGAAAATCCCAGGTCATATCTCTCTAGGGAGTTCTACCCAAAGAGGGTGGCTTCATGCCAGAATTTGCATATAGAATGTTCCGGATTGCTCCAAAAAGCCTGCGCGTAACGATGCTATGACTGCATAAAGCTCGTATCACATACACACCACCTTCGAGAGCGCCATGGCCTAAGTGGACATCTCCGCCGTGCAGGGCATTGAGCTCTTCACTCGGCCATTGAGTCACAAATTTTCCCGCGACAAAAATCGATAAATAATGCGCGGCAGGATAGCGCAGTCGCAATGATTCAAGGCTGTGATTGCTTGGATCCAAATCATAGCGCTCACGAGCAGCGAGCAGCTCGCCCGAGTAAACATCCATTTCCCAACGTAACTTTTGATACGCAAACATCTCACCCATGGCCACGCGCCCGGGGGAGATCCACTCAAAAAACAATAACGATGCACTCGGGTGAAGATGGATTGCAGTGCTTTGATGGTAACTCGCACCGGCATGCGGAATAAATGGCTCCGGATTCCATTCCAATACCCCATTTTCACGCACTGCAAAGCGCTGGTGATTCGCGGCAGCTTTGCCAGATCTGCTAGAATAGACACGAGAAGCCGCGGGAGTCGATAAGCAAAGTCGCGCACCCTCGCGGACGGTGATGTCTAGATCCACCCGATCTCCGTCAAAAAACCCTGCCGTCGGATTTACTAAGTTAAGCACCATTGCTCCCTGATCCACATGCCCCTTACCGATATGGATCGGCACGCAGAAGTCTTGCTGAGAAATATACGGTGTCCCATCAGCACGAGTAGAGCATTCTAAGTGAAGATGTCCACCGAGCGTGGTATTGGTTATGTGAGGCATAGTCCGCTCATCTCATTTTTATACAAAAAGGTATTCGTGTTTCAACCATGCAAGAAGATCATCCTTTCCCTTTTCAGATTTCAGATCGGCAAATAGAAAAGGACGAGCTCCCCGTTGAATCGCAGCATCATGCGCCATCACCTCCAGATCAGCACCGACGAAGGGAGCTAGCTCCGTTTTATTGATCAGCAGCAAATCACTCGTTCGAATCGCTGGCCCACCTTTCCGCGGGATTTTATCTCCCTCCGCGACGTCGATGACATAGATATAAGCATCGACAAGTTCGGGGGAAAAAGTTGCAGATAGGTTATCGCCACCACTTTCGATCAAAATGAGCTTGAGATCTGGATGTGCGTTTTCGAGATCGGTCACCGCGGCCATGTTCATGCTGGTGTCATCGCGTATTGCCGTATGAGGACAGCCGCCCGTCTCCACGCCACGCACACGATCGGCAGGAAGCACGCCCTGGCGCAAAAGAAATTCAGCATCCTCGCGGGTGTAGATGTCATTCGTAATCACAGCGAGCGAATACTCGTCCTTGAGCCACTGGCACAGGCGAAGGACGCACATGGTTTTGCCCGATCCTACTGGACCGCCAATACCGAGACGAAAGGGACGTTTATCAGGAAATGAAGAGTCTTGCATGTGAGTGAGCGTGGCGGAGTGATGAGATTTCTAAAAGAGGATTAAACCATCCGTAAGGCTCAGAGAGTAGGTTCGCATCAATTTGATTTCCGAGTAAACAAAGGATGCGTCTTAAAATTTTCTGGCAAGCATTCTGGCCGATGCGGATCAGCTTCATGGATGCCGCGATCAAACCTGCGATCGTCTGATACGCAAAGGCTCTAGCTGCATGCTCCAGAGGAACTCTTGAAAGCTCCATCGCAGTTACCACCAAATGATGGCCTCTTGGCTGAATTTTCCAAAAACGGGTAATCCAATCTTCTTGCTCAAGTGTTTCTAGTAATTCGAGGCGCTGTGAGCCGATCCGCCGTGAGGCTTCTCTGGTCTCAGCTGGGATACGCCATGCATCAAGCTCTTGATCCAATGTAAGCAAAGCATCCGGATCACACTGCTGTGCAGCTCGATAAGCCTTTGCAAACATGGGAACCTCAAAACAGAGCAGCGTGGGTAAAACTTGCCTCTCAAGAAAACTCTCTAACTCCGCAGCAGTGCTGACAACGCCCGAGTCCACCATTTCCTCCAAGCCAAATGAATGAGCATACGCACCTGAAGGGTAAGAGCTATCGTTTACCTGAAGCAGGCAAAGCATGGGATCGGACGCCATTTTCATGATGAATGTGGGACGGCTTTCATCGGCCTAAAAATCACTTCTGGCTCCGTAAATGACCAGCCCTCGCGCAACAAAAGATTCCGCATCGCATCATCATGCAGAACCAGAATCGCATCATCGAGGATTTGTGCTGGCATATGCAGATTCCCCGTTTTCCACGCCACAAGCGCCGCATGTGCAGGATCAGAAAATGGCACGCGGAAGACAATTTCTGGCAACTGGCGGACGATGTAGTCATTCCCATCCTGTTGAAAAATCACACAGCCATCCACCAAGCGTTCCTCTAAATCGAAGCCAAACTCAGCGCCATCTTCAGCCAGAGCCCGCCAGCGTCGCTTGAGAAATTGCCTGCGTTCTGCGCGCAAATGAACTTGCTGCGCGGCAGGCAATTCAGATGTCTGGGCAAGCATCCGTTGGATCAGGTGCATTCTAGCAGATTTTTTAGAAAAGGAAATATCTCTGAGCCATGGGTAACTCAGAGAGCGGCTCGCAGCGGAGCTCCCGACCATCGGCTGTGACGGTGTATGTGTCCGGATCCACGGTGATGACTGGCATCGCATCATTGAACGGAAGATCGGCCTTCGTGATAGAGCGGCAATTTTTTACAGCGACGAGGCGCTTGCCAAGATGAAGATCTACTAGGTTTCCCGTTGCTAAAGAAGCAGCACTCACAAAAGTCACTGAGGTAGCTCCAATGGCTTTTCCAAAAGCTCCGAACTGTGGCCGATACATCGTGGGCTGAGGAGTGGGAATCGATGCATTTGGATCTCCCATATTGGCCCATGCGATCAATCCACCCTTCAAAATCGTTTCGGGTTTCACTCCAAAAAATGCCGGCTTCCAAATCACAATGTCTGCGAGTTTTCCCACCTCAATCGAGCCAACCTCATGCGCGATGCCATGGGTCACCGCAGGGCAAATCGTGTATTTTGCAACATAACGCAACGCGCGAAAATTGTCGGCAGCTGAATGGCTAGGTCCCTCCAGCTTGCCAAACTGGACTTTCATCTTATGCGCCGTCTGCCAAGTGCGTGTGATCGTCTCACCAATTCTTCCCATCGCTTGGGAGTCGGATGAAGTCATCGAGATCGCCCCTAAGTCTTGCAAAATATCTTCTGCCGCAATCGTCTCTGGGCGGATACGGCTCTCTGCAAAAGCCACATCTTCTGGAATCCGCGAGTCCAAATGATGACATACCATGAGCATGTCTAAATGTTCATCAATGGTGTTGGAAGTGAAAGGACGCGTGGGATTGGTAGATGAAGGCAGGACATTTGGCTCGCCGCATACACGAATGATGTCAGGAGCATGTCCACCGCCAGCACCCTCAGAGTGATAAGTATGGATCGTCCGGCCTTTAAATGCCGCAAGAGTGCTTTCCAAGAAACCTGCCTCATTGAGCGTATCCGTGTGGATGGCCACTTGCACATCAAACTCATCCGCTACGCCCAAGCACGTATTGATCGCCGCAGGAGTCGTGCCCCAATCCTCATGCAACTTAAGGCCAATGGCTCCAGCGAGGACTTGCTCACGAAGCGGCTCTGGCGACGAGCAATTCCCTTTTCCAAGAAATCCAATATTCACCGGAAAAGCCTCTGCCGCTTCTAACATGCGGTGGATGTTCCATTTTCCCGGCGTGCACGTCGTCGCATACGTTCCATGGCTCGGCCCAGTGCCGCCGCCAATCAGTGTGGTGATCCCCGCGGCTATCGCATGCTCGATTTGCTGAGGACAAATAAAATGGATATGACTATCGATGCCACCTGCCGTGACAATACATCCCTCACCCGCGATGATATCCGTAGCAGCTCCTATGATCATCGTTATTCCATCTTGAAGCAATGGGTTACCCGCGTGCCCAATTCCAATAATGCGGCCGTGCTTGATGCCGATGTCAGCCTTAATCACACCATGTGCCGCATCTAAAATCACCGCATTGGTAATCACGAGATCCGGAACTTCCTCATCCAGCGCAAGCGGCGACTGCGCCATGCCATCGCGGATCACTTTGCCACCCCCGAATTTCACTTCATTTCCATATCCCCCACCTTCCACCACCAAATCCCTCTCCACCTCGATAAAAAGTTCCGTATCTGCAAGACGGATCCGATCCCCGACCGTAGGACCGTAAGTAGCAGCGTAATTGGCGCGTGATTGTTTCATGAAATAAGAAATTTTTTAGCCGTAAACTCAGATCACGCCAGCGAGCCATCAATCGGACCATTCACGAGAT
The DNA here is from genome assembly GCA_004294095.1 of Verrucomicrobiota bacterium. Taxonomy (GTDB): domain Bacteria; phylum Verrucomicrobiota; class Verrucomicrobiia; order Verrucomicrobiales; family Akkermansiaceae; genus Luteolibacter. The sequence goes on from RDZR01000027.1 coordinate 39,173, forward strand.
CATTAAAGCCATAAATTTCGCGCTTACCCGCAAAAGCGACAAGAGGCACCTCTCGGGTATCCCCCGGTTCAAAGCGCACAGCTGTGCCCGCCGCAATGTCAAGCCGGTATCCATGAGCCGCCGCGCGATCAAACGAAAGCGCTTCATTCGCCTCCGCAAAATGGAAATGGCTGCCTACTTGGATTGGGCGGTCCCCTGTGTTGGAAACAGCGAGCGCACATTTTGCATAGCCCACATTCAATTCATGGTCAGCAGCACCTGAGAGCGGAATGATTTCGCCAGGAATCATCGGATTGGATTGTGGACAGTTACAAGTTTCGTTCCATCAGGGAAAGTAGCCTCCACCTGCACATCATGAATCATTTCCGCCACTCCAGACATCACCTGATCTCGCGTGACATAAGTAGCACCTAAGCTCATCAGCTCCGCCACAGACACACCATCGCGCGCGGCTTCTAACAGTTCAGCAGTAATCAATGCCACAGATTCCGGATAATTGAGCTTCAATCCACGATCGCGTCTTCGCCGAGCAAGATCTCCCGCTACCACAATCAACAGCTTCTCTTGCTCACGAGGTGAAAGGTGCATAATGACTTAAAATGCAGCAATGATCGCCAATGAACCTCCAAAGGCGATCGCGGCTCCAATGCGAACGGCACGACGGCGATTTCCCACAAAAAGAATCAAAGCCAGAGCGGCAATCATCGCCAAACTGATCTCAAACCAACCGTGTAAATGGAACCAATCTGCGCGAAAAGAATCGAACTCATCTTCTTCACCCGACGGGTGGTAATGGCCCGGATGTGCCCAAGTGCAAAGCTGAGAGCAAAAAAATAGGACCAAAGCAGAAAAAACCTGCTTAAATAGAATCATTTTCATCGGATAAATGAGAAGCATTGATTATGCCATCTAGCAATAAAGAAAATGACTAGCAGCCATGCTCCAGCACGGAGTCACGCCGTAGCTTTGGCGAAGCTAAAAGCCACCAACGAGAGATGAAGCGGGGTAACGTCCTCGGAGCATAACGGCGGGAAGATGGAACGGCCGAGACCATTCGCTGCGTCGATGGATTCTTGGGGCCAACGATGTGACGTTTGCACCATGGTGCCCAAACTCAAGGTGAGTTTCCAATTTCGCATCTTATGCGAAGTGAGGCGATCTCATTTTCATAGTTGCAGCGAATGCATGCGATAGCGTTCATCGCGCCCTGAAAACATTTGCAGATAAAAGTTGCTCGTCCCTAAGAAATTCCGAATGTAACGTAGTGATGTCTTCCTTGAGCCGCCTGCTACTTGCCACCAGTATGCTCACCGTCGCCTTGGGATACAAGCAGGCTCTGTTTGCAGAACCTATCATCTCAGAGTTTTTGGCTAGCAATAGCGGAGGCCTGCGCGATGAGGATGGCAGCGCACCGGATTGGATCGAGTTACACAATCCCCAGGAATCATCCATATCACTCGATGGCTGGCACCTCACGGACAATGCGGCGCAGCTCACCAAATGGCGCATTCCTGCGGTCACCATACCGGCCGGAGGCTACCTCGTGATTTTTGCATCGAGCAAAAATCGTGTTAACCCTGCGGCCACACTCCACACCAATTTTTCACTTGCCACCGGTGGAGAATACCTTGCTTTGGTCAAACCAGATGGGGTGACGATCACTTCAGAGTTTGCTCCCGCATTTCCGCCGCAGGTGGAAAATATCTCCTACGGCATCACACAGCCATCCAATCAAGTGGTGTTGCTCGAGCAAGGCTCACCTGCTCGGGGCATAGTGCCTACGATTGCCTTTGCCGCTAGTGAAGGAAATGCTTGGCGTGAACGCATTTATGACGATTCCGCATGGCTTAGCGGCACGCTAGGGCTCGGTTACAATTTCGCGAGCCAAGTCGGATTGGATGTTGGTGGGATGCGCAATGTTAATACGAGTGCCTACCTACGCGCGGCCTTCACTTTAACTTCCCTCGATGGGATTCTGAGTCTCAATCTATCACACCTTCATGATGATGGTTTTGCCCTTTGGCTCAATGGCACCCCAGTTGGTTCAGCACTCGCACCGGCAAGTCTATCTTGGAATTCACGAGCGACAGCCGCCAATAACATGCCTCAAGCACCAAGCAAGATTGATCTCACCTCATATCGGGGCAATCTAGTTATCGGGGAAAATGTGCTCGCGATCCATGGCCTCAATGCGGCACTCAACAGCAGTGACCTTTTGCAACTACCGACTCTTACCGCCACCCTCGCGAATGTTGCGGAGCCTGCTAAAATCGGTTATTTTGCCAAATCAACACCCGGCGGGCGCAATCTAAGTGCTGATGGGCTGATCCTGCTTGAAAAAGTGACGATCACACCGGAAGGGGGGACATTCAGCAGCTCGCGGCTTGTTTCGCTATCCGGTGCTAACGCCGCCCTCGGCCAAAAAATCCGTTATCGACTCATCTCGCCAAGTTCAAGTGGTGCGTTCCCGACACCGCCCACTGCGTCCTCACCCATCTACACCAGCTCAATCACGATTTCTTCGAGTCAAATCTTAGTCGCAGCTGTTTTCAACTCAGGGGATACACTGCGGGGTTTGCCAGCATCTTCCCAATACCTGCAATTAAACACGGCCGGTGCCGCCCAAAGTGACAATTTCACGTCACAGCTGCCGATCACCGTCCTTGATTTGCATGGCATGGGCTCTTTGGTGGATACCGATATCTATAGTCCCTCGTGGACCCACCAGTTTTTGCCCAGCGCGGGACCTGCCACCCTACTTTCGTCCCCCGCGCTCACCACTCGCTCTGAGATTCGCATCCGCGGGTCCTCATCTGCGTTTTTTCCAAAGAAGAGCTACAATCTTGAGATTCACGACCAACGTGGTGATTCCACCCGTGTTTCGCTGCTTGGCATGCCCGCGAATGATGATTGGGCATTGATTGGGGCTTACTTTTTCGACCATAGCCACATCCGCAACTCATTGATCTACGAGCTCAGCCGCCGCATCGGACGCTATGCACCGCGCACCCAACCGACCGAAATTTTCACAAACCGCAATGGCGGACAACTTGATATGGATGACTACGCTGGCATTTACCACATCACTGAGCGCATTCAAACCGGAGCACAGCGAGTAGCGATTTCTCCACTGACTATTTACGATCTCACAGAGCCAAACATCTCCGGCGGATATATATTGAAAATTGATCGCAGCGATCCAGACGAATTTTCTTGGCGAACAAACGCAGGGTATCCGCTACTTGATCTCGCTGAGGTGGTAGTGCACTCGCCGAAACTCGACGATCTTGCCCCAGCGCAACGCACTTACATTCGCAACTATGTGCAACAAATGGAGAATGCGCTTTTTAGCGACTACTTTCTCGGATTCTCAACCCGTAACTACTTGAATTTCATCGATCGAGCATCATGGGTGGACCACCACATTCTCAATGTGCTTGCGAAAAATGTGGATGCGTTGCGACTCAGCGGGTATTTCCATAAAAACCGTGGTGGCAAAATCATTGCTGGGCCAATCTGGGACTTTGATCGCTCTTTCGGTTCTTCCGATGACCGCGGTTTGGATCCTATAGGATGGAATGGCTCGCGAGACAGCACTAACTATTGGAACCACGAATGGTGGGGGCTCATCAGCGCAGATCCGGACTTCCGGCAAGCGTGGATCGACCGTTGGCAAAGTCTGCGTGAATCGACTTTTGCGACAGCGGAAATGCACTCTCTCATCGATCAGCTAGCCAACCAAATTGGAGCCGCCGCTGCCAACCGTGATGCAGAAAAGTGGAGCCCAGATGCCTCTCCTCCCATTGACTATGCGGGTGAAATTGCTCACCTAAAAAATTGGCTCACCAGCCGCGCAGCGTGGATTGATCTCCAGTTTGTGCCGCCGCCCAGAGTCACAAGCCCCACTCCCACGTCACGCATTCTCCATCCCAACGCTGGCCAAACGGTTTACTTCACCACTGACGGCACCGACCCGAGACGCTCCGGTGGAGACGTCGCTCGCGGTGTTTACTCCACCACCACACCAGTCCGCTTCGACGGCGCGGCCAATGTCATTGCACGCACCAAGATAGATGGCACTGCGGCATTTCCCAGCACTCTCTGGAGCAGCGCTCGCCAAGTCCAAGTGGCGGCTGCTCCTGGCTATGCAGGATGGGTGGCCGCTCGCCTCCCCGAGGCCACAATCGAGGATCAAGCACCTACCGCAGATCCAGATGGAGATTCTTTGCCAAATTTCATTGAATATGCACTCGATCAAAATCCAAACAGCGCGAGCCCTTTGCCAGACCCATTGCTCAAGCCCGTCATCATCGAGCAAGGCTCACAAAAATTTCTGGATTTCACCTACCTCCGGCGCTTAGACCGCCTCGATGTATCGCTGCATGTTGAAGTCAGCAAAAACTTGGGTGCACCTCCGCTTTCCACATGGGCTCGCCTTGATGACACTCTGGTATCCAGCCAAGGAATCATCGAAACGCGTAAGGTGCGAATCCCCATCGCAGCCGATAGCCCCCAACTTTTCATCCGGGTTAGCGCCTCTGAAGAACCGTAATTACTGAAAAAAGTGGCTTCGGGAGTCGATGGCTTACAAAGAGCTGGGAAATCCCGAATCCATTTTCAGATCTCTCGCATCATCCCCGCCATCGATTTCGTCATGAGTTTCCGAAACAACGGCAGCCTTTGCGAAATTCTGAACCCCACATGCCGAAGTGGAGCGATCCACTCGTAATCGGATTGAAATACCGGAGTCAGCCAGCGCGTCGCCAGTTGATAATACCGCAATACTGGCCCGCGCCGCCGCGAGTATTCCGGCGGTGCTTGAGAAACTGGAAATTCGGCCAAGCAAGCGGCCAGACATGAAGCATCCGCGAGAGCGAGATTCACCCCTTGCCCAAGTTGTGGACTCATCGCATGCCCGGCATCTCCCAAAAATACCAACCTCTCCCGATGCCAACGCCACATACTCACGTCCCCATAGCGAGCGGTAATCACCTGCTCCCAGTCCTCAATTTGCCCCAAAAACTTCTCGGCTAAAGGACATAGTTCCAAAATTTGATCCTTCCATTTTCCCAATGGCTGGCTGCGAATGGACTCGTCATCGGAAATGCGCACACTCCAAAAAAGACTCAGCAATTCATCATTTCCACCTAGCTCCCGACCTGTCGGCAAAAAGCCAGCTAACTGCCGCGTGCCATTCACGATTTGGTGCAAATCATGAGAAGGAAATACTCCATTATTTTTCCCGATAAACCAATGCGCACCCCAGCCATAGCCACGATCATACCCACTTCCTAATAGAACTCGACGCATCGCTGAGCGTGCTCCATCCGCCACTAAAAGCAGGTCAAAGCGCTCTCCCGCCACCTCCCAAGCATCTGGAAGCTTCCGCGTATTTTCCACCCTCGTCCCCCAACGGATCTCCACTCCTTCCTTCGTCGCCAGCTCGATGAGTGACTCAATCAACACAGGCCGATGCAAGCCAGCGCCGAAGATGTCGCTTCCGAGCTCCTCATACCGAAGCTCCATCAAATCCTTTCCGCTCTTCTCGATCACATGCAAGCGCCGGATCCGCGATGCATGTGAAATGACTTTTTCGTAAATCCCCAAATCCCTGAGCACGCTCATCCCACTCGGTTGCATCAAAAAGCCAGCACCGACCGCACGGCACTCCTGCGCTTGCTCAAACAAAACAACCTCATGGCCCGCCCGATTCAATAAAATGGCCACCGCCGCTCCAGCTGCCCCGCAACCGACGACTCCGACACGCATTCCTTTTCGTCGCACACGACCTTTTCTCTGCGCAGTCCCGAAAAGTCAATAGACGCCGCTTCCAAATTTAGATTAAAAATGACTGAACGACAAAGTGCAGCCGCCCAATCATGGCACGGCTCGCCGCGGCGACCGCCGGTGTCCCCTCAGTTTGGATTTTTCTCTGGATTGGGCGTCCAGACGATGAGGTTTTGAGGAACAATGACATCACCACTCGTTGTTAAAAAGCTGGAGGCAGGTAAAATTTGAGCATGGCCATCTGCAAAAATTAGGCATCCTTTCTGCGCATGACGGGCTGCAAACGAACGCGCATATGCTTTGGGTGAGCCATCATAACCTTGCTGGGATACCATGGTTTTTTTATCGCCTACCATACCCCGTTCTAACAGAACAACTGTTTTTGAAGGCTCTTGAATCAGGATCATGTTGGCTTGCTTTTGGACTTGAGAGGCCTCCTTGGGCTGGAGGTGGCTGTTCATGGCAATGGCAAAAACAGGCGAGCTAACACGTTTTTTAAGACTGGGATAAGGTGCTCCAGGAATAAAAAGTGGGTGAGCATTGTCATACAGCCCAGCAGGATTCTGGACACCCAACTCGCCTACTGACATTGCTCCCATCATCTTAGGTAAAGCGTTATACCAAGTATCGGCATTTTCCCGTTTGGCGGCGTTGATCCAGTCATCTGTGCCAGCGGCTTCTTCGAGGGGGAAATCGCCACTGCGTTCCACGGTAAATGTCATCAATGTGGAACCCAGCGTTTTCATTTTTTTTAAAACAAGCACCTGATGACTTTTTTCTGTCAAAGAACGATTAAAGCTGAAGAAAACACCTGTCAATGCGAGTATGACTGCGCCCGCGATGATCATTTCAAGCAAGGTAAATCCTCGTATATGACTTTTCATACGTCTAGTTCGCCGCCGGTAGGTGTCAGAACGATGCGGTTGTTTCCAGTGGCATTTTGCAAACGCTCGATGAATGCGGAGAGCTTGGTATCACTTTTTAGCTGAAGACCATAGCGAAGCTCCGTGAGCATTCCTGCTTGAGCGGAGCGCACGCTTAGAAGTTGCGCTTTTTCAGCAAATTCATCCCAAATCGGATTGAGCCGCTCTTCAAAACTCATGTCACTTGTCATTCGCAGCATCAAGATGTGAGAAGCCCGCTGGGGAGCGAAAACATCTTTACGGGCAATCCAGTAAACCAACGCCGCCACCAGAGGAGTGACAATGATTGACTCCAAATAAAGTCTTGCCCCAACGACCATACCGATCGCAATAGCAAAAAAAACGAATCCTAGATCACGAGACTGGCCAAGATTGCGGCGAAAACGAATCATCGAAAATGCCGCAAACATCCCAAACGCGATGCCTGCATTGCCCCGCACCACCATGATGAGAATGGTGGTGATCGTGCCGATCATGATGAGCGTCTGCACGAAATCCTGCGAATAGCGGGTGCCTTTGTAGGTGCTCTGATAGACAGCAGCGATGAACAAATTCAGTGCGAAGCTCAGTAGCATTGCAAACACCACTTCGAGTGGCTGTGGCATGTCTGCTTGGAAATACTCGTCAAAAATGGTTAAAAAATCCGGCATGGGTAAGAGCTTGATAGGTCAGAAGTGAAGTGTCATTTTTTTAGGATCCAAATGGGCTCCTAGCCACGCATGGATCAAAGCGCTCCAAAGCGTTACAATATTTGCTCATGCTAATGGGGCTTAAGTTAAATCGACCTGCGGCATGGCGCAGCCATAAAGGCACGGGGCCGATGGTTTTGACCTCGATCACCGACATGTCTTGGCTCACAATAGGCATTGGGAAATCCTGATCGTCCAGCGCGAGAGGCTTGAGATTAAGCCGGCAGCGTAAACTGGAATCAAAGGTGATACGAATGGTCCCTTTATTTCCGTAATCGTAAGCCATCCGGTGATAGCACACTTGCAATACTGGACGAGCGGCTTCTGCAACGACCAAGTCTTTGAGTTCTTCTACGAGGTTTTTATCCGCTTGCGATCGTCCGGCCTGCAGCAATGATGGCGGAATTTCACCTGAGGCAAGCTGCTCAAGCTCCACGATTGGCAAGGATGCTCTCCTTTTCACACTATCAGAGTCTTGCTTGTGCTTAATCTCGATGAACGCCGCCGGAGGAGCTCCGTCATTTTCAAATCCATACACCCTCGCTCTTACTCGCCTGCGGTTGCACGAACCCCATTGTTTTTGCCAATAACTGTGGCGATCTGGGGTATCATAATAAGTCGAATATACAAGATAACCACTCTCCGCTCCACGGTCTATGGGAATTTTATCGGCAACAAATCCTCTAAATTCTTGGCTTTGACGCGTTTGAAGCAGAAACTTGAATTCTCGTCTGTCTTGTGAAGCAATCAACGACGCTAAATAACTTGATTAACCTAAAAAGCGTAAACAATAAAATCATGATTTAGAGACAAATTTGCCACAATTCACTTGAAACTCGCATTTCTGGAGTCTTTCACGCAAGGTGCCCACATCTCCCTGGGATTTGAGGAAGTCTTTTATTCATTGGCTACGTCAAAGTGATGGCAAACCCACTAGCGGGAGCCAACGTTGATCGCGGGGTTAGACTTGAAATAAGGCGGAAACATCGAAAATAGATGGGCTAGTCGGTGTTGCCATGCATCTTGTTAGGCTTTATTTGGTGTGGATACTTATTCGCTATCTTCCGAAGAACAATGAGGCCAAGCCATCCAGTGATAAATCCAGGGATTGTATACAAAATCGCACTAGTCTCTGCGATTCCGCCCTCATATCCGTAATCTGGATGTCGAACCATAGCAACAACGCCAGAAATGAACCACCCCGAGTAGGCAAAGAAGCATGCAAATAGGAATGACCATAGGCCACCAAGGCGGGATTCGATATGACGGTAAACGGCAAATAGGCCGTATGCTGGCCCGAATACGAACAGACAGCATAGAAAGACTGCTTGGGTAAGGGTTGGTGTTTGCATAGTTTTCTTCTGCCTAACGTCAGAAGCGCTCCAACGGGCGCGATTGAGCGGAGGTTGAGGTGTGATTGAAAAGCTTATGGCCCGTTAAGAGCCGCGATTTGTTCGGCTTTTCGGTTTGTTCGTGGGTGCATTCGTTCCGGCTAGTGGGTGGCGATCGAAAATGAAAACCCCGGGTTCAAATCGGGATATCGGGCGGCAAGGTGGTCTCGTGCAATAGACGCAATCTGTTGAATCTTCTCAGAAGGTGCACTGATCTTAACATATCGAAGGCCAATTACCGGTATTGTGTAAGCCCTCGATTCCATGTAACCGCCCATACTTTTTGAGATTGGGGTGTCGGTCTTCAGTGATTCCATCACCGCAAGGCCGGAATCGAGCTGCGGCGAGTGAAACAGCAATGACACACTGGACGGTTGGTCATAGCTAGGTGTATTCAGATCTGAGAGAATCCATTGGCGACCGCGAACCCACGTTTGCGACCAAAGAACGATCAAAATGAGCGCTATGGCTGCAATCATTCCAACGGGACGCTTGTTAAAATATGCAATCATGAGGATGGGTTCTTGCCGTCAAAAGTGAGCCGCGATCATACGTGTCGCAGATCCTGTGTTAGCAGGATCTGCGACACGTATGATCGTTGGCTCTACTGCCTTGTTAGGCTCAGTTTTCATTCAAATCTAAGTGGTGCAACGCAAAGAAATGTAAGGACACCCGCAAATAATGTTCCGAATATGAATAGACCGACTCTTAATTTCTTCCAAGTTTGGCGGTAAGCTGTGAACTGGGCCACGACATCGGGAATGTAGGCCGCAGAATAAAGTAAATTCGCCAAAACTGCTAAGATCAGTAAACCAGCTAGAGAACCGATAGTAATCTTCTGCCGATGCTCTTCGACTAGCGATAAATGGGTCGCAACTGAAACGAGAAGGAGAAAAAGATTATACGCGATACGTCGAATCTCCCAATACCGCACAGCGTCCGTGAGAATCTCTTTTGTATCGGCGTTCATGGTATTTTTTTGCCTAACGTCTCAGCGCACGCACCACTACCAGCGGGGGCGAGCGTCAAAGGTGTGGCACCGGCTACTGGGAGCGCCACGTCGAAAACACGGTAATGTCAGTAACCACCATGAAACCTCAACTAGGAGCGTGTAGCCGGTTGCTCACCACCGTCTTGTTGGGCTTCTTGCTTTTTCTTTGCGGCCTTCCGGCTAGGTCGTCCGCCGTTATGGTCATTACTCGGGGAGATCGAAACGTCCCGAGGCTGATCGGACTCTTGGATTGGCGCAGTGCCGTTACTTGCATGGCTACTATCTTCATTTGTTTTTATTTCGGATGGTTGGATGTAGGCGATAACGCCTTCAGGAGAGGGATGACGGATGACATCTTCATCAATGCTCGTCTCGAAAAACTTGACCAGTTGAACCGCCAGCTCCATCTCAGCTTCGTTGGGGTGTCTGACACAATTAAAAAGTCGTTTGGACTCTGCGAAATCAATGACAAATCCATGATGGGGGTAATTCGCGGCCAAAGTCGTAGCAAGCTCTCTGCTCGCGCCAAGACGCATCCCATAATCGACGGCAATATCCATCGACCGCTGCATCTCTCCAAGCTTCAAGGGGTCTATGTTCTGGGTGATCGGAGAGAAAAGCCCGGTGATGACCTGAGCGGCAATCTCGGAAGCTGTCTTAGTTGTGATGACTCCGCCAGATCTAGCGCGCACGGAAAGGAAACAGTTCTGGAATGCTTCCCACGCGGAATCGCTGATCGAGGCAAGTGCCTTGGTAATATCCAATCCTGAAACCCTATGCATGAACTCATCCGGCTTATGAAGCTGAACATCGAGCGGGCCGAACTCGGCCCTGTCACCCATCACAATATCATTCGCTCCAAGCGCGAGGAGCGTGCCAGCACTCTTACAAAAACCATAAATATGCAAAGAAAACCTCTTGTAATGATCTTGAAGAAATCGAGCGATTCGGTATGCGGCATCGGGATCGCCGCCATAGGTAGAAAGAATCAAAATGACGTTCTCCCTCTTGCGGTTCTCGGAAATCATGTCGATGAACGCCTCCCCAGAAGCATACGAAATGCCGCTGCTGAAGAGAAAAATATCGGCGTTCGCTTGTTCGGAAACTACATCAATCGGGTCCCGTGGTGCGGTTGGCGATTCAGGCGATTCAGAGGAAAGGGTGTAGGATTTCATTTTGTTATTCTGCCCAACAGTTTTATTCGTAGCATGTCCGGACCTGATATCCAGATTACCTACGAACCAAATTCTTCTTGAAAATCCTTGATTTGTCAAAGTTTTTTCGGCGATTACTGCGTATATCGGGTGTTTGAAAAGCCTGATTTTTCGGTGGGAAATCTAGCAGATATCAAGCGGTGAGACGAGAATTGGGAAGGGCCAGAGCACTGTGGATTGGCGACTATGGTGACGAGGGGTGAGCTGGGAAAAAAGTGTCATTTGTGTGGAACGCCTCAGAATCATCGCAGCGGTGGATTTCATTTTACGTCTTTCTTTAAGTTTTGGCTTCCTTTCACGCCGTGGATGAGCTAAACGAACATATAGAAATAAAATCCAAAAAACAATATGATAGGACCCATAGGGATGCCGGAGCTAATTATCCTAATGATCGTTTTTCTTGCCATTCTGGTAGGCAGCATCATCGCGCTCGTCTGGTATTTTTCTTCCCGCAGGAAACCACTTCAACCACCAGCTCCACCTAGCATTCAAGACAAGCTAGTGGAGATTGATGCGCTTCGATCCAATAATCTGATCACCGGTGCTGAGCATGAAGAGAAGCGAAAGATGATACTCAACCGCATCTGATTGAGAAATGAAAGAAACCGAAGAAGGCGCGAATGGCACTCCCACTGGCTCTTTATCCACGTAGATGCCATTGATGCAGCTCTCACCCAAAGGAGAGCGGAATAAGATTAGATGAGAAGGCAGCGGCCGGGGCTTGAGTGCCGTGCTATGATGGAACCGCCATGAAAAACATCATTCCATCGATCTCGACGATACAAAAGCGCCAGATTAGCTCATCGCCAGTGCCCGCCCTGAGTTGTGAGCTTAGAGCAAAGGCTCTAGGGTAGATCTGATTTTCATCAAAGGCGCACGGACGGACGAGGCGCGATTTTATAAAGGGCGGGAGAGAGGTTCTCACTTTACCAAGTCACATTCCGTGATTATGGGTGCGCACATGCATGGATTTTCTTATCAAAATAATGCGCTGACTTGCGATGGATTGGATTTGCAATCCCTCGTCGATGAATTCAGCACGCCTCTTTATGTGTATTCTGCGGCGACGATTCTTGATCATTTTCACCGTTTGGACCAAGCGCTTGATGGCGTTGAGCACGAAGTGGCATACGCGGTGAAGGCGAATTCCAACCTCTCGATTTTGCGGTTGTTGGCGACTCAAGGTGCTGGATTTGATATTGTTTCCGGCGGCGAGTTATTCCGTGTGATCAAGGCTGGCGGTGATCCTGCGCATTGCACGTTTGCAGGAGTTGGCAAGACGCGAGACGAAATGATTTATGCGTTGGAGCAAGGGATTTATTCGTTCAATGTGGAGAGCGAAGCGGAGTTGCGTTATCTCAATGATGTTGCTGGCGAGCTGGGTGTGGTGGCTCCCGCGGCGGTGCGCGTGAATCCGAATGTGGATGCGAAAACGCACAAATACATTTCCACTGGAAAATCGGAGAATAAATTCGGAGTTGATTTTGATGCAATTCCTGAGCTTTACGAGCGAGCGGCGGCTGAGTTGAAACACGTGAAAATGCGTGGATTGCAGATGCACATCGGTTCGCAATTGACATCGATCGGGCCATTCGTCGAGGCGGTGGAAAAGGTGCTGCCTTTGGTGAAAATGCTCAAGGAGTGCCATGGCATCGAGTTTTGGTCGATCGGCGGAGGGATCGGCATTATCTATCAGGAATCTTTGGAGTCCGGAGATGCGGCGTGGTGGGATAATCAGCCGGAAGCTGAGCGGCCACTCACGGTGGAGCGTTATGGCAGCGAGTTGGTGCCGCGTTTAAAAGACTTGGGCTTAAAAATTTTGTTAGAGCCAGGACGATACATCGTGGGCAATGCTGGAGTTCTGATCACGCGATGTTTGTATGAGAAAAAAGGCTTGGCGAAGACATTCAAAATCGTCGATGCAGGAATGAATGATCTCATCCGTCCGGCATTGTATGAGGGACACCATCAGATTGTGCCGCTGCAAAAACCAGCGAATGAGGAATTGCACAAAATGGATGTGGTGGGCCCAATTTGCGAGAGCGGAGACTTTTTCTGCCAAGACCGGATGCTGCCGGATTTCCAGCCGGGCGATTGCGTGGCGTTGATGTCTGCCGGAGCTTACGGATTTGCGATGGCTTCCAACTACAATTCACGGCCGCTGCCAGCGGAAGTCTTAGTTGAAGGCAATACTTCCACGTTGATTCGTAAGCGCCAGACGTTAGATGATCTGATTGAGGGTGAACTCTAACAAAAATCTAGCAAACTGTTAGATTAGGCGGCGTCTTGATTGTTGCGCTTTTTTCGCACCGCTGGTGGGCGCTCGCCTGAGACGACTTGGCGCGTAATGGTAACGGACTCGACATCATTGCGCGATGGGATTTCAAACATGATATCGAGCATGATGCCCTCTAACAAAGATCTGAGCGCACGCGCTCCGGTGCCGCGGCGGACGGCTTCTTCTGCGAGAGCGCGCAGGCCGTCTTTGCTGACTTTGAGCTTCACTTGATTCATTGCCAGCTGCTTGCCGTATTGCTTGATGAGCGCATTTTTTGGCTCGGTGAGGATCATGATTAATTCATCCTCGGTGAGCTTGCGCAGCGCGGAAATGACGGGAAGGCGACCGATGAATTCTGGGATCAGGCCGAAGTGCAATAAATCTTCCGGCAGCACTTTGGAGAGAACTTCTGCATCGGTTTGTTTGTCCAGTGTGGCAGGATCTGGCGAGTGAAAGCCGAGGGTATTTTTCCCCATGCGGCGTTTGATCGATTCTTCCAAGCCGACAAATGCCCCGCCGACGATGAAGAGAATTTTCTCAGTATTGACCTGAATATATTCTTGCTGCGGGTGCTTGCGCCCACCTTGTGGCGGCACGTTGCAGATCGTGCCTTCGAGGATTTTCAAGAGCGCTTGCTGGACACCTTCTCCAGAAACATCGCGGGTAATCGAGACGTTTTCAGTTTTGCGGCCGATTTTGTCGATTTCATCAACGTAGATGATGCCGCGTTCTGCGCGGGCGACATCGAAATCAGCGGCTTGGAGTAATCGCAGCACAATGTTTTCCACGTCCTCTCCGACGTATCCGGCCTCAGTGAGGGTGGTGGCATCGACGATGCAAAATGGCACATCGAGCACGCGGGCGAGGGTGCGCGCGAGCAATGTTTTTCCCGATCCGGTGGGGCCTAACAGCATGATGTTAGATTTTTCAATTTCCACATCGCGGAACTCATCAGATGCGACCACATCGTTTTGGCGAAGGCGCTGGTAATGATTATAAACGGCCACCGAGAGCACCTTTTTGGCATTTTCTTGGCCGACGACGTAATCGTCTAGCTTTGCCAGAATTTGGGCTGGAGTGGGTAATGAAGATGCGTTGGCTTGTTTGGATTTGCTGGTAACCTTGCTGTTACTGTAAATTTCTTTTTCAAGAATATTGGAGCAAACGTCAACGCACTCGTTGCAGATGTAAACACCGGGCCCGGCGATCAGCTTTTTGACTTCTGAGTGACTCTTCCCACAGAAAGAGCACATGGTGAGATTGGAGGCGCGAGCCATATTTATGAATTAAGCGAATATTTCCGAAAAAACAAGCCAGAGATTGCGAGTTTGAGTCTAGCTTTTTGGTGCCTCGATCGCCGCGGCGACTGCGTCTGGCAATTGTTTGCGGCTTTCTAGCACCTTATCGACCAAGCCGTAGGCCACTGCCACTTCTGCTGGCATGTAGTTATCGCGATCCGAATCGCGCTCAATTTCATCGATCGATTTTCCCGTATGGTGGGCCAAGATTCCGTTCAAGCGCTTTTTGAGATTGAACATGAAGCCGATCGTGCGCTCCACATCCGAGGCCGTGCCTTGAGCACCGCCGGAAACTTGGTGAATCATGACGTGGGAATTAGGCAGGCAAAATCTTTTCCCCTTGGTTCCTGCCGTCAGCAAGACCGAGCCCATCGAGGCGGCGATGCCGATGCAGTAGGTATTCACATCGCAGGTGAGAAATTGCATCGTATCATACATGGCCAAGCCAGCGGTGACGGATCCGCCGGGTGAGTTAATGTAAATGTGGATGTCTTTTTTAGGATCCTGCATTTGCAGAAATAGCAACTGCGCGATGACGGAATTGGCCACGAAATCATCAATCGGCGTGCCGATGAAAATGATCCGGTCCTTGAGCAACCGCGAATAAATATCGAACGAGCGCTCGCCGCGTCCATCTTGCTCGATGACGACGGGCACGTAGTAACTATTGCGCGGGCTTTGCGAATTCATGGCGGCGGTGGGGAAATTATGCATTGAGTTGAACATCATTTGATTCAATGACCTTCGCGTGCTCGACCAAATAGTCAATGGCCTTACCAATCATAATCGAATTGCGTATCGATGGGAGCCTGCCGCTTTTCTGAGCATCGCGGATGAATTTCTTGGGCTGGATTTGACGCGAATTGGCAATCATACTGAGGTGCTGCACCAGCTCACTATCATTCACTTGCAGGTTCTCCTTGTAAGCAATTTCTTGAAGGATAAAATTGGCATGAAGTTGGCCTTTAGCAGATTCCTCAGCGCGGGCGAAAATTTCTTGCTGTTGATCTGCGATGAGGTCATTGCTTACGCCTGAGCGAACTGCATTGTCCACCATCTGATCGATTTGGTTTTGTGTTTCTTGAGCAACGAGATTTTCGGGCAGTTCAACTGGCATTCTTTCGCGAAGTTGAGAAAGGATGAGCTCCACTTTGAGGTCGTCGATTTTTCTCTTACGATTTTCGATCAGGTCGCGGGTGATGGCTTCCTTGATCTCTTCGAGCGACATGTGAGGAGCTAGTTTTTTCGCAAATTCTTCATCCAATTCCGGCAGGATCACTTGCTTGAGTTCGTTGAGCGTGGTAGCAAAAATGACATCCTTGCCGGATAGTTCTGAGATTCCGAAATCACCCGGAATGGTCACGGTGATGTTTTTTTGCTCTCCTATTTTCATGCCGATGGCTTGAGCGACGAATCCTGCGAGGAACCTATCCTCCTGCAATTTCACCCAGTGACCTTCGCGTCCTGATAGAAATCCGGCAGGACGGCCAAGATAGTCGTCCATCGGCTGGCCTTCGCATGAACACGTGTAATTGATGGAGGCTAAATTTCCCCAATCAGCAGCACCGTCTTCAATGGTCACATACTCGGCGAGTTTTTCTTGAAGAATTTTTAATTGAGCATCGAGCGCGTCAGCGGGCACATCGGTGCTTGGCAAGGTCACGCTGAGATCATTGTAATCCGCAAGTGTGATCTCCGGCGCGAGAATCAATTGTGCCGTGAAAGAAAAATTTCCTACATGATCGAACGATTTGCTCTGCGGCCGATCGATATCTAACACTTTGAGCTTCTCTTGGGAAATTGCCGCCTCATAGGCGAGATTGAGCAAGTCATCTTCAAGTTGCTCGGCGATTTCTTTTTGAAATTTTTTCTCAATGACCTGCTTGGGTGCTTTACCTGGGCGGAATCCTTGGATTTTGGCATGAGTCGCGTAGCTGCGAAGAATTTTCTCACGCTCTCCCTGCACTTTTTCCGCGGGGACTTGCACACTCAGGATGGCCAAACATTTTGGCTGCTTCTCGACGACGATGTTCATAGTAAATGGTGGCGATTTCCGCCGGGAAGGAAACGCTAGAGGATGAGCAGGCCGCTTGTCAAATGAGGTGTTGCAAAAAGCTCATCCACCACTCGGCTGGGTCACTCACGCCATAGTTCGCACGCATGTGCTGCGAATCCCGCGCCAAATGCGGTGAGCCAGTAGCGCTGATCCGGCAGATTTTTTGCGAGCCGCTTTTCCAAAGCAAAAAGCACGGACGGGCTGCTCATATTCCCACAACGGGCAAAAACCGCGCGCGTTTCGTCCAGCGTGAATGGCAGTGTGGCTTCGATGGCATCCATCACATCGCGGCCGCCAGCGTGGGCAAGCACTTGATCGGGATCGGCAAATCGCAGCTGATAGAGATCGCCCACTGCGGCAGCGGCGAGTTGCGGCACACTGCGGTGCAGCTTGTTTTTGAGTTTTCCTTGGTCATTGACGAAGCGGATTTTTTCGCGCTCTTGAGGACGATGCGTGGTGGTGAAATGTCCAGCTTGCCACGCGCCGGGCGACTTTTTCCCAGACCAAATTGAAGCCGCGGCACCATCGCCAAATAAGCACAAACTAATCAAAACATCCGCATCGTTGTTGGTAAAAAATGCAGCAGAGCAAATTTCCACCGCGACCACGGCGACTTTCGACGTAGGATTCGCCGATAGGAAATTTTGCGCAGCACGCATCGCCGGAATCGCCGCTCCGCAGCCTTGGCCGACGATGTCGCACAGAAACGCGTCGCCTCGCATGCCAGTGAGTTCCGCGACGTATGAACTCACGCCCGGGCACAAGTAGCCGGTGCAAGTGCAAAGAAAAATCGCATCCAGATCCGCCGCGATGAGGCCGCACTTGGCGAACGCCTTTTCAAGTGCATCAACGGCTAAGCTGGGTGCTGCATTTTCAAAATACCGGTTCAGCTCGCCGGCATCCATCGCAAAAACCGCGTGCAAATCCGGGCTGGCGTAATTTCGCCGCTCAATGCCAGAAGCACCGTGCATCACTTTTTCTAACAGCGATTGTGCTCGGCCGCTGCTCGATTTGAACCAATCGGTCTGTTGGATGAGTGTGAAACAATCCGCTTGGGAAAAAACCGTCGGCGGGGTGACACAGGAAAGTGAATGCAAAAACATCAGCTGCGGGTGAGTGAAAATAAAGCGCGAAACGGCAACCATTGCTTGCGGGCCAACATCACCATAGGCCGCCGCGACCACCGCGCTAGCAGAAGCTGCTGGAAAGCGGCAGCCATTTTCAATCGACGGTGAAATGCTGCATGCGCATTTTGTCGGATGTTCAGAACCGTCGCGCTCCAATCTTGCTGATGCCTAGCATAACGGCACAACGGATCGATGGCGAGCGCGGCGGCTTCCAGTGCCATGCTCATGCCGTTGCCGGTAAAAGGTGGGATGATGCTGTGAGCGTCGCCAATCGTCGCCAGCCCATCGAGCGGCGATTGTTTCCCGAGGCGGAAACCAGCAACCGCAGTGGTGGAATTTTCCCGCCAAGTGGCCGCTGCCAATCTTTCCGCGAGCTTGGTCAATTTGTTCTCGCGCACATAGCTGAGCAATAGCTCGGATGGCTTGGCGCGGACGTTTGCGTTGAGGCGAAATAACCCGCAGACATTGATCCATCCGTCCTCGATCGCCGCGAGGCCGACGTAGGCGTGAGTGCCGAGGTGCATCTCAAGGCCAGATGCCAACTCAAGATCGCGGACGTGAGCCTTGAGGCCGATCCACTCGCCTTTCTCCGCTCTGCGGCCCGCTGCCCACACCGTTCCAGGCTCTGGCGTGGCAAGCATGCGCTGATTTTCATAAACGATTCCGCCGAGCTCGCGCAGCCGATCGCAAAGCTGCGCATCTAACCGATGCCGCGAGACCGCATATGCCGCAGTCGGCAAATGAAAGCTGCCTAAATTCTGCGCGCCGCTCCACCACTGCACTTGCTGTGGACGAGCGACATCGGCGAGCAAATCCTGGATGCCAAGCCGCAGCAACGTCTCCTCGCTCACGCCGGAAATGAACTCCCCGCAGACGCGATGGCGCGGGTAACTCATTGCCTCATGCAAAGTGACATCGATCCCCTCGCGCCGCAGAGCGATGCCAAGCGACAATCCCGCCAAGCCACCTCCCGCGATCTTGATTGGCCTCATTTTCTGCACCATACGCCGCGTTGTGCTCCCGGCCATTGTTCTTTTTCTTGGATTTCCCAGTCGGCGGCGTGTTCGTGAAATAACTCAGGCAACTCACCGCACAAAAATCCGGCATCGATGCTCACATGCATGTCGTGCCGCGTGACATGCCCGATGAACGGCCGCAAAAAACTCCCCCAGACGTGCGCACTTTGCCGCCGCAGTGGCTCGTTGATGATCACCAGCGAAAAATGCGGCAGCCACGCTGCGAACCAACCAAGCTCCTCATCGGTGAAATGGTGTAAAAATAAATTCGCCACCAAAACGCCAAAACCGCACGGCGGATCGAGCGTGATCACATTTCCACAATGCCAGTCAATCGCCTGCGGAAGTGAAGCTGGCCGCTCTAACAGATCGATCCCGCAAATTCGGTTGTTAGAAAAATGGGCATGCATTTTTCGGCACAGACTCCCCTCACCCGCTCCAATCTCGACGATGCCATTTCCCGCTATTTTTTCCCGAGCAAGCAGCTCGCGGATCACCCACCGTTCATTTCCCATCAAGGCATTCACCACGCGCAATTCACGCCGCGAACGAATCGCTGCTGGTGCCTCAGCGGGCAAAGAATCGAGCAATTCCGGAGTGACTTTTCGCTCTCGCATACTCGGCGATGCTTAGTTGGCTGTGCGCCGTTTGAAGCGAATTAACCCATATTTCGGGCTGAATAAATACGAGGCAATGAACAAAAGTCCGAAGAGTATCACAATCGCTGGCCCAGGAGTGATGCCTAACGCGCCCGAGCTGAGCACCGCCACCACAGAGCCCACCGCACCCACACATCCCCCACCCCAAAACAATGCCGATGTGCGGTCCGTGAAAAGCGAAACAATCGCCGCCGGTGCCACTAACAGACCCACCGAGAGCACACAGCCAACGGCCTGCAGCGATGAAACCAATGCCAAGATCAACAGGCCAAAAATCAAATACTGCATCAACCGCACCGGCACGCCCTGCGCGGCAGCCACGCTTGGCTCAAACAAGGTTAGCAACATCGGGCGCATCGCTAAATTGGTCACCAATAACATCGTCGCACCAATGCCAAAGGCGACCCATAAATCAGTGTTAGAAACGGCAATGATATCGCCAAAAAGCCAATGCTCCAGCTCTTGCCGCGTATCTAACTTCGGCAGCAGCGCAATGCCCGCCGCGAAGGCTGAGGTGTAAAGAACTGCCAACGCCGTGCCTTGCTCGATGCGATTGCCACGGGCGACTGCCACCGATCCGAGGCCCACGACCAATGCCGCCACCATCGCTCCCACGAAGGCATTCCACTGGCTGAGCGAGCCTGTTAGAAAAATACCGAGCGCAATGCCAGGAAGCATCGTGTGAGAAAGTGCGGAAACCGATAGAGCATTGCGCCGCAAGACGACAAAGCCACTGAAAAATCCGTTAGAAAAACCAATCATCGCCGCCGCGATTAAGGCGCGCTGATAAAACGGTGTTTGTAGTAATTCAAGATCCATCGCTCAACAATCTAACGGTTTGTTAGGAAATAATTGATCAAGCCGCTGCTCCGTGAGCACCTCGCTCACCGGCCCGAAGGCGATTTGGCGAGTGGCGATGAGCAATGCTTCATCGAATAAACTGCCAGCCGTGTTGAGATCGTGATGAGAAGCAATGATCAATCGCCCGTCCTGCGCGAGTTTTTCAAACAATTTTCCCAAGGAAACCGCCGCCTGCCGATCGAGCCCGGTAAATGGCTCATCGAATAACAGAACGTGGGCTTCTTGCGCCAGCGAGCGCGCGATGAAGGTGCGTTGCTGCTGGCCACCGGAGAGTTGGCGGATTTGCCGCTGCTGCAAATCGAGCAGGCCCATGCTGCGCAGCGCGTTTTCAACTGCCTCATCATCTTTGCTGGAAAATTTTTTCCATGCTCCGGTCTGCGGATAACGTCCCATTTCCACCAAGCCGCGCACGGTGATGGGAAATAGCCAATCGATTTCTTCACGCTGCGGTAGGTATGCGAATTCGTGGAACCACTTGCGCACCGTGGTGCCGCGCCATTGGATGCTGCCAGATTTTTTAGGCACCAAACCGGCAATCGCTTTGAGCAAACTGCTCTTCCCCGCGCCATTCGGGCCGATCAGCGCCACGCGGTTGCCGCACGATGTCGCCATCGAAATGTTTTCCAACGCGGGAACATGGCGGTAAAAAACACTCAAGGAATCGATGACCAATTCGTGATGCAGCGCGTGGTGCGCGCAATCGCTGTGATGCGAAGATGAGTCCATCATTCCAGTGCCTCGGGTTGGAGTTCGATAAATTCATCCATATTTCCGGCGGCATCGAAGACATAATCTAACTGTTTTTTCCCAGGGGGAAATAGCGAGAGCTTGGCAAATCTTCTTTCGTTCTGCGCGGCAGATTGCTGCCACTCAATGCTTAATGAAAGCTGTGGCTGCGATGTTGAAAATGTGATCGTTCCTGTTTGTGTGTGGCTGGAAATTCCAGTGAGAGAAATTTGTTGAAGCGTGCTATCTAACAGACCGGATTGGATCGGAGAAGAAAACATCAATTCATAGGGAATAACCACTTTGCCTTGGCCATCAGGAATGGTGGACGCGCTCATCACCACCGGAATGTTGGCTACGGCGGGCCGCGTCAGATACCAAAGCCCGCAACCCACTCCGATGAGTGCGACCAACAAAAATAGGCATCGATGCCACGGCGATCCTCTCATGGGCGCGAGCTTTCTTCAACCGCCACGCAAAGTCAAGATGACCGCAGAATTGTGTCTTTTTTCGCCGATTGTGAATCTGAACTTGGCAAAGATGGCGTGCCACGTTGAATGGCCCTAAGCACCGAAAAAATGGATCGTCATCATGAATCACCCAGAGAGCTTGCCGCCTTCGCACTCGCATGGTTGCGGGCTCCACTCAAAGTCGGTGCGGTGGTCCCATCGAGCCGCCACCTCGCCCGCGCCATCACGCGCGAACTGACTGCGGAGATGGGAAATATTATAGAGCTAGGTCCCGGCACTGGAGTTTTTACCCGCGCGATTCTTGCACGCGGCGTGCCAGCAGAAAATCTTTGCCTGTTAGAAAATGACCACCAGCTCGCTGGCCGCTTGATCAAAAAATTTCCCGGCGTGAAAGTGGTCTCTGGTTGTGCCTCAGAATTGGCAACGCTCGATATTTTTCCTCGTGGAAAAGTGGCCAGCATCATTAGCGGGCTGCCATTGCTTTCGATTCCGGATGATACTGTGGAGTTGATCATGCGCGGTGCGTTTGAATTGCTCGAACCACAAGCGGCAGTCTATCAGTTTACCTATCGGCCACTTTGCCCAGTGCCTGGGCGGGTGATGGATCGCTTGGGCTTGAAAAGTAGTTGCACCCACTTTGCGATGCGTAATATTCCTCCAGCGTGGGTATTTGCAATTTCACGCCGAACTTAATCACTCATCATGGATCAAGATCGTCCACTCCAACTGCGCGGGCTGTTTCCCATTGAACCACTGGAAATCGCACCAGAGCCGGTTCGTTCTCCTCAGGAAATTGAGGACCGCCGCGGCGAGGCCCGCCGGATCAGCAAGCGGCTGTTAGCGATTATTGCGGATCATCACCGTTCCGCAGAGCATCTCTCGGTGGCGATGGATCGTGATTTTTTGTTAGAAGTGATTGACGCCTTGTTCGCAGAGTCGGAAAGAAAAGATCCGTCACCCTTTTTAAATGATGCGGATGAAGTCCGTAGTTATTTGAAACGTGCGCTGTATGAAGAGCTGTTAGAAGAGCCGAGCAATGTTCTTTTCACCGTCCAAGTGAGTCCAGACGTGATGCGCTATGAGGCAATGGAAGTGGAGTTCTGGCGCGAGTGCCTAGCACAACTTAAAGCAAAACTTACCTAACCCGTGAGCCGGAACCTGACCAATCAAGAACAATGGCAGCGGCTTGCGCGCAAGCTCATGCATCGCTTGCGGATGGGCTGGTGGTTGGAACATTTCATTCCGGTATTCTTGGCAGTCGTAGCGATCGCTGCGGCGGGCGTGTGGTTCATACGGAGCGAGTTGCTCGAAGTTTCGCTCAAGCATTGGGCATGGGCGATGGCACTCCTGGCTATTCTTTCTGCATTGGCGGCGTTGCGTTTCTCGATGCGGCGTTGGCGAGGCATCGACGATGCATGGCTGCGGCTTGATGAGGCGATGAAAATGAATCACCGCCTGCTTGCGGCCAATGCCGGTGTCTCAGCGTGGCCGGATGTTCCGGAGCGGGTGGAAATGGGGCTGCACTGGAATTTGTCCCGCGTCTTTTTTCCCATCGTGCTGGCCCTCGTCTGCATGGTTTTGGCATGGGCCTTGCCAATTTCCCAGCGAGCAGAATTGGCTACCAAAGTGGAGGAACTGGCGGCATGGCAGCAGCTCGGCCAGCAGTTAGAAAATTTGCGCAATGAAGAAATCGTCGATCCAGAATCGTTAGAGAAAAAACAAGAATTGTTAGATGAGTTGCGATCACAAGACCCCGAGCAATGGTTCAGCCACGAATCGTTAGAGGCGACTGATGCGCTGGTTGAAATGCAGGGTGAGCACACGCAGGGAATGATGAGCAATCTTGAGCAAGCCAATCGCACTTTAGAGCAACTCGATGAAAAAGACGCGCAAGCGAATCAAACACGCCGCGAGCAACTCGCAGAAGAATTCGGCAAGCAAATCGAGCAACTCGCCCAGCGCGAAATGAAGCCGAATCCTGAGCTGTTAGAGAAACTCAAACAAGCAGTAGAAATCTCTTCAAATGAACTCACCGCAGAGCAGCGCAAGAAGTTGTCTGAGGCATTAAAAAATGCGGGAGAGGCCATGCAGCGTGCGATTGGTGAATTGCCAGATGAGTTTTTTGAATCTGAGACTGCCCAGCAACAAGCTGGAACGATGGCGGGCGAGGGCGAAATCCGCCGCGGCCCGGGCCATGATCCCAATCTTTTTGGGAAACCGAGCGATGCCGTCGAGTTGGAACAATTTTCCGCCATCCCGCTTGATCAAGAGGCCGCGATACTGCCCGGCGATGTGCTCAAACTCGAAGAACGCGAGCATGAGGTGGATCGTTCGTTGCTGCCCGCGAGCGCAGGCGGCGCCATCCCCAACTCAGGCCGCGGCGGAGATCGCATTTGGCGCGAATCACTCGATCCCGCAGAACAAAAAGTGCTTAAGCAGTTTTTCGAGTGAGTTTGCCATCATCATGCTGCTTGAACGCTTTGACCGCATCCTCCATCGCCCCGTCTTGATTGTTTCAACACGACGGCGCGGAGTCCGGCCTTGTTGGATGATTTTTGTTAGACACAAATTTCTTGATAGAATGCCAGCGGCCTTTGATGAGCACTTCTTTGGGATCGGTGGGACTGCCAAGGCGATGGGTGTGGAGGCCCGCGATGACGAGGTCGAGGGCCGCGGCGCCGACGGCTTGCAGGTTCCCATCGATGCCGGGCCATGTGGCGATCTCGGCGGCGGTGCGGTAAAGGTAGGCGATTGCAATGTCGTCTGGCACGCGCAGACCGGCCTTGGCGAGCCAGCTTTTTACTGGGAATTTGTAAACAAGCAGGGAGTCGGGTCGCTCGCGCTTGAGCCAGGGAATGAAGTTTTTTTCTTCGTTGGCGGACGCGGGAATGAAGGGTGCGCAGCGATCGGACTCGGGCAGGTGGGTTTGCCAATCGAGCGCAGCTCCAGACCAGAGTGAGCCAGAAATGCGGTTGTTGAATTCTGGGACGACGAGGCCGGTGCGGCGGTGACCTGCGGCACGCATCTCAGCGAGCGCGAGTTGGACGTTGAAGAAGCCGTGAAAGTTCGCACGATCGACCGGCACTTCGCGGAAATAGGTGCTGAGGCCAGCGACGGTGAAGGTGGCGGTGGGGAAGCCGAGGCGCTGGGTGCGATCGCGCGAAAAACCTAACAAAACACCTCGAATGCCACGAGTTTGCAGAGTTTTGACGAGGCGAGTGCTGTCGAACTTGAAGTCGCTCAGGGGAAATTCTTCGATCCGGTAGCCAAGCTCGGTGGCACGGCTGTGGATGCCGGCGTATTCCCACAAGCATACGTCCTTGGAGCGCCAACCGCCCGCGCCGCGGTAGTCGGTAACGAGGGCAATGGTGGCGACCTCGCTGCTACCTGGATTTCCGCGCATGGACATGAGCGCGCTTACCAGGGGATTGGGTCGGTAGCCGAGCTCAGCGGCCATTTTTTCCACACGTTGGCGGGTGGCGAGGGAAATCCGCGGATCGCCTTTGAGGGCACGAGAGATGGTGGAACTGGCAAGTCCCAATGTCTCGGCCAAGGTGGCCATGGTGGTGCGTGGGCGCATGGATTTTTAAATAAGCAGATTCCGTGCGCAACGATGTGCATTAAATACCTTAGCGGATGATGCGGATGTGCCGATGAGTGGCCCACGCGTTGCTTGGTGATGCACAGCTCACGATCTGGGCCATCATTCCTAACCAACTAATATCATGCCAAAAGTAGATAAAGAAATGCATAAGAACGGCGACGTGCTCGTCGATTACGAAGAAAAAGTTTTTGATGACTTCAAAGCGGATCCAGGCGAAAAGGCGCTGGTGACATTCCATACCGTGGCGTTTGAAGGATCAATTTCGATCGTCAATACGCTGTCTGCCACTCGTCTGCTCAGGAAGGGTTATGAGACATCGATCTTGTTGTATGGACCGGGCGTGACGATGGGCTTCCAGCGAGGATTCCCAACGCTGGGAGATGAGGCTTTTCCCGGCCATTTGTTTGTCAACCAGCGGCTGGCGAAATTCATGGAAGAAGGTGGAAAAGTGTATGCGTGCCGATTTTCCACGCAGGCACTCTATGGCCAGACCGAGAAGGCGTTCATCCCAGGAATCATCCCGATCAATCCACTCGATGTGCTGGACTGCATCTTGCTCCATAAAAAGTGCAACGCGGTGATTATGGACTCCTGGACAGTCTAAATTCCACGCCGATGAAAACGATCCGCGCAGCTGCGATTCAGATCGCGCCCGACCTTGGAGGTGCGACTGGCACCATCGACCGGATGCTGCGCGCGATCGCGGAGGCGGCTGACGCGGGGGTGGAGCTGGCCGTTTTTCCGGAGAGCTTCGTGCCTTACTATCCTTACTTTTCTTTTGTCGAGCCGCCCTTTGCTTCGGGAAAGGCGCATCAAAATCTCTACCGCGAGGCGGTGGTCATTCCCGGTCCGCTGACCGAGCGACTTTCCCGCGCTGCTGCGAGCTACCGAATGGTGCTGGTGGTGGGCGTGAATGAGCTGGACGGTGGCTCACTATATAATACCCAACTGATCTATAACTCCGACGGCAGCTTGCTGCTGAAGCGGCGGAAAATTACTCCTACTTTCCACGAGCGCATGGTCTGGGGCCAGGGCGACGGCTCGGGACTGCGGGCGGTTGACTCGGCCGTTGGCAGGATCGGTGCGCTGGCTTGTTGGGAGCACTACAATCCTCTGGCTCGCTACACCTTGATGGCAGATCGCGAGGAAATCCATTGCGCGCAATTTCCCGGCTCGATGGTCGGGCAGGTCTTCGCCGATCAGATCGAGGTGACGATCCGCCACCACGCGCTGGAGGCCGGGTGCTTTGTGGTGAACTCCACCGGCTGGCTCAGCGACGAGCAAATCGCACAAATCACCCCCGACCCAGCAAAGCAAAAAGCCCTGCGCGGCGGCTGCTTCTCTGCGATCATCGCGCCCGACGGCTCGCATCTCTGCGAGCCAATCACTACCGGAGAAGGCATGGCGATTGCTAATCTCGACTTCGACCTCATCACCAAGCGCAAGCGCATGATGGACTCGGTAGGCCATTACAGCCGCCCGGATCTTTTCACCCTGCTCGTTGATAAATCACCGCGTTCCGCCTTAACGGACAGCACTTTAGACCTCCACGCTCATGCCGACACTCGACATACCGAACGCCCAATTCTCGAAAAAGCAATGGCTGCTCTCTGAGCTCCAGTCCGCTGGGCTGCGGATCGGTGCTGCCGCTCGCACGGCCCCCTCCCGCAGCGGCGGCGCTGGCCCGACCGACCACAAGGCCGTGACTGTCCATGGCAGCACCATCATGGTGCCCATCCACACTCGCGGAGCGGCCAGCTCGCCCTTTTCGACCGGAGAAATCGCGGAAAATGGCAGTGCGCCGCTTTTTTACGAAGGTGAGACCATCGCCACCGTCCAATTCCCGCCTGAGCCGAAATTCTACGCTCTCAGCACCGCCGATGGGATTCCCTATTGGAAAATCGCCCAACTCCACTCCGAGCGGGTGCTCGCGACCACGCTTTTGCAAACGTGCATCCGCTACGGGAATTCCACCACCCGCTGCCAGTTTTGCGCCATCGGCGAGTCGCTCAAGGCCGGCCGCACGATCAAGGAAAAGTCTCCTACCCAGCTCGCCGAAGTCGCCGCAGCGGCCAAGCGGCTCGACCGCATCGACAATGTCGTGCTGACCACCGGCACCCCGCCCACGCCCGACCGTGGAGCCGCCGTCCTCGCTGCCGCCGCCTACGCCATCAAGCAGGCGACCCACCTGCCCATCCAAGCCCAGTGCGAGCCGCCCGACGATTTCCAATGGTTCGTCAAGCTACTGGCCAGCGGCGTCGATTCACTTGGCATGCATTTGGAAGCATGGGACGAGCAAGTGCGCCACCGGATCATGCCCGGAAAAGCCGAGGTTCCGACATCCTACTATCTAGAAGCATTCTCTGCAGCGGTGAAAGTCTTCGGCCGCGGCCAAGTGAGCACCTACCTGCTCGCGGGCCTCGGCGACTCTGTGGACAGCCTGCTTTCAGGATGTCGCCAGCTCATTTCGCTCGGAGTTTACCCATTTGTCGTGCCATTCGTGCCAGTCACGGGCACGCCGCTGGCTGGGCACCCGCCGCCGTCCGCCGAGTTCATGACCGCTGTGCTCGCGCCCCTCGGCGCCATGCTCACCGAGGCGGGCATGACCTCGGACACCGTCAAGGCCGGCTGCGCCAAGTGCGGTGCCTGCAGTTCACTTTCCTCATTCGAGAAATCACCCAGCACCACCTGCTCCCATGCCTGAGACCACCTTCACCGCCGCCCTGCCCGACGGCAGCATCCAGCCATGTTACTCGCCATCCTCGGTGGTGAAAAATTATTTTCACGTCGGCCAAGAGCTGCCTGCCGCCGAGTTCATCCAGCTCGCTCGCACCGCACTCACCGAGGCCTCCGAGCGCGTCCGCCAGAAGTTCGGATTCTCCTGCACCGCCGCCTCCGCCTCACTCGCCGACATCGAGTCGTGGGCGGGCGCGCTGCCGTCTCACACCACCATCACGATCCTGCATATTCATTAGATTTCATGCCATTTACCGATCCAGAATACGTCTCAGTCATCATCATCGGTGGTGGCCAAGCAGGACTTTCTGCGAGCTACTGCCTCAGACAACGCGGCATCGACGACCATGTCATTTTTGAGAAAAACCGGGTTGCCCACTCGTGGCGCAGCGAGCGCTGGGACAGCTTTTCCCTCGTCACGCCCAATCACCAATGCCGCCTGCCCGGCCACCCCTACGATGGCCACGAACCCGAGGGCTTCATGGTCAAGGATGAGATCGTCGACTACATCGAGCGCTACGTCCGCAAGTTCCGTCCGCCCGTCGTCGAGGGCATCACCGTCACCTCCGTCAACAAGCGCGATGGCTATTTCCACGTCACCACCGACCAAGGAAACTGGTATTGCGACGACGTCATCGTCGCCATCGGTAGCTTTCACACCCCATTCACCCCCGCCGGAGCCGAGGCCATTCCAGACTCGATCAAGCAAATCCATTCCATTGACTACAAGCGACCTTCACAGATTCCCCCCGGCGCCACGCTCATCGTCGGCTCCGGCCAATCCGGCGTCCAGATCATGGAAGACCTCCACCTCGATGGCCGCCAAGTCCACCTCTGTCTTGGAAATGCCCCTCGCTCGCCCCGCCGCTACCGTGGCAAAGATGCCGTCACATGGTTGGAGGAAATGGGCTACTACCAGACCACCATCGCCGAGCACCCCGACAAGCACAAAGCCATCAACGGCACCAACCACTACCTCACCGGGCGCGATGGCGGCCACGACATCGACCTCCGCGACTTTGCCCTCCGAGGCGTGAAGCTCTACGGGTTCGTCGAGTCCATCGATTTCGAGAAATTCACCCTCCGCCAAGACATCGCGACCAAGCTCGATAGCGCAGACCGCTCCTACAATGGCATCTGCCAACGCATCGACGACTACATCGCCCAGCGCGGCATTTCCGCACCACCGCAGGCGCACTACACCCCGGTCTGGGCCCCAGAAAACGAGCCCACCGCACTCCATTTCGCCCATCACGGCATCACCTCGATCATTTGGTGCATCGGCTTCAAACCGGATTTTAAATTCATCAAACTCCCCGTCTTCAACATGCGCGGCTTCCCCGAGACCGACCGCGGCATCACCGAGATCCCCGGACTCTACTTCCTCGGCCTCCCGTGGCAGCACACCTGGGGTTCCGCCCGCTTCTCCGGCATCGCCGAAGACGCCGAGCACATCGCCTCCACCATCCATGCCAGCATCCCAGCCCACGCCACCAGCCAGCCATGATTCTCGAGCACTTTCCGACCTACAGCCCGCACGATTTCGTATTTAAAATCGCCAAATCGCCCGCCGACCTCGCAGGCTTCTTCGCCCTGCGCCGGGAAATTTTCTGTCACGAGCAGCAAATTTTCACCTCGGACGACTGCGATCTATTCGACACCACCATGATCCCCATCGTCTGCAAAACCCTCATCGCCGGCATGGAAGACAGCGTCGCCGGAGTGGTGAGGATCGACCAACGCAAGCCCGGTGTCTGGCACGGATCGCGGCTCGGCGTCGCCACCGACTACCGGCGCATCCGCCACTTCAGCCCCAGCGTCGCCATCCGCAATCACCAACCCTGCTACCACGGACTCGGTGCCCTCGGCGCAGGCCTTATCCACAAGGCCGTCTCCACCGCCCGCGCGCTCGGTTGCCACGAATTTCACGCCACCGTCCAGCACCAGAATGCCCGCTTTTTCCAGCGCCTCCACTGGCAACCACTTGAGGAAATCTCCCTCCACGGCATCCCCCACGTCCGCATGAGGGCCGATCTCGACCACTACCCGCCGGCCGCCCAAGTCGCCTGACTAATTTGGAAAATTGGCACAGATTGATCTACTAGCTCGGTCCCATGAATCAGCTGGCCCAACTCGCCGAGTCCCTCTCCTCGCACTCCGCGATCCTTGAAAAGGCCACCATTTCTCGCGCCTTCGAGCCAGCCGCAGACATCTCTTCCAACATCCGTCTCGGCGACGATTGCGCCGCCATCCCCAATCCCACCGGCTCTGGACACCTGCTTTTCGCCGCCGAGGGCATGCTCGACTCCTTCGTCCACGCCGACCCATGGTTCGCCGGCTACTCAGCCGTGATGGTCAATCTCTCCGACATCGCCGCCATGGGTGGCCGCGCCATCGCCATCACCGACGTGATTTGGACCCCCACCGACGAGACCTCCGCCGCCATCTGGCAAGGCATGCAAGCCGCCTCGCTCGCCTACGGCGTCCCCATCGTCGGCGGCCACACCACCCGCACCACCACCGGCAAGCTCGGGCTCGCAGCCGCCGTCATCGGCCATGCGGGCGAGCGCCTCATCACCAGCTTCGACGCCCATCCCGGCGATTGCCTCGTCATCGCCATCGACATGCACGGCGAATACCGTGGCGACCAACCCTTCTGGAACGCCAGCACCAACACTTCCCCCGAGCGCCTGCGTTCCAACTTAGAACTCCTGCCCGCCCTCGTCGAAAAAGGCATCTGCCACGCCGGCAAGGACATCAGCAACGGCGGCATCATCGGCACGCTCGCCATGCTGTGCAATTGCTCCCAAGTCGGCGCCGTCCTTGATTTCGGGAACCTCCCCTGCCCCATGGACACCGAACTCGAAAAATGGCTCACCACCTTTCCCAGCTTCGGCTACCTGCTCGCCGTCCCCCCAGAAGACCTCGAAGCCGTGCTCATGCACTTCACCGCCACCCGCATATCCTGCCGGAAAATCGGCCACTTCCGCGCCCAGCTAGGCATCACCCTCACCGCAGGCGAAGACCAAGCCGACCTCATTTTCGACTCACCCTCCCGCCGCCCCCTCGCCTTGAGCCAAAATGGAGAGATCTCGCTCTAGTCGATTTAGCCAATGGGCCAAACCACAAGACCCCAACGCTCGGTCATAAATAACACCTTCCATTCTGATCTCGGAAAATTTTGCACTCCTCTGACCTGACGACTTTTCAATAAACTGGGGTGCCATTGTTCGAGACCCATTCAATTTCAGAAAGGCTCGTCATCCTCACTCACATTCCAAATTTCAACCAAATTTTCCGGAGTTTCTAACAAAAATCGCGACGGCTGGCAGATCATTTCCGCGTCGTATGGCCGCGGATTGCTCATCGGGTAAGAAAGATACAGCTCATCTTTCGCGCGCGTTATCGCGACGTAATACACACGGCGTTCTTCTTCTAACAAATCGTTATCCATCGATTCTAAAATCCGCGTGTGAGGAAAGTGCCCATCCGCTAGCCAAATCACAAAAACGACTTTCCACTCCAAGCCCTTGGCCTGGTGAATTGAGCTGAGTGTCACGCGCTCTTCGTTCACATCTTGGGCGATGTCCTTCGGCTCACCATCGATGGAACTGAGCAAGGAAAGCTGGCTGAGAAATTCGGTGACGTCTGGGACCGTCTCCGCATATTGTGAAAATTGATGAATATCCGCTCGGCGCGCCTCGTCATTTTCATAACTTTGCTTGAGATAATCATCATAGACTCCTTCTAACACACTGGTGATCATTTCTTGTGTTGTGGCAAATATTCCACCGGGAGTCATCTCATCTAACACATAGAGCAACTGCTTCCAGTGTGGTTTGCTTTGCTGCGGAACCTTAAAATTAATCAGCTCTTTTGACCAATGTGGGGGTTTTTCATCACGGCTCCAACCACTCGCCAACCATAAATTCCACAATCGTTCTGCGTTCTTTGGGCCACAGCCTGGCATCAATGAGACCATTCGTGAAAAACTCACCTCATCGCGGCGGTTGACCACAAAGCGCAGAAAACTACAAATGTCTTTAATGTGAGCTTGCTCGAAAAAACGGATCCCGCTCGTGATCTCAAATGGAATCCCATGCGCGGTGAGCCTCATCTGCACTTCCATGCTGTGAAAATGGGCACGATAAAGCACCGCAATCTCATTGAGTGACGTGCCTGTTTCTATCAGTTCTTGGATCCGTTGGCTCACAAATGCCGCTTGTTCATGTGGAGTCCCCAGCGCGATTAGCGCCGGCTTGACTTGATTGCTCGGCCTCGCAGCCTGCAATTCTTTCTCGTAGCGTCCTTGGTTCATGCCAATCGCGGCATTCGATAACTCAAGAATCTCCGGCACACTGCGGTAGTTCTTTTCAATCGTGAAAATGGTTACCGCCGGGTAGCGATGCTGAAATTCCAAAATGTATTTCACTTCCGCACCACGCCACGAGTAGATCGATTGCGCATCATCACCCACCGCCATCAGGCTATGCTCGGGGCCTACCAAACAATCGATCATCCGGCCCTGCACGGAATTCGTGTCTTGATATTCATCGACTAACACATGAAGAAATCTTTTCTGATAGATCGCTAGTATCGATGGATTTTTTTCTAACAACTCGGTGGTTTTGAGCAATAAATCATCAAAATCCATCGAGTTCGTCGCGAGTTTTCTTTCGCTGTATTTTTCTCTAACAATTAGAATTTCTTCAAGCCATTGGTAATGGTGCTCGTAGCGAGCATGAATGAGTTCATCTAACGGAATATCCATATTATCCGCCAAGCTAAAGAGCGATAAAATCAAATCTGCTTTTGGAAAACGGCGCTCACCCACCGTGAATTTACATTCAGCAATCACTTTGTTGAGCATCGATTTTTGATCATCGCGATCCAAGATGGTAAAGGCTGAGGTAAAGCCTAACACTTCTGCATGGCGGCGCAAAATACGGCTACCAATCGAGTGAAATGTCCCAGCCCAAAGATCTTGCGGAGCATGTGGCACGAGTGCGGCCACGCCCTCTTTCATTTCCCGAGCGGCTTTATTGGTGAACGTGAGTAAAAGAATTTCCTGCGGCCTGAGCCCTTGATCTAACAGCCATGCCACACGATACGTGAGAGTGCGTGTTTTGCCCGATCCCGCGCCGGCAATGACGAGTGCTTTGCCAGGCGGAGAAATAACGGCGGCATGCTGTTGAGCATTTAATTTTTCCGCATAATCGATCCCCGATTTCGCAAGCGAACGCGTTCCTTTTAGCTGATAGTGACGGGCCATGAACACAGGTATCATGACATCTGCGGAGTGCTGCGCAACTCTGACTTGGCCTTCCGCAGCCAAATAGCGGAGGACCATGCGCGCATCAAAAAAAAAAAATCCCGAGCGGCACTGTAACCGCTCGGGATGACGATATTTGAGAAATGTTGGCTGGCCAGCCTGCTTATCTGCGATTGCGGCGCAGCAGTGCGAGTCCGCCCAGAAGTCCTAACAGTGCGCTGGAGGGCTCAGGAATGACTCTGAAGCTCGCAATGAAGTTCCCTCCACCATTGTTAGAAAAAATTGTCCCAGTATTGCTGGCTGCCTGCAAGAAAACTTCAACCTGATAGTCGCCATTGCTCAGGCCAGTTAGCAAGTTCGTGGTGCCAACACCATTTGACCACTTTTGATCGCCAGGGGTCGAATACGCAGTAGAGGCGGCATCTGCAAAAGTTGCATTTGCGGTGAATGCGATGGCAATGGCAGTGAAGCTACCTGATGGAGGCCCAACTGGATAGACGCGGTAGCTGATGGTAGCTCCCGTAATATCATCTGGAGGTCCACCTTTTGAGGTTAAAACTTCTCCACCGGTGAGGTCGAGCGCGCCACCTGCTGATGGGTTGTAAACTCCGAAGTTAAAAGCGTTGAAATCAGCAGGATCGCTGGCGCGAGAGCCGCCTGGAATTTGTGCGTCATACCAAACCGCAGCTCCGCTGTTGAAATTGGTCGATGTTACGTTGATGTAAGATCCAAAGATACTCGTCGCAGCAAATGAGCTGCTGGCCATCATCATGGACAAAGGAAGAATGAGTAGTTTTATTTTCATGTATTATTAGATTAATTAAATCAATTTGAGGTTATTATTTAGGTGAATCGGCCAGTGAGGCCAAATAAACAAGGCAAACAAAACGATGTTAAATCGATTCTATTCATTAGATGTCAATATGAGAATTGGGTTTAATAAAATCCGATAGTTGCTCACAAACCTCGATGAATCAACGATTGCGGTGGGCTTTTCAAAGCCGCACACCTTGCGGGTGATGAAAAAGGTCCGTTGGATCAAATTGGCGTTTGATTTTTTGGAGAAAATCGAGATTGCCAAAGTAGGCAGTTTGCGGGTTGGTGAAGTTGTTGTCTGGGTAGTTGCAGTAGTGACGGGTGATGCCGTGCTGTGCGAGTTGGGCTTGGATCGCATCGACGGCTTTGGTCACGATCGGTTCTCCCGCAGCGTCGTCCCAGTATCCTTGGATCTCGGACATGTAGCTGCAATCGCGGTGTGCAAAAACGGATGCCGCTGCAAATGCTGGGTCCTGGATTGCGCCACCCAGCGTATTGACTTGCCAGATCACGCCTGGCGTTTTGGCGACGTGCCTTGCGAGAGACTCGGCAATGTCTTTTATTTCCGCAAATCCTTGGAGCATGCCAGCGCAGGCATTTTTGAAAGGCAACGGTCCACTACGACCATAGTAGGTTTTGATGGCAGCGGGGTAAAGTGGCGCGTAATAGCGAGTCGTCTTGCTGACGAGTTTTTCTAACGGCTTCATCATCGCAGTAATCGTGCCTTGGCTTTTGAGATTGGTATGCGTGAGTAAAATTGTTAGACATTTACCATTGAGAACGAATGCAGAAAATGCATCGCGCGGCAGTAGTTCTGTGGCAACGAACCATGTTTCTAACAGAATTTTTGCTTTTTCCGGAGTCAATCCAGTGACTTTGAAACGACGGTGATAGAGATGGCTTGGGGCTTTTTGTGTGCGGAAACGAAACTGTGTGATGACCCCAAAATTGCCATTGCCGCCACCGCGACATGCTTTGAGCAATTCGTGCTCGCCCTCGCACTGATGGACGATTCCTTCTGCATCGATCATGCGCAGTCCGAGCAATTGATCGCAGGTCAGGCCGTATTGGCGGGCTAATAGGCCGTAGCCGCCACCGAGTGTCAGCCCGCCAATGCCCACACCTGCGCAGGATCCCGCGGGCAGCACACGTCCTTTGGCGAGAAGAAAGTCGTTGATCTGCCGCAACTTGGCTCCGGGTGCCACCGTGAAAATCTGTGTTTTGGGATCGAGCGACATGGAGTTCATTTTCGATAAATCGAGCGAAAGAGTGTCGTCAGCCATGCAATATCCCTCAAAGCAATGCCCGCCACTTTTGATGGAAATGTTTTTTTTCTGTTTCCTCGCCCAATGAACTCCGGAAATCACATCATCCTCGGTGAGACAAGGCATCACGGCGGTGGGTTTCGGCTTCAAACGGCTGTTGAATAAGCGGCATGCATCTCGATAGCCAGCGCTCTCGGGGAAATAAATCGGGGTCTCTGCGGTGACCTCCTGCCCGCGAGCCATGGGCATCAAAAATGCCGCTGCGCCGAGTTGGATGAACTTGCGGCGATTCAATGCGGCTGGAGAACAGGTGGGGGAAAAAAGTCGTCGAGGGCTTTCGCTCGTCATGAGAAAACCTATTAGGTGTGGAGGAATTAAGCGAGGTGATTCATCAATTCCCGCATCAAAAATGTGAAACCATCATGGCTAAAATGGCAGTGAAGTTTCCCAATGCGCTCAAAAAATTCTATCTCTTGTTTTTTCAATTCCCGCGCCGTTGATGGCGGATGATTCGTTATTTATTTCCCATGATTGCTGTGGTCTGTGCGTCTTGCCAATCGATTGGTCAGACCACCGAGGCCAAGGCAGAATATGTGTCTGAAGCACCGTTGCCCAAAGGCTGGCCAGTGCCCGGACCCTACAATCAAGTGGCTCTCAAATCTTACCCGAGCTATCGCGCCGCGTTCTCGGAACAACAAGGCAGCACGCGTTCATTTTGGCGGCTTTTTCAACACATCAAAGCCAACGATATTCCAATGACGGCGCCGGTGCAGATGGGAGTGAATACTCAAGACGAAAAGGTCGAGCGGACATCAATGGCATTTCTCTATCAGAATACTCAGGTTGGGAAAACTGGCCAAGCCGAGGAGAAGGTCAACGTGCGCGATATTCCAGCCGAAAAGGCATTGAGTTATGCATGGCAGGGCACGGATTCTAACGAAAATTTGACGGCTGCCTATCAGTCACTCAAAGCAGAGCTGGCGACGCGCAAAATGCATGCCCGCGAGTTCCGCTTGTTAGGCTACAACGGGCCAGGCACGCCGCGCAAGAAGGCGACTTGGGAGCTTCAGGCACTTTTGAAATAACGCATTGCTGAATTGCAATGCTCGAATCCATCAGGTAAATTCACGGCCATGCGGCCATCGGATATCATGCGCGCTGCGACTGGCTGGATCGAGCTAGGACTGGCAGACGAAGCGTTAGTTGAACTGCAATCATTACCTGCCGATGTGCAATCGGGCCGCGATGCGTTAGAGATTCGCCTTGCGGCACAAATGCGAGTGGAGTTTTGGAATCCAGCATCGGAAACTGCTTTACTTTTGTGCCTAAAAGACACGAGTGAACCGGATTTTTTCCTGCACGCGGCGTATTGTTTGCATAAAACTGGCGATACGCTCGCCGCCTGCAATCAATTGCTCAAAGGCCCCAAGAGGCTTTTTGAAATGCCGCTCTTCCACTACAATTTGGCGTGTTATTTATGGACGCTGGGCGAAGGTCCACGGGCTCGCAGCCATTTGCAGCAAGCCATTGAAATGGACCACCGTTTCCGCAAGGTCGCTCTAGCAGATAGTGATTTGGTTGGCTTGGAAATGGTCTAAAATCCATTTCATACTCACTGCGCGCGCGATAGACGAGGAATGCCCCGCTGCAACAATTGCTCATCGACGCGAGTGGCTAGCACTTCATCTAACTGAATGGTGAAGCGGTCTTCTTGGAACTCGATGCGGTGCATTGAGTTTTCTTGTTTGGAAAATGCTTCTATCAGGGATTTCATGTCTTTGACCGGCACTCCATTGACCTCAGAGACGATCATCTGCCGTAGCGATTCATAACCTACGGTGGCTGGCGTAGGAATGCTGCCGGATAAGAACACAACGCGACGCACTTTGCCTTCATATTCTTCTGGGTTTTCAAGAGCATTGAGGAAATCCAGCGGAGCGCGAGTTTGCCAGTTTTCTCCAAATGATTTTAAGACATCTAACGTAAGTTCTTGGAATACGAGACCGCCTTTGACTAAAAAGTTAGGCGCAATGCCAAACTGATAGGTGGGAACAATTTTATCCGCCTCAGCCAAGCGAGTCAGCGCGGCACTCACCTCGATCGGTTCGCCTTTGCGCAGCATCGATAGCTTCACACTCTCGCCCACCATACGGGCGCCACGAATCAAGTGCCCCCAGAAAAGATTGCCGTATTGTGGATGCTCAAAATACCCACGGCGATCGATTTTCTGGCCATCCACGGCTAACAGAACATCGCCACTTTGCACACCTGCGAGATCGGCCGCACCACCTTTGCGCACTTTGCTGATGTAAAGCCCACCTTGCTCATCAGTCAGCTTTAACCATGCGCGAAATGTGGAGTCCTCCGTCGTCGCTGCCCCCACGCCCAGACTTGGAAATCCTTGATAATTTCCTTCGGCAGCTTGTGCTAGAAATTTTGCCACAATCTCGGTGGCGACGACTTGTGAAATTTGATCCTCCGAATCATAGGTCGCCAATACACCGGCTAATTTCCCATCAGTTAGAACAGGCAAAGAAAAACTACTTGCCGCACTTTGCATCGAGCCCTTGAGCAAATATGTTAGAAATTGATGGTCATCCATGAAAGTGGAAATCAAATCGATGCTCTGCAAATTTCCTGATGTTTGCAAAAGCTCGCCATTGGCCTCCACCTGCACCGCTTGCAGCGAGTCCCCAATTTTCAGTGGCTTCGCAATTTCTAACGGCACCATGCCATCAAACAAACCATTCGCTTTTCCCGAATCAAGCGGGCCTAACAGTGCGAGATTCACTTCATAATCCACGACCAACACCTTTGCCTGCACAAAATGCTTCGCATCCACCGACTCAAGCTCAATATACGTCGCATCCGCCACCATCTCAGCCGATGTGAGCACCTGCTGCGGACCCACCACCGCACCGAGCGAATATCTTTGATCCGGATCATTGCGCTGCCATGGCTGCGAGAGACTCCACGATTGCAGAGTGCTGTTAATTCTAACAACTGACTTGCGCAGATCCAACGGTGCTGGAATCGTGACCTGAACCTCAGCAGGAGAATCCTCGGCTGGCTTAGCGGCTTGCTTCGGCGGTTGGCAGGCGACGATCGCTCCAACCCAAAAAATACAAAACAAGATGCGGACCATATTTTTAAAAATCACAATGTAGGAAAACCAGCCATGCGGTTGCGCGATGCATAGGTGATGATTTTGTAAAGTTCAACCCACATTTGAGTCAATCATCAAACAGCACTTGAAGTCCGGTTGGAGAAATGGAAATTTATTCGTATAACCCATGCCTTTGAAATCCATCCTATGCATCTTGCTCGCAAGTTGTGCTCACCTTCTCACGCTGCGCGCGGAGACCAACGCGCAGCACGCGGTCGCCGCTTCATCACTGGCTTTGAACGATCCGCCGCGCCTCGTTCTGCAATGGCCAGCTCGCGCGGATGCCACCGAATACAAAATTTTCCGGCGTCTTCCGGGTAGCACTTCGTGGCCATTGCCGATCCATGAAATCACGAGCGATGCGGCACCCAACACCGGATGGACTGATTTTTCCGTGGCCGCTGGCACGATTTACGAATACCGGATCATGTGCACGACCACATCGGCCGCCATCGTCGCATACAGCCATCTCTGGGCAGGCTTGGATGCCCCAATCGTGGAAAGCCGAGGAAGTTTGATCTTGTGCATCGATCGCACCATTCGCGGTGGCATTGCCCCGGAGTTAAAACGCTACGAAATGGATCTCATCGGCGATGGGTGGAAAATTCACAAACATTACGTGCCGCGTGCGCTCGTCGGCCAACCGGGTTGGAAAGAAGCCGTCGTCGCCACTCGCCAACTCATCCTCAATACCGTGGCAGCGGATAGCGACGTGCGCGGCGTGGTGCTCATCGGTCACGTTCCAGTGCCCTACAGCGGAAGGTTCGTCGCACCCGATGGTCATCCAGATCACTCGGGCGCTTGGCCGGCGGATCTTTACTACGGTGATCTCGATGCCACATGGGAGGATGAGGGCGTCTCGATTGGGGCCACTCGTCCCGAGAATCAAAATGCCGCGGGCGATGGGAAATTCGATTCCGGCGGCATTCCTACGACCAATGGCGTGGAATTAATGATCGGGCGCATTGATCTTTCCAGAATGCCGGCATTTGGCCTCTCTGAGACGGCACTGCTTAAGCGCTATTTTGATAAAAACCACAACTTCCGCCATGGTGCCACGATCAGCCAGCGCCGCGGATTGATAGATTCAAATATCGGCCCACAACTCAGCGGGAAACATTCCGCCACGGCCCACCGTAGTTTTTCGGCACTTTTTGGCGCCGATCAAGTCGTCGAAGCGGATCTTCTCACCACACTTGCCAGCCAAAGCTATCTGATGGCGTATGGCGATGGTGGCGGCACTTATACCAGTTCCGTCGGCGTCGCCAATACGAATCAATTTGCAGCCGCCGCTCCTCAGGCGGTATTTTTCTCA
This sequence comes from Verrucomicrobiota bacterium, assembly GCA_004294095.1. Classification (GTDB taxonomy): domain Bacteria; phylum Verrucomicrobiota; class Verrucomicrobiia; order Verrucomicrobiales; family Akkermansiaceae; genus Luteolibacter. Next base: position 78,833 of record RDZR01000027.1, read on the forward strand.
TTATTTGGAAGTTATTTTGGCGATTGGGATAATGAAAATAATTTACTCCGTGCGCCGCTAGCCGCCGCTGGTCATGGACTAACCAGCGCATGGAATGGCCGCCCTTACTGGAGTTATCACCCGATGGGCATGGGCGCGCCGATCGGACTGGTGGCCCGAGAAGCACAAAATAACGAGCCTTTTCTCAATTATCAAAGCCCATCGTCCACCGGCGTTCGGGGCATCCACATCGCACTCATGGGAGATCCAGCGCTGCGGTTGCATCCATTTCCCCCACCCCGTGATTTGCAAATCACCGGCAGCGGCCCAAGCACCACGCTCACTTGGCAACCATCCACCGATGCCAGCGTGAGCGGCTACCACATTTATCGCGCAGCTTCTCAAAAAGGCCCATACACTCGCGTCACCGGCGTGCCTGCCACGGCTAGCATTCCAGATGGGCAACCGATCGTCGCCACCAATTTCATCGATGCCACTCTTGGCGCAAACCTCGGCTCTTTCTATCAGGTCAGAGCGGTGAAACGCGAAATTTCTTCCACTGGCAGCTACTACCAAATGAGCCAAGGGATTTTTTCAAACAACCTGCCCGCAGACTTGCCCCAAATCGAGCCTGGCCAATACGCCGCGGGCGATGAGCAAAAGCCATTTTATTTTCGCGTCCTCATCGATGGCACATTTAGCTCCATCGCACAAGTCAGCGGGCAGCTTCCGCCCGGCCTCAGCCTCAATTTCACCACGGGCGAAATCACTGGCACACCACTCATCGCTGGCATTTACGAATTCGAGCTGCAAGCCAATGGCCCCGCTGGTATGGGTGGCTCAGAATCCATTTTGTTAGAAATTCTCAGCCTGCCATTTCTTGTGGTGCATGAGCCATTTGACTATCCAGCAGGATCCCAATCTTTGGCGAATCGCAACGGCGGCACCGGTTGGTCAAGCACTTGGGGCACGGCACTCAATGATGTCGCAGCATCAGACATGAGCTACCAGACTCCGCCGCATCTGCTCAAAACCAGCGGCCTCAGTGCGTCCATTCGCAATAACGTCGCCAGCTTTCGCAACCTACCCGCCACCTACGATAATGGCACCATCTGGCTCAGTGCCATCCTTCGCATGAGCCATGCAAGCGGCGGCTGGGGCGGGCTTTCCTTGTTCGATGGCGGCGGTGAACGTTTGTTCGTTGGGCAACGCAACGGCAGCAGCGTTTGGGGCATGGAACGCGCTGGCTCGGGCACCATCAATTCACTCACGCCCACGAGCGAAACCGCATTCGTCGTCTTAAAATTAGTGCTGAGCCAAGGCCCTGATGACGTCTTTCTCTGGATCAATCCAAGTCTCGTCAATGAACCAAGCGAAGCCACCGCCTTCAAACTCGAAAATACCTCAGACTTTCAATTCAACCGCATTCGTTTGATGCACGGCAAAGGCTCTGGAAGAACCATGACCGTCGATGAAATCCGCCTCGCGCGTAGTTTTTTTGAAATTGCTCCTACCCAGAACCCACTTGCCGCATTCCGTGCTCTCCATGGACTCACCATGGATGGCAGTGAAGATCTGCAATCTCCCGCGAGCGATGACGTCGCCAATCTGACCAAATTTGCCTTCCACATGATCGGCAGTAACAGCGGCCAACGCGAGAGCCTACCAATGCCCAACCGCAATCCAATCACCCCGGGCCGACTTGGCGGACTGCCCATCATCGAGCACCAACCCTCCTCAAATAATTTCACCCTACGCTTCGCGAAACGCAAGGATGCCGCCGAAATCGGACTCATCTACCAGTTAGAAAAATCCAACGACCTCACCCCAACAAACTGGCAAGAAATCACGATCAGCGAATCATCGCGGCAACCCCTCGACGCACTATATGACATCATCGAAGCCAACATCCCAAGCTCAGGCAGCGCGGAATTTTTACGGATGAAAATAACCGCCCCAAATCCCTGAGCCATTTTCATGTCAGTCTTTTTCTACATATGAGACTCGTGCATTACTCTACCAGCCGCCCTGTTTCGATGATTTCTCGTAACTACAACCCGAACCTCGCGTTCAACGCTCGCCCTCGCTGGTAGGGGTGCATGCGCTTTGACGTTGTGCCAGAAAATGGAAGAATTCCCGCAGAGCTATCGTTTTTACCGCCCGATCTTCTGGAAGAACGAAGACGATTACTACGAGTATTCTCAGGGCGGCACTGCAAACATCGTTCGGGTTTGTGGCAGGTTCTTTATTTTGACAGCCAATCACTGTTTCGCGAAGAGCCGTGAAGGTTGGTGCCTAGTATCTTGTAACTTTTAAAGTTTCGGATAAAGGCGAGTAAGTTTAATTCTGGCGTTTTCATTGGTGAAGCGCCAATGAATCGGTGCTCCGCGGGTATTGCGTGCCGTTTCCCAGGCGGCGACTTCGATTCTCAGGCGC
>RDZR01000010.1 GCA_004294095.1 Verrucomicrobiota bacterium
CTCGAATGAACCCCAACAACCCAAAAAATTCGTGTTGAAGTAAACTTCAATTTTTTATTTGACTGCCTTCTCATGGAAGACGCTCCATCCAACGGCGGGCAACGTCCTTCTTTGAATTCGGGCTTCCCTTCCGCCGTGGATGAGCTAGACGTTCGCTAGAAGATGAAGAACCCAACCATCGCCACCTTCGCGATTGCTTTAATATGGTCGGTGTTAGTAGTTTTACACTTTCTGGCCAGAACCATTTCTGTTTTGGACGAACCACACATTGGTGACTTGTATTCGTATTCTTGGGGATTCCAAGCGCTTGCATTTCTTGTCTGGCCTTTTCCTGTGTGGATGGTTATTTTGTGTGCGGTGTTGATTATCCAGTTAATTTTAATGCGGCATCGTAATTCAGAACTTCCCGACTGTGAGGCGAAGGGTTCGGCGGCGCTACCCAGCAAGAAAATCCAAAGCGAACGAGATGCGACACACAACCCCTGATACCGCAAGGAAGCGCCCCGCTACATCAGCACGGCGGTAGGTGAGGAGGAGATCGACCTCCAGAAGACGAATGCGGGATTGGTGGAGATCGAGAAGGTGATTCGTGAGGCGACGGGGAAACACAATGGGTTTCTTAAAGAGCTGGGCCTACCACAGCTGCCATATTGAATCAGGCGGCTGGATGGGATCCATTTTCTGGGAGCTGGGATGGCTGAGTTTTCCACGTTAAAAAGAAAGAAATCCGCTTGCGCTGGCTGCGCAGACTCGTCACTCTGCCGCGCGCTAGGGCGGCTTGGCGGAATTGGTAGACGCGCTCGACTCAAAATCGAGTTCTAACGAGTGTGGGTTCGAGTCCCACAGCCGCTACTTTCCCATGGCGTCGAAAGCGCTGCGGAAAGATATGAACACAGCCCAAAATCGCACGATCGGCATCATCGCAGGCAGCGGGATTTATCCGGAAACCTTTGTCCATGCTGCCCGCTTGAAAGCTCCCGGCTGCCGCTTGGTAATGACCGCATTCAGCGGAGAGACGGATGAAAAATTGTCCAATCAAGTGGATGAAATTGTTTGGTTACGCGTCGGCCAACTGAGTAAAATGATCCAATTTTTCCGCCAGCATGGAGTGACTGAGGCGGTGATGATGGGGCAAATTTCACCCCGTAATTTATTTGAGTTGCGGCCGGATTTTCGGATTTTGATCATGTTGGCCAAAGTGAAAGAACGCAATGCAGAGACGTTGTTTGGCGGCATCGCACAAGAACTGGCCAAAGACGGAATCACTTTGCTACCTGCGACGACTTTTTTGGAAGATCACTTGCCGGCGGCGGGCCATGTCTGCGGGCCGAAGTTGAGCAAACGCCAACTGATGGATGCGGCATTTGGCTTCCGCATCGCCAAACAATCCAGCGCGTTAGACATCGGCCAAAGTGTGGTCGTGCGGCATGGCACGGTTTTGGCAGTGGAGGCATTTGAGGGAACGAATGCCTGCATCCGCCGCGGTGGGGAGCTGGGGAAAGGCAAAGAAATTCTGTTAGTTAAAGTTTCCAAGCCGAACCAAGACTTTCGTTTTGATGTGCCGGTGATCGGTCCGCAGACGATTCTCACCTGCGCGCAGGCAGGAGTGCAGGCGATCGCGATCGAAGCCAATCGCACGCTTTTGTTAGATCAAGCTCACTTGCAACAACTTTGTGCGGATCACAAAATTGGCATGCACGCGCTGGAGTAATTTTTTGTTAGAAAAGTCAGGGTAAAATATCGGCATACACGCCGGGCGAACTGTTAGGGATTTCGATGGCCCCACAATTTTTCTCATAAAATTCACGCGGCCCGACGCCGCCGATGATGGCATACGCGTGGCCCAGATCGCGAATTCCTTCGAGTGCTTTGAAGAGTAATGCTTTGCCAAGACCGAGACCACGCGCGTCTTCGATGACCCCCGTCGGACCAAAAAATCCGCGCATGGTGGTATCGTAACAGGAGAAGCCGAGAATTTTCTGCTGACGAGTGGCGATGAAGCAAGTTACCGGTTGCCGACTGATGGCGACTTCCACTTCGCTGACCCATTTGGCCGAGAAATGCGTTTTCACAAACTCTGCGACGGTATGTTTTTCAAAGGCACGTGCGCGGCGCAGCACCACTTGATGCGCGGCCACTGCTTCATAACAAGCACTGGGATCTGGCAAATCATAAAGGCGCACAAGCATGTCGATCATGTTTCAAGTGAAGCGGGCAAAGCGGATTGGGGAAAGCACGATTTCACAGATTCCATGCTAGACCGCAGCAAGCACTTCCGTAATCTAGTGATGATGTTGCGTATTTTGATTTTCACCATGATCGTGATTCATGGCATTCACGCCAAGCCATGGTATGAACTAATGCAAATCGGTCCGGCATGGTCGAATACGTTTGAAGACACCTACGAGAGCAAGCCACGCATCGCTGCGCTCAAAGGCGTGCTGTTAGATCTCGGGGAAAATCATCGTTTGCTATTTGATACTGAAACATTGCGCATGGTTGGCCTCTATCAGGGGCCCATCCGCTGGGGTGGCACGCCGTGGACTGGCAGTCATGGCGAACTCGTCGGCATGAGCTCACAACGACCGTTATTCATCACGCCCACGCAGGCAGGATGGGCGAATACGAATGGCAGCTTCGATGATGTTAGACCACACGCTGGGCATGGTAATTTACCCTATGGAAGATATCTGGGCCACTACCGCCATGGTGAAAAAATTGTCTTCAACTACGAAATCCACGGCGCAAATGTGTTAGAAACCAGTGCCAGAAATGATGAATCGCTCGCACGCTCATTTCACATTGGCCCGCGGCCACAAGATTTGATCCTGATTCTAGCAGAATCATCCGGCAATTTCACCACCAATGACGATCGCACCAAGGCGAAGTCCAGTGACGGGCTCAACCTCGCATGCAGCGCAGGTGTGCTAATGGCCGCGGATCCTAAGCGGCCTACTCGCCTGTTGGCAAAAATCCCAAAAGGAGATGCCGCCATCGACTGCCAATTTGTCTATTCGAGAAAAGGCAATGCAGAGCTCACCGAGAAGCCGGACATCGTGGCGCTGACGCAAGGTGGCCCGGCAATTTACCCAACCATCATCGAAACGCCGGGCACTCTTTCCACTTCGGCGGACTCATGCTACGCGACGGATTCTCTCAGCCTCCCTCAGGAAAATCCGTGGAAAGCATTTCTAAGAGTCAGCGCGTTTGATTTTCTGGATGCTGATACCGCGGTGATTTCCACATGGAATGGCGATGTCTGGAAAGTAAAAGGGCTCGCGGGAAATTGGAAGACCCACCAATGGCAGCGCATCGCTTCAGGCTTGTTTGAACCCCTCGGGCTCAAAGTCGTCGCTGGTAAAATTTACGTCAACGGGCGCGACCAAATTTCCGAGCTAATCGATCTCAATGGCGATGGAGAAATCGATCACTACAAAGTCTTCAATCGCGATGTGCTGATCACCCAAAATTTCCATGAATTCGCATTTGATTTAGAAACCGATGCGCTCGGCAATTTCTATTTCGCAAAGAGCGCGCCCGTTCTAACAGGCGGTGGCGGGTTTGATAAAATTTTACCGCATCATGGAATTGTTGCGAAAATTCCGCCCGACGGCAATGGGTTTGAAATCGTGGCCACTGGCCTGCGTGCTCCCGGCGGCATCGGCATCGGACCCAATGGTGAAATTACTACGGGCGAAAATGAAGGAACATGGCAGCCGGTCTGCAAAATCAATTATTTAAAAGCAGGCGAGACTGCCTTCTTTGGCACCGAAGAGGCTCGTGGAATGCTCAAAGACGCACCGCTGACTGAGCCGATTTGCTACCTTCCCAAGGTGGTGGATAACTCCGGTAGCTCACAAGTTTGGGTGCCTGAGAAAAGTTCATTTGGCATCCCAAGCGGAACTTTGCTCCATTTATCCTACGGAAAATCAACCATCTATCAGGTTCTAACAGTCCAAGATGGTGACTCGCTTCAGGGCGGCGTGGTGCGCTTACCAATCAGTCTCGCTTCCTCGGCGATGCGCGCCCGATTCCATCCAGATGGCTCGCTCTATGTCTGCGGTTTCCGCGGATGGCAAACCAATGCCGCGACTGAATCCGCCTTCCAACGGGTGCGCTACTTGCCAGAGCAGCCGCTCACGGTGCCGGTGGCGATGAAATACACAGAGAGCGGCGTAATCCTCACTTTTCCCAAACCGCTTGATGCGGAATTAGCCAACGATAAAACCAGCTTCACTGCCTCGCGCTGGAAATACATCCGCAGCACACAATATGGATCGGGTGAATTTTCCATCGACCGTCCAGACCGCTCCGCCGAGCGCCAAGCACTCGTTGAATCATCGATCGAACACAGCGTGCATGATAGCGTGAGCATTCGTTCGGTGAAGCTGTTAGAAGATGGGATGTCCGTCGCGATTGAATTTTCTAACATGATTCCAGCGATGACTTTGAAGTTAAGTTACGATTTGGAAGACACGCAACAAACGGTTCTTCAGGGAGAAATTTATGCAACGGTTCATGAAAAATAGGTGGCTCCTTGCAATCGCATCGATCTGGCTGGCAGCCCATCCGGCACGTGCGGATCTCGTCGCCCATTTTCAAAATAAAACGCAAGCTGATGTTAGAATCGATCGTTTGCCCGCGCTGATCGTCGCTGCGGGTCAGTCCCCCACCCCATTTTTAGATGCAGGGCCATTTCAAGTCGCCTGGCGCGGCAAGTTAGTGTTGCCAAAACGATTGCGGTTGATGTTTTCCTGCGAAGGCGGCGGCATGCTGGAATTGAAGATCAATGACGAAGTGGTTCTAACACAAAGTGGCGTGTTTGATGGCAAGCCGACTAAGCCATTGCGCCTGAATCCGGGTGAACACAAAATTGAAATTTCCTACTCCAGCCGCGATGATGGCAGCGCGGAATTGCGTTTACTCTGGGAGGAAGCAGGCATGGTGCGACAAGTCATTCCCGCGAAATCATTCATCGTTAGCGATCCCGCTGAGGCGACTCCGCACGAACAATCACGGCGCGGGCGGCAATTATTTGCGCAACACCAATGCGGCAAGTGCCACACGGCAAGTGATGCTTTTGGAAAATCTCCGATGCCGGAGTTGTTTGAATTTGCACCAATCCTTCAAGGGCTGGGCGAGCGTGTTCGCGCCGAATGGCTGCATCAATGGTTGTTAGATCCACATGGCTTGCGGCCTGATACGCAGATGCCGGCTTTGCTGCCAGAAGATCGCCCGACGCGCGTGCAAGATGCGAGTGATTTAGTCGCTCACTTTCTCCAAGCAGTCAAAAATGAGGAAACTCCGCCTGCTGTGGCAGATGCAAAACTTATTCAAAACGGTGGGCTGGTTTTCCATGAGTTGGGCTGCGTGGCGTGCCACCAGCGCCCAGAAGAAACTCAACACGATGGCCAGCGCATCCCTCTGCATCAAACGGCTGCGAAATTTTTACCGCAAGCATTGATCGCCTATTTGGAGCAGCCGGAGCGGCATCATCCATTCACGCAGATGCCCAACTTCAATCTAACAGCCGAGGAAGCGCAATCACTCGCCGCGTATCTATTGAGTGCCTCTGCCGAACCAACCATCAAGCCAATCCCGCCTGGTGATGCCGCCAGAGGTGCAGTGCTTGCGCAATCGCTTCAATGCGGCGTGTGCCATCCAGGCTCGCCGATGTCGCCAGCCGATTTGCCGGCAAAAATGGAAGCCATTTTCCAAAAAGATTGGAGTGCCGGAGGCTGCGTGGCACCACCTGCGCAACGAGGTAAATCGCCGGTGCTCAATCTAACAGATGACGATCGCGCGGCATTGGTGAAATTTTCCCAAGCGGGAAAAGCATCGCTCGGGCGTGATCAACCTGCGGAATACGTCAGGCGGCAAGTGCAAGAACGACGCTGCATCGGCTGCCATGACGACTCCGGCATGGCATCCGGACTCGATCGATGGCACTCGGAATCGGATGATCTAACAGCTCATGATGGCAATTTGAAAAAACGAGTTTTGCAAACTCGACCGGCATTGGATTTCACCGGAGAAATACTCTACACGAGCGCGATCGAGTCGATCATTGCTGGCAAAAATCAAGTGAGGCCGCGCCCGTGGTTAGGCATGCGCATGCCGGTTTTCCGCTATGCCGCGCCACTGCTGGCAGAGGGATTTTCTAACAACCACGGCTTGGCGAAAAATCGGCCAGAAGCATTCACGCTCGATCAGGAAAAGGTCAGCATCGGCGATGCCTTGGCTAACAGCAAAGGCTTTGGTTGCAACACCTGCCATGCGGTGGGCGAGTTGCCTCCGACGGCGGCGTTTGAAGTGCAGGGCGTCAATTTCAATCTCACCAAAGAGCGGATTCGCGAGCCATTTTATCATCGATGGATGGATGACCCTCAAAACGTAAGACCGGGGACAAAAATGCCGCGCTATGCGGTGGGCAATCAATCGCAGCGCACCGACGTGCTGAGCGGCGATGCGCGTGCACAATACGACGCGATTTGGCATTATCTCAATTCCATCGCTCGCGAATGACGCAATTTTTTTGATTTTCGCCTCAATTCTTTTGATTCAAAGCGCATCCTATTGACGGCGGGAAATCGCGCCCCTAGCCTTTCGTCGCATTAAATTGTTTCATATGAAAGCACCTATCACAGTATCCATCACTGGTGCAGCCGGTCAAATCGGCTACGCACTTCTCTTCCGCATCGCATCGGGCGCCGTTTTTGGCGCTGACCAACCCGTTATTTTACGCTTGATCGAAATCGAGCCCGGCCTGCCTGCGCTGCAAGGCGTGATGATGGAGTTGGAAGATTGCGCGTTTCCTTTACTCCACAAAGTGATTGGCACAGCCGATTTGAATGAGGGATTCAAAGACGCGAATTGGTGCCTACTCGTCGGCTCCGTGCCACGCAAAGCCGGTATGGAACGCGGCGATCTGTTAGGAATCAACGGCAAAATTTTCACCGGGCAAGGCAAAGCGATTGGCCGCAACGCCGCCAAAGATGTGCGCGTGCTCGTCGTCGGCAATCCATGCAACACGAATTGCTTAATCGCGATGAACCATGCGGAAGGCGTGCCGAAAGAGCGCTTCTTCGCGATGACTCGTTTGGATGAAAATCGTGCAAAATCACAACTCGCGACGAAAGCCAGCGTGCATAGCTCGAAAGTCACCAATTTGTGCATTTGGGGCAATCACTCAGCGACACAATATCCAGATTTTACCAATGCGAAAATCCAAGGCCGCGCGGCGACGGAGGTGATCTCCCACGTTGAATGGCTCAAAGGCGAATTCATCTCCACCGTGCAGCAACGCGGTGCCGCCATCATCAAAGCCCGCGGCGCTTCTTCTGCCGCATCAGCCGCCAATGCCGCGATCGATACGGTGATGAGTTTGATCAAGCCAACGCCTGCCGGAGATTGGCACTCGGTGGCCATTTGCTCGGATGGATCATACGGCATAGAAAAAGGCCTGATCGCCTCGATGCCGATTCGCACTTTGGCCGATGGCTCATGGGAAGTGGTGCAAGGTTTGCCAATCGATGCCTTTAGTCAGGAAAAAATTGATGCGACGATTGCCGAACTCAAAGAAGAGCGCGATGCGGTGAAAGACCTTCTCGCGAAGTAATCGATCGTCCCGCTCTAACAGACCTTAAATCCTCCGTGCAGCTTCATGCGCGGAGGATTTTTTTTCGGTAATCCGCCAGACTTGGTGCTTGGAGTCCATGCGCGAACTCATAGCATCCGGCCACGATGTTAAGCACCATCAACACTCATTTCACCTCACTCGATTGGGCCGTTGTCATTGGCTACATGATTCTCACGACATGGATTGGCCACGCGCTGAGCGGTAAAAATGCCACGATCAAAGACTTCTTTCTCGGAGGAAAATCCCTGCCGTGGTGGGCCGTGAGTGGCTCGATGATCGCCACAGAAATCAGCGCACTCACCTTCATTGGTGTGCCGGGCGGAGTCTATGCTGCGCAAGGAGATTGGACGTATCTGCAATGGGGCATCGGCTCAATCATCGCCCGCCTCGCCGTCGGCTACTGGCTCGTTCCACTCTATTTTAAAGAAGAAATATACAGCCCATATGATTTCATGGGCGCTCGTTTGGGCAACCCAGTGCGGCGCTTGGTGACGGTGCTTTTTTCGCTCGGAGCTGTGCTTGGCCAAAGCGTGCGCGTGCTCGTCACCGCCATCATTCTCAACACCGTCACTGGTCTCTCGATGGAAATATGCATCATCATCATCGGCGCATTTGCGGTGCTGTGGACGCTCATGGGCGGCATGCGCACCGTGATTTGGACGGATGTGATCCAATTCGTGATTTTTATGTTTGGCGGGCTGTTGGCCTTCGGCTGGCTTGTCCATGCCATCGGCTGGGAATCGATTTCTCAGATCAATCAAAATGCCGGAGTCGATGGCTCCGTGGATAAAATGCGCATCTGGAATTTCACCCCACCGTGGGAAAATCCGATGCTTGGTTTTACCTTCTGGGTCGCCATCATCGCGATGCCTTTCCAAAACCTCGCCGCATTCGGCACGGACCAACTCAACGCCCAGCGCATCTTCTGCTGTGGCAGTGCCAAAGACGCACGGAAGGCGATGGTCTGGAGCAGCGTATCGCTGATCACCACCTTGCTCATGCTCGCGGTGGGCAGCGGACTTTTCGCATGGTATTACCTCAATCCACCCAACGCAGAAATCGCAGCTAAGTTTGCAGAAAATACGAATTTTGTATTTCCAATTTGGATCACCACCGTGTTGCCGCCGGGCGTCACTGGCTTGATTTTAGCAGGTGCTTTTGCGGCGGCCATTTCGAGTCTCGATTCGGTGCTCGCCGCACTTTCACAAACTTCTCTATCAGCTTGGTATGGACGCGAAAAAGTCGAGCACGCCTCATCGAGCAAAGAAATGATTTTCCGCTCGCGGGTGATGGTTTGCGTGTGGGCCATCGTGCTTTCCGCAAGCGCGATTCTGCTCAATCAAGGATACGCATCTCAGGATAATAAAAATTTAATCAGCCTCGCGTTTGGCATGGTCGCCTACACTTATGGTCCGCTGTTAGGAATTCTTCTTATTGCCATTTTGCCCGGCAGACGCAGCTTGAATGGCTTGGTGCTTGGCGTTGTTTTATCAATTCTCGCCGTCGCTTGGATCCGTCCAGAATTATCCCAACTCGCACACTTTTTCGGCGGCAGCTCACTTTCCGAGTGGATGCAAAATAGCAAACCAAAAATAGCCGCTGAGTGGTTTTATCCCATCAATACGATCATTACCGTAGTTGCTGCCTATCTTCCGCTTGGGCGCTATGTGAAATTGCCTAAGTGACGGAATTATCACATCCTAACAAATTAAAAACCAAATGGTTACAGATTTGGTTTTAGAAAACGACAGAAGTAGTTTGCTTGTCCTTATCAATTTCCTAGGTCAAGAAATTAAAAAAAAAATGCGTGGAACGCTTGTGGAATAGAGAAAGAAACTTACATCTGTTAGGCGATACAGCGATTACTATTTGAACCCTCCAAAAAAAATTAAATGATGAGTCACGCGTCGCCGATTTAACGCAATCTCCTTAACACAATTGCGTGAACTGATGCGAGCAAAAGAGCGTGAAACACCCCCAGAAAAAATGGACGAACTAACAGAGGAAATGGACCAAGCGGAAGAGCAGTTAGAAGTGTGCATCGGAGAACACAATCCATGGCTTGAAGCTGGAGAGGATTTAAAAAAGCGTGTCGGCCCACATGCCTTCAAGCGTTGGTTTGCAAATTCAACATGGCATGTTGAAGATGAGGGCATCGGATGCTTATCCATTCCAAGCGATATGCATCAGGTATGGATCGAGACCAACTACCTAACAGAATTATTCGCCGCGCTGACTTCCGTTGATCCATCATTGCGAGAAGTCAAGATTCGCATTGACGAGTCGCTTAGTGTGAGCCCCTGCAAAGGAACTTCACAGAGCACCGGATCGCAGCCACAGAAGGGCCA